>LCNZ01000006.1 GCA_001002325.1 Candidatus Amesbacteria bacterium GW2011_GWB1_47_19
ATCAGAGGCAAAAAAAGTCCCATCCGTTCCATTATATAATAGAGACCATGCTGTCGGTGATTGTGGTCAGTTACAATACCCGGGAGGTGACGCTGGAATGCCTGAAGAGGTTGTCGCGGGCAATTGAAGATTTCGAGGACAAGACGGGGTCACCGGTGGAAACGATTGTAATCGATAACGCATCAACTGACGGATCGGCGGCGGCAATTAAGAAGAGGTATCCGAAAGTAAAAGTCCTGATAAACAAAAAGAATACCGGATTTGCGGCGGCAAACAATCAAGGTATGGCAATAGCCCGGGGAGAATGGCTGCTGCTTTTGAATTCCGACGCTTTTGTCTTTCCGGACACATTGGTAAAAATGGTTGAGTTTACTGATACTAATCCGGAATGTGACGTGGCGGGATGCCAACTTTTAAATCAGGACTTAACCCTGCAACAATCGTGGGGATATTTTCCCACCCTGTCCCGCATTATCCTGTTTATGTCATTTATTGATAATTTTCCCGTCATCCGCAAGTATTTCAGGGCTATTCATGTCCGGGATTTTTCCCGGTATACAAAGACCACGGAAGCGGACTGGGTGATGGGAGCGTTTGTCTGGTTAAAAAGAACGGTCCGGGAAAAGACCGGCGGGTTGGATGAGAAGTATTTTATGTATGGGGAGGAAACGGAGTGGATGTACCGAATTAAAAAAGCGGGATTTAAAGTGTTCTTTACCCCGGCGGCAAAATGTGTGCATCTTAAAGGTGCCAGTATCAAAAGCATGGCCAAAGCCTTTGCCGGGGAGGCAAAAGGTTATATCTACTGGTTTTCCAAACACAATCCGCGGTGGCAGCAGATTATTCTGCCCTGGATCCTGATTTTCGGAGGGATTTATAAATCCATCGCCTGGAGAGTGTTGGATAATAAAGAATGGGCCGGGGCTAATTTTGCACTTTCCGGTGAAATATGGCGGGCCACTTTCGAGAAGTCCAGATAATACCTGCAATGAGAGTGTGCTTTAGCCAACCGTTGTACCAGACTCCGGATTCGGTTTGATAACGCTGGAAGCTTTGAATCCGGTTGGGTAACTTCAGTAATTTTCGAAACGGATAAATTATTGATTCGATAAAATTCCGGTATTTTCCCTGACTCGATTTTCCGGAACTCATACCATGTTCATGAATTATGGATATACCCGGATGGAAGATAACCTGCAATCCTGAATTACGAATGCGGCGGCAATAATCTAGGTCCTCATAGTACATAAATACACTTTCGGTAAAAGTACCGATCCTGGTAAAAGTGGATTTGGGTATAAACATACACCCCCCGGAGACGGCATTGACGGTCACCGGAGAGTCCGAGTCGGGGGTAAATTTTGCAGTCAAGCCCTGTTGACCAAACCAATATTCGCGGATGGTATCGGAAACCGACGGTTCGGGGAATACCGATCCCTGGAGTGAGCCGTCAGGGTTTTTAAACCGCGGTCCGAGTACTCCCAGATCCGGATTAGTCCGGGCATATTCCAGAACAAAATCAAAAAAATGCCGTGGAATTCGGGTATCCGGGTTCAATACCAGGTAATAATCACCGACAGCTGCAAAAATTCCCCGGTTGACGGCTTTCGGAAAACCGGAGTTTTCGGTATTGGATATAAGTTTTACATTTTTGAATTTATCTTTTATCATTTGAACTGATCCGTCGGTAGAAGCATTGTCGACGACAATGACTTCCAGTCGGGGGTAAGCTGCTGCAAATACAGAATCCAGACAACGCGAAACAGACTCCCGGACATTCCAACTGACTATGATCACACTGATAACGGGACGGTTGACAACCATTGGAATATATTTTACTCTAGTGGCGGTATATCAGCGAAGTCTGTGCAACTCAGACACTGGGCCGCAACCGTAACAGCCGGGTCGCCTGATTACTTTAGCAACACCCCGTAGCCGGGTATATGAAAGTTAAAAAACTTCTTTTTCTTGTCGCGATACTGACGCTGGGGGTAGTGTTGTACAGGCCGATTACGGAGAATAGTTCAAGTCTGAGTCCAAGTCCGAAACCAAGTTTAAGTCAAAGTTCAAGTTTAAGAATAGACTACGGGGAAGGCAGAATAGTTGAAAATGTAATTACCGTTGCGTCGGAGGCATCGGTACTGGAGTCCCTCCGAAATTTACATGAAGTACAGATTAAGGAATTCGATTTCGGTAAACTGGTGGAGGTAATAGACGGAGTAAAATCCGGTGACGGAAAATATTGGATTTATTATGTAAACGGGACTATGGGACAGGTGGGAGCCAATCAATACCGGTTGAAACCGGGGGATAAAATTGAGTGGAAACTGGAGAAGGAGAAAAAATGACAGTGTTGTTGATGATATGGGCGACGGTGGCTGTACGACTATTACCGCATCCGGCAAACTTCGCACCGATAGGTGCGATGGCATTGTTTTGCGGAACGTATTTGTCCGGAAAGAAAGCCCCGGCTGTCCCTTTGCTTGCCCTGCTGGTATCGGATGTTTTCCTGGGTTTCCATAGTACTATGATCTGGGTTTACGGTAGTTTTTTTATGGGAGTCCTGATGGGGAAAAGACTTAAGAATCGGGTGAGTGCCTTACCGGTTGCCGGGGCAGCGATATTATTTTCCGTCCAGTTTTTTCTGATTACAAATTTCGGGGTGTGGGCGTCCTCCGGAATGTACCCCAAGACCATGATGGGTCTGGCGCAATCTTATGTGATGGGAATTCCGTTTTTTAGAAATTCGCTGGCCGGTGATTTGTTTTACAGTGCGGTACTATTCGGAGGATATGCAGTTTGGGGACGGCTAAACTCTGTAAACAGCCGGTCGTCAGCGGTGCGGATGTATTTTTTCTCACGATTCCTGAAAATCAGAACCTGAGGCAGACGAACGACCGCCATTAATGCGGGGACGAGGAAGCCGGGGTGATGGGTGACACGGGAAATGAGAGATGAGATATGAGAAAGGAGATATTTGCGGTCCAGGTTTTTCCATTGGACCAGCAGAAAATTGCGTTCTTTTATCCGGTGTAAATACCCGGCAGGGAAAGCTTTGGGGTAGGCCGTTTCCCGAATATGGGATATTTTGGCCTCCGGGTCCCAGATAATGTTGTACCCCCGCTTGTGAGCCCTCCATCCCAGATCCAAATCCTCGTAATAACCCGGGGTAAGGCTTTCGTCAAATCCGCCCAATTCCCGCCACATCGATTTTCGAAACGCTGACCCCGCACCTGAAGCCCAAAACGAGGCGTGGATTCGATTGTCGCGGGTGCCGTCAGAAAATTCCAACATACCCTGATTTATATGAGCTGAAGCCCACGAATATTTTTGCTCATGGAAGGTGACGGCAAACAGACCAGATTGGGAAAAATGGGGAAGAACTGATTTTAAAAGATCAGATTCCGGCTTAACGTCCTGGTTTAAAAGGACAATAATATCTCCGGAGGCTTTTTTTACTCCTAAATTAACCGCTTTGGGGAAGCGGACGTTTTGCGACAGGGCGATAACTTTTACCAGCGGATAATTTCTCGTAATGTATCCGGCAGTTCCGTCTGTCGAGGCATCATCCACAACTATCACTTCCCCGGCTTTAAGGGCCAGCACTGTGTCCAAGTTGGACTTTATAAATTCCAAGCCGTTATAGGCGGGAATTATAACAGATACTGTCACGATGCTGATTTTAGCTTTTTAAAAGCGATAAGCAAACTTACGACAGTGATCATGAAACCGGCTGTGAAACTGGCGGGAAAGTAGGAAAAAGTGACCGTGTGAGTACCTGCCGGTAATAACACTGCCCGAAAGTTTCCGAATGCCGTCATGACGGTGGTGGGGTTTCCGTCGATATCGGCTTTCCAACCGGGATAATTGGAGTCTGTCAATAAAAGTAAGGAGTCAGCGCCGGTGGAGGCGGAGATACGGACCCTGTCCGGCTGATAGGAAGTGATTTCCACCCGGTCATTCTCCCCCACCCCCAGAGGTATACCGGGGTCGCGGTCAATAATAATCCTTTTGGTGAAATCATAACCTTGGGCGAGCAATTGGATTGCAGAAACGGAATCAGACCGGACATCAAATCCTGAATATAATTTGACCCGCGGTAAAACCCGGATATTTTCCAGAACTACCGAGGCTCCGTCCGTGAATTTGGGGATAAATTGGGCCGTGGATATCCGGTAATCGGTGAAAATACCGTCCGGGGTAACATGACCTTCCGCATCTTTTTTGACTGCCAACAAATATTTGACGCCGGCCAGGTTCATTAATTGCGAATCATAACTATCATTTTCGGCATAACGGGTGAAATAGCGGGGAGGGAAATCTCTCATAGCCGACTGGGTAGCCGCCGGTCCGGTGGCATAAAGATGATAAAACCAGGCATAAGTTTTGGGATACAGCGGATCATATCCAGAGGGGGTCATGAGTCTGAAATAGGTCCAGGTATTGGGCGGCAGGGAAGTCTTTTTTTCCCGTTCCATCCGATAATTGCCGATATTTTGAGAAATATAATCGATCACCGGGAGGGATGTCTTTGTAAACCCGGCGGGCGAAAACGGGGTAAATTTGACTGCAAACCGCAATAAATCGAGAGAAATCAGCAGCATAAATAGCCAGGGCTTTAGACGTTTAGGCAGGGGCAGGAATAAAATTAAACACAATCCGGACAATAACATTACCGGAACCAGGGTATTGCGGAGTCCGATGCGGTAATGACCGGCCATGGCAACAATCCCGGCAATGTCGGCACCCGAGGAGTTGAACGTCCTGACCACAAAATATAAACCGATGATCAAGCCGGATAAAGCAGCCACGGTAAACATCGGGATGCGGAAAAACCGGGCAGGTTTTTTGGACCAGGCATCAATACCCAAACCAGCTAATACGGCACCGGCAAAAGTAGTCAGAATCAACCATCGGGATGCATAACCGGTGGACAATCCCGGCAGGGAAAACCGGTAAACTGATTGGGACACCGGGTTTTTGAACGCCAGGAGCAGAGTAGCAAGAAATACCAGGGTGAAAAAGCGGCGGTGGAATCCGGTCTGAGCTTTTGTAATTCCCCAAACAGCGAAACATATGGCAATAACGGAAAAGTACCCGGCTGTCTCCTGATAACCCATAAATCCCCAAAAATTCTGAGTTGAAGGGTTACCGAAAAAATCCGGGGACCATAAAGTGATCAGATTTTTCAGCGGCAGAAGACCGTAAGAATACTCGATGATGTTGTGATCCAGGCTGCGGATTGATAACCCCAACAGTTCCCAGGTTGGTAATAACTGCAAAGCTGCTGTGCCCACTCCCCAGAGCAAAATCAGCCCGGGGAGTATCAATCGCGGCAGCCTGCGGGGGGAGGGTGACCGCCACATGAAGTAAACAGCGCAGACAATAAGGAAATAAACGGCAGGCTGGAAAAAACCTCCGGTAAAGACGAAAAATAAAATCAGGGGTAGGATGTAGAGGAAGCGGAAATTACGGGTATTAACAAATTTTTCCCACAATAACAATGCCAACGGCAGCCACATGATAATCTGTCCGGTAGTAGCATATTCCAAATAAGTCATCATGAAGCCGGAAAAGGCGAATACGATACCTCCTGTAAGTGAGGCAGCACGGGACGCATGGATTACCCGCAGATAGAAATACATGAAGAGTACGGATAGCAGGAGCTGTAAAAAAAGAAGGGTCGACCAGCCCCATACCGGGCCCAGCAGCAGAAGGAATAGGTTAAGGGGATAGAACGGGGCGGACTGCCAATTGGCCAAAAGCGGAGTGCCGGAGAAGGAATAAGGATTCCATAACGGCAGGTGTCCATGGCGCATCATGTCCGCCGCCAGAGTTCGCCAGGGGTAGAGCTGGGAAAACACATCGCTGAGGGAGGCGTTCTTGTAGGGCACACCCACAACGTATCCCCATTTATAATCCAGCCAGGGATAATAACCCCCTACCATGACATCAAGCGGCAGGGGAATCCGACCGGAAAACACCGGGCGGAAAAATATGAGAGGCAGAAACAAGATAAATGTGACTATCCAAAAAAGAGGTTTGCCCATAATATGAGATAATTCTACTATTATGCCATTTTTAACTGTGGTGGTACCGGTTTATAACGAGAGTCAACGGGTGTGGCATCTGCGTGAAATTCTGGCATATTTTTCAGGAAAAGGATTTAATTTTGAAGTGATTGTGGTTGATGACGGGAGCACGGACAATACAGCGGAGGAAGTCCGCCGGATCTTCAAAAAGTATCCTTCCAAGCTTGTAAAAATAGTATCATACCCGCATAACCGGGGTAAGGGATTTGCCGTCAAAACTGGGATGCTGGCCGGAAAAGGTAAATACAGCCTTTTTACCGACATTGACTTATCCACTCCGGTGAGTGAATGGGATAAGCTGGCGCCGTTTCTGACCAGTGACGATGTGATTATCGGAGTCAGACGCCGACCGGGAGCGAAAATACTGGTTCACCAACCTCTGATTCGGGAGTGGCTGGGGCGGGGATTTACGAAATTGTCCCAGTGGATAGCGGGTTACCCGATTTCGGATTTCACTTGCGGGTTTAAATGTTTTAACCGCGAAGCAGTGGATTTGATCTTTCCTAAACTTACAATATCCGGGTGGGGTTTTGATACCCAGGTACTATATCTGGCTGTGAAAAAGGGTCTGAAAATAAGAGAGGTGCCAATGGTATGGAAAAATGACGGTATGACTAAAGTTAAATTAGCCAAAGATATTTTCGGGTCGCTTCGTGATTTAATCAGAGTCCGGATGACGGATCTGAGAGACCAAAAACAATCCGGAAGCAGCTAATATTCCCCGGGCAATGGAGATTGCCGTACCCGCCGGATAGAACCGATTCATCCAATCAAAGAAACTAAAATTAATGCCGAATAATCCCAGATGTAATGAAGGTTCGAATCCCAGTATAATTATTAAATAAGAGAGCATTATAATCAGAGTCGGAAATTTTAGACGAGGATTGCGAATATATAAAAGTAGAAGGAAAGGGGTAACCCAGACAAACCATTGGGGATGAAAATGGGTAACCGAGTAAAACAGAAGAAGCAGTGCACTGAACCATCCGGAAAGTGATAAATCGCCAGGCTTTAACCATTGCCACCAGTAAATCAATACCAGACCCAATACAAAAAGGGGTATGAACTGAGATCCGGAGACCATAATTTTGGCATACACTATTTTGTCAGACAGGCCCGCCAGAAGCGCATATTGTCTGAATCCCGAAGATGCAAGATACGGAATTATAATCACCAGATAAGTCAATAGTCCGACAATAATATTTTTTAACTTTGGTCCGGGGAGCAGGGGTAGAAAAAACAACGGCAGGGGTTTGAAACCTGCAGCCAGTCCGATGCAGACGGCTGCCAGAAGTGATTTGCGTTTGGATAAATACACAGCCAACAGCAAGAATAAAGCGATAAAGATATCGAATTGGCCGATCATGTATGAGACGTAAATATTTACAGGGTTAAAAATCCAGAGCAAGCTGCCTGAAATTTTTAATTTGTCTGGTAATAACCGGTAAATCAGCAGCAGACAGAGAATATCCGCCAGCAAATACGGCAGTTTTAATAACAGCAGCAAGAACGGCAACCCGGGATCCGATCTTAACTGACCGATATCGGATATAAGGGTATTAAAAGCTGAGTGAGGATAAAGGGGTGATAGAAAAAAATTGAAAAGAGCATGGGTCAGATACGCTAAAGGCGGATAAATAAACAGTCCGTCTCCATAAAGTTTTACCAAGGGATCGGTCCGCGGCTGACGGCTGAGATAGTTATAAAAATCTAAAATTTGACCTTTGTGAACGATTATATCTGCGGCAAAATTAACAGCCCGGAAATCCGGATGCAGGGTAACGGGCATCAGTACCAACCTGAGACTAAGTCCGAGTATCAACCAGGGAAGCATATTTTTCATAGTATTAAAAGTTCCTCAAATTTCCGATTAAACTTGCTGATATCGAATATTTTACTCCTGGTGCGGGCGGCAAGGGAAAGATGACCAAGTTTATTTGGGTCTTTGATTATTTGAAGCGTTAAATCCGCGAGCTGACCGGGTTGATCCCACAAGAAACCGTTAAGATTATGGTCAACAATTTCCTTATGACCTCCGTGGTTGGTGACCAACGGCACACAACCGGCCGCCATAGCCTCGACCAGGCTGATTCCGAAATGTTCGGTTTTAGCCGGATCTTTAATTTCGTCTGCATAGTAACCACTGGCAGACCAGAAGATTTTTGAATGGGAATACATTTCCCGTATCCGGGTAAATTCCGGGTCGGTGATAATGGTTAAAGGGAGATTACCTGCCTGCTGCTGCAGCTTTTTTAATTGTCCCGGAGCTGTTCCTACCCTGGTACCACCGGCTATGATTAATTCCCAACCGGAAATTTTTGAGTAGATTTGTTTAAAGACGTCGATCAATAAGGCGTGACCTTTGGCCTGTGTCAAATCGGAAAAACGCCCTAAATAAAGAATAGTGTTTGTTTTTTTACCCGGTTTAAACTTTGAGGTATCTATTGGCGGGTATACGACTGTACTGTTAATCCTGAACTCAGGATCGACAACGGATTTGGTAAATTTAGAGTTGACAACAAAAGTATAGAAGCGTGATTTAATCAGATTGGTAAATATTTTACCCCCGACGTTTTTAAACGGGAATTGAAAATGGATTAAAGTTTTTTTGGCCAGAGAGGTGGGCAGACTACCGTCAGAAAGCCAGAATACGAGTTGATAGTGATTAGTGATTAGTGAATAGGGGGTAGAAGAAATAAAATTTACTCCGGAGATGTCTATTCCGAAACGGAGATTAATCTCAGGAGAAATGTCTCGCGGCCAGAGAATGTCCACCTGCCAACCGGAATCCTGTAGCAGTTTCACGAACGAGGCTGTGTACCGCTCTCCCCCTCCCATGGTTTCCCAATAAGGATTGTAAACCGCCGCACGCATGAATATATCTTAACAAAAAGTTACGACCAGAGAGGGATTATATAGGAGGCTCTGCCTGCCCGGGAAACGTAAATCGGTTGTTTAAGACTGGGGGGAATGATCTGATTTTACAATATTTTGCATTTCCCAGAGTCGGGCGTAAATTATAAACATATTGAAAACTTGAAAAATGCCGTCGATGACGCCTTCGGTTCCGTCCCGCCAGGCTCCCAGCTTTACAAACCGCAGCCAGAATTCCGTATACATGACCCGCAAAAACCTCCAGACTACCATCGGGGGATGACCGGAATCAAATCTTAGCCGGGCTTCGTATACCGTAAATAAGAGAGTTTTATCGACCATTGACGAAAGATCCCGGTGTGAGAAATGAATCAAGGCTTCTGAAAGTTTCTCCAACTTACCCGAATATACCGGCTGCTCGTGCAGGGGATACTGCCATTTTTCTAACTTTGATTTATTAAACAATCTGATAACATAATCATTCCCCCAACCTCCATGTTGCATGTGACGACCCAGGTAGATATTTTTCCGCAATAGGGCATAAGCCCCCACAGGTGAACCGTCGGATATTGCAGTTTGTACCTCGCGACGCAGTAACGGACTGACGCGCTCATCGGCATCCACGTAAAGAATCCAGTCGCCTTCAGCCGCATACAGTCCCTTGTTTCTGAACGCGGAAAAATCATCACCCCGGACTTTGACTACGCGGGCACCGCGGGATTTCGCAACGGTAATCGTATTATCAGTACTGCCGCTGTCGACTACTATGATTTCGTCGGCGAAAGAAAGCGACATCAGACAGTCACCGATCAATTTTTCCTCGTTTTCAGCGATAACAATTGCGGAAAGCATATTATTCAGCCTGGAAAGAACCGAATCCCAGATTGCCGGTATAGTAATCCAACACCCCCCGCCGTTGCCAAGGCCGTCCGGACAGGTAGAGCCGGATGGATTCCCTAACCAGGGCAATTCTGGTTCTTAAAGGAGCATAGCGCAACCCGAACAGGAGACGATTACGGGCAATGTAGTAGTCCTGCAGGGAAGAGCCGACGCCTGCAGAGTGGGCATTGATATGCCAGGCTACGGCCTGGCTGACGTACATCAATTTCCAGTGATGCCTTTTGGCCTTCTGGCAGAAATCATTTTCCTCGTAATATAAAAAATATTTCGGGTCGAAGAAGCCTATGTCATTTATTACCCGATTTCTAATAAACATACAGGCACCGGTAATGAAATCGGTCTCTATGTCGTGGTCATATTGGCCTTTGTCAACCTGATCGACTCCCCGGTGGGCGGCGATGAGATTCGGCCAATCCATATTCCCACCGGCATACCACAATACATTACCCCGGTCGCTATCAAGATACCTTTCCTGATGGAACTCGTGGCCAGGGGAAAAATAGATTTTTGGGCCGAATATCCCCGCACTTCTGTCTTTTTCAGCTGCAGCCAGCAAGTGCAATAAACAGTTTGTATCCACCGTAACATCCGGGTTGATAATCCAGATAAAAGAGGCCTTGTTTTCCAATGCATCACGGATACCAATGTTGTTGCCTTCAGCGTAACCCAGATTGCGGGTATTGGTAATTAGTTTGATGCGGGGAAATTTTTGTCTGACAACATCGGCAGATTGGTCAGAGGAATTGTTGTCTATGACGGTAATTTGCAGATCGTGCGAAGCCGTTTTTACACGAAGCAGGGATTCGAGGCAGGCCGGGATATAATCACGGGAATTGTAAGCCAGTACTACGGCGGCTATGTTCATACCTTCAGACGACGAATGAATTTCCACCAGGGTTTGAGAACAAAGGGAGCGGAGTCAATTTTTGACTGGTAATACCACCATGACAGCTCGTTATTCGTTTTTCGTAATTCGTTATTTAAATCCCCGGGAGTAAATTTATTTTGGGGGAATTTAAGTGTCTCCCAGAATTTTAAATACAAGACCAGTTCTGAATAAGCCTGCAGTAAAGACAAAGCCAAACCGTGTAGTCCTTCCGAGTACCCACGTCTGGCAAAGTACTGCGAGAGAAATTCTTTAACCGGATAAACGATCAGATCTGCAGGCGAAAAACGATGGTTATTGTCATGTAAATGCCGCAATTGGTGATCGGTATAGCGATTGATCCGATCCAGGTACTGGCTGACCGAATCGTAATGGTGATGAATGATGGCTAAAGACTCATGTGACGGGAGATCCTCACCCCGACCTCTGGTAAACGGGACACTATGAATGGTATCTTCCCAGGTGATATGGCCTTTTTTGAATAATCGATAGACATAATCCGGCCACCAATGCTGGCTTTTAATCCATTTATTAAAAATAATATTTTTCCGGGGCAGGCGATAATAATCTACGTCAGACCGGGAAATAAGCGATTTTATTTTTTGTCCTAGTCCGGAAGGAATCTCTTCATCAGCATCCAGGAGCAAAACCCAGTCATTTTTAGCTTTGGAGATAGAATAATTGCGCATCGGCTCCACGAAGCCGGAATGAGCGTGGGAATATACCGTACAACCTAATTTTGTGGCGACTTGTTTAGTGCCGTCGGTCGATGACTGGTCCACAACTACTACTATTTCATCCGCCAGTTTGCGGACTGATTCAACAACCCGTGGGAGATTTTGGGCCTCATTCCAGGCAGTGATAACAACCGAAAGCATAGCTTCTGACTTTGTATTATCGGTGTTTCTAATAAATAATTCAAATCGGCCCTAAGCCAAATCCGTTTTATAATACAGTTTATGCGAATCATTAAAATTCTTATAACCGGAGTGGTTTGCGGTTTAATTTTATTTCACACCTGGCCGCTTAAAATAATCAGTGTCGACAGCATTCCCAAGGTGGGCGAAACGTTTGATGAATATGCCGTCCTGTGGTCAGGAATGAGCCTGGCAAACGGGGGGCTGCCTGTAGGGTGGACGACGAATTTGGGCGCGTACAGTCCGAATTTTCCGGGGAGCAGTCTGAAGGGTACGAATCTGGAAGTGCAGGGAAAAACACCGAATTGGACCCGGATTAAAAATGTTCCTATGCCGGGAATTGCGGTAGTGGAATATGATTACGGTTTGGGGAAAAAACAGATTGCCCTTGTCCAGCCGTATTTTGACCATCCGCC
Organism: Candidatus Amesbacteria bacterium GW2011_GWB1_47_19; assembly: GCA_001002325.1. GTDB lineage: Bacteria > Patescibacteriota > Microgenomatia > CAZETR01 > Amesbacteraceae > UBA12042. Next base: position 12,086 of record LCNZ01000006.1, read on the forward strand.
GCTGGCGGGGCTGATTTACACATGGGGAGCGAAAAATGACAACAAATCCCTGATTGATATTACACCGGATCAATTGCGGGCGATCCCCCGTTACGTCAGTCTGGTAACTGCGGGTTTGACTGGTATTCTGGGATATCTGTTATACGGAGCGACAGGCGGAATTGCTGCGGTCGCCCTTTATTCAACCATGCCGTCGACTGTATTTTCCGGTAGGATGGTGCTGACTGAGAACGTGATCAGCCCCCTGATGTTGCTGGCTATGATTATCCTGAAGCTGGCAAAAAGCCGCGGGAATGTCAAATTATTTGCCGGTGCGGGATTAGTATCCGGGGCGGCGATGCTGTCTAAATTCCCGGGAATAGGGGTGTTGGTAGCCGGTGTAGTCTGGGGAGTTAAAGAAAAAATCAGCTGGAAATACCTAATAATATTTCTAGCCAGCGGGCTGTTCATCGGAGGGTTATATGTCATATACGGTTTATGGATTGCCCCTCAACTATTTATACGGGTGATGCTGGCTCAAGCGGGCAGGGGACTGTGGGGGACTGTCAACCTCTGGGAAGCGGTTGGCAGGCTGTGGTTTTTGGATTTTCCCATCGACGGCTGGTGGATCGGAGGATGGCTGGTACTGATCTATCTGGGGACAAAAGCTGCCCATTTTTTGCCGGTGATTTTTGCTGCCACCTATATCCTGTCCGTCACCTTATTTGGCGGGGGAAATTCAGCCTGGTATTTCTTCCCTTTGGGGGCAGTGTTTTGCCTGTTGTGGGCGGGATTGATTAATGAAATCCGACTGAAACCGAACTGGATCAACTTGGGATTGCTTTTCTTTTTCGGATTTTCCAGCAGCTGGTATTGGGGTTACGCCCAGTATCACACGGCCGGCAATCCGACGAATATCATCCGGATAGGAGCATTAGTTCTGGTGATGCTAAAAATAATCGGGGAGAGATGGGGTAATAAATTTAATTGGAGCACCCTAATCTGGCCGATATTATTAGTGATTATTCTGCACCGGATGTATGTATGGAATTTCAGGGGTATCCAGTACCTGCTAACTAATTGGAGCCGACTCCCCTACCCCAGTGCATTTAGCAAACAATAGGGATTTACCGGAAAGGTGCTAGTTCCCGGCCCAGACGGCGACTTGGGTGTTTTCAAAGACCGTCTTCATCCCCATTTCCCCTGCTCCCAGCCGCGGGTGCATACGGGCCACATCGGGAAGATACAGGTAGCGGATATTCCGGCCCTGGAGGAAGCCGCGGGCGGCGGAAGCATCGGTAGTGGTGAAAAAATCCTCGAGTTCCTGTCTGGCGGAACGCCAGTCGTAGCCGGTAATGTCCAGGTTGATTTCGTCCTCCAGAAAAACCGGGTGTCCCCCAAAAGCCGAAACGTAGGCTGTGGATTCATACAAGTAGAGAGGTTTGGGAGGGGGGAAATCAGACCGGGTGAAAACCGGAGTAAGGACCACTCCCGGAGGCTGACGGGAGAGAAAATCCAAGGCCAGGATTTCGGATTGGGGAATCATGGCCGGTGGTCGTGAAGGCAGGTAATGATGGAGAGTGTCATAGGTGGTGGGCAATGTCAGCCCAATTACCAATATCCAAATTCCAATTCTTAAAAAATTGCTAAATTTCACGATTTTCAAAATATTTGAGACGGCTACACCGGCGAGAATTCCTGCGAATACCTGGGAGTAATAGAAGAACTGGATGGTGTTCCAGGGGGTTCCGGTCTGAATAAAAAGTAGAGGGAACAAAATTCCCAATATTATCCCCTGCCCCAGAAAAACGTAGGGCAGAGACAGACCATGATTATCACGGATCAAACAGAAAATCGAAACGATTCTGGTACCTAAGTTGCCTACGATAAATATGCAAAATGCCGCTATAACTGCAATCGAATATTTCATCCAGTCGCCGGTGGCAAAGTTGTTTACCATGACCTGATGAAGATATGGCCAGTTCAGCCTGTCCGAAAATCCGGTAAGCGTTTCTAAAAACCAAAAGGGCTTCCAGACGAGCAAATTTGCAGAGGCCTGGTTGAAGGGGAAAAATAGCAGAGAAAAGATAGCACCGGAAGCCAGCAGTACCCGGAGCGTAAATGTCTCTCGATATCGAATCCAGTCAAACATACCCCATATCAACAAACCAGAAAAACTGATCACACCGGCATAAATCTTTACCCAGCCGGTTACAGCGAAAACCAGGACCGCCGGCCAGAATCTCTTTCTTTGAAAGCTCAGCAAACCTATCAAAATCAGAAGAACGGATAAAGCAAACGGCGGATTGATAAGAGTGGAAATGGCTTGCTGGGACCAAAACATAGACTCACCTCCGAGACGACCAGAACGAAGCCAGGAAACCAGCCAACCCCAGCTGCCACCAAAATATATAAAAAAAGCGGACCACCAGGCGGCTGTTTTGTCTCTGCACCAGCGAAGAACCAGACTATAAACGGCTAAACCTGTCAAAATTGAAATTACGGGAGGTAATACCTGAAAATAGATCCTGGAGACAGGCAGGCTGGTCAGACGAAAAATGACTGCAAGAAGAAAGTCGAATCCCAGATGATAGTTGCGGATATTTTCACCCGCAAAGATCGGCATTTGCAGAGTTCCCCGGGAGAGACCTGAGGCCAGGGAAATATGCCACACCCCATCGTGGCCGTTTGGTCCCCAGAATCCAATACCGTAGTCATAAACCAGACCGCTTTTGACCATGGTGGCGGACCATACCAGGGAACCACAGAGAATTAAACCCCATTTAGCTTTTTTTGACCAGGGCATGGAAAAATTTTTGACCGTCAGCTATCAAAGACGATCCGACCAATAAATAAACCGCCAGAATGTATACAAGTCCGGAAATTAAACAATTTAAAATTAAATTAGTCAAAGTAGCGGAAAGAATAACAGATAAAGAAACTGATGCGGTCAACATGGAAAGGGTGGCAATAGCGGTCTTGCCGAAACTATTTAATATATTAAAGTGAGTGAGTCTAAGGGCGATTATTATCGGGACTATAGATGATAATGCAATAATACCTGAGGCGTATGCTACACCAATATATCCATATTTTACGGCAAAGGGCGGGATAAGAAGCCAAGTCAATACAGTCCACATCATCATCAGGAACGAATTGTACTTAACCTTGCCGACGGCATTAAAATAATTGGTTATCGGGGTTGAAACCGCCGCCCAGGCGCTCCCGAAACAAAATATTATCAATGGGATCAGTGCCGCTTCCCATTTACCGTACTGGGGAATTATCCGGATTAATTGAGGAGCAATGGCTGCCATACCACCAACTACAGGGAAAGTAATTAAAGTGATGAAAAAGAGAGTTTTTTCCAGAGCCGAACGCAGTTGTTGGGGCTGATCCTGAAGTCGGGCGTAGGCCGGAAACGTGACTTTGGTGACATTGTCCATTACAAACCGCAGGGGTTTTTGGGACCAGGTCTGAGCCCATCCGATGATTCCGATCCCATCCGCCCCAATTATCTTCCAGAGAAAAATGTTTAATAAACGGTCTTTGATAACAGCCATGAAAGTGTTGATCTGAAATGGTAAACCGAAAGACAAGAGGGTTTTGAGTGAAGTGACAGAGACGGACAATCCTAATTTCCAGGGGGCCAGCCAGTAGATTAGGATCGTTCCGACCAATCCCCGTAAAATAACAGCCCAGGCATATGCGGTAACTCCCCTGCCCTGCCAGGCTAACAGCACCGCAACAAAGTAGAAAACCAGAGTTTCCGCGACTTCGACCGCAGCCAATGTTTTGAATTGGAGATGACGCTCCAATATGACCGAGGGAATGGTTTTCAGGGAAGCCAGGAAGAACGCAGCTAACAGCGAATATAAAAGCCACATGCCGGAGCCGGAGATGTGGTAATAAGCTGAAATCCGGGGGGTGAGTGAAAGAGTAATTATAAGAAGTAAAATTACCAATACCTGCTGCAGGGTGAAGGTGGTGCGCAGGTCGGTGAGGGTGACTTTGGCTTTTTTCTGAATCAGAGAGGCAGCCAAACCGATGTCCGAAAAATAACCCAGTATTGACACCAAATCATTGACGGCAATAAAGAGACCGATTTCGGGACGACCTAAAAAGACGGACAACAGAAAAAAACCGATGGTGGAGACAATCTGCAGGATAAAAGAGCGGCTGATAAGGGTAACAACGCCGGATAAAGATCTGGCTTTGACAGTATCCAGATCGATGTCCACCAGGGTTATCTCATCATCCATAGCTTCATTTTAACTCATAATTATGATATTGTTCTTTCCCATGGAGAATGTACCATGTATCAGCAAACCTGAAATGGACTGTCGCCGGTGTCATAACAAAGGAGCTTCCGGAAACCTAATAAATTTTTTGGCAGTTAGATATGGGATTAGTGAAGATGAAGTGGTAGAGGGAATTCGAGCAGGGGGAGGATTATTAACTGAATTTAAAAATCGAATAACAGAAGTGTTTCCTGATGGGGGCGCTTGCACACGCAAAGATTGTATAGATTAGCCTCAAAAGAGGTCCTCTTGTGAGGTTGACGCCTCCTATAGTATTATGGCTGATATTAATCGAGTGTGAGGCGGGAAATTGTTTCTGATTCGACAGGTGACAAAATAAAATCTGCGTAGGAATTGGCGTATCTGTTTTTTGAAAAAAACTTCAGGAGAAACTCTTTACATATCCACTTTGACTGAAGACCGTTAATGTAATCGGCCAAAGAACTAGGATACGGCACCTCTCGCCATCTGGTTACGGGATAACTCATCCACTTAACAGGGTTCAGGTGAATATATTTTGACAGATACAATAGCTGCTCTTCGCTGGAAACCAGTACGGCTTTATACACATCCTGGAATAATACACCGGTTCTTTGGTATTTCTTATTAAAGTACATAGCATACCTGGTACCAAGGGAATTGGTGAAACTATTAATAACACTTTCTTTCTGTTTAACCAGAAGATGGAAGTGGTTCGGTAGAAGGGCGTAGCTTAGTAATTCAATCTGACCGAAATAATTTTTAAGCCTGACTAATTTCTTGGCCTGGTCTTTTTGCTTCCCTGATGATCCTGGTGAAGTGACAATGTTTTGAAGCAAGGTATTGTCCTTGGGTGAAAGATAGTTTTCCAAGTAGGAAAGGAAGACAGAATAATCCTGCTCGTCCAGAAATATACTGCGTTTTTCAACCCCACGATTGTAAATGTGGTAAAAGGAATCCTGGAGATATAATTTTACAGAGTTTTTTGAGGCCATAGCTTCGCAAGAGGTCCTCTTGTGAGGCTGGGGGCGCCTATAGTATAGATGAGCAATAACCAGGACAGGAGGGAAAGGGAGTTGCCGATGGTGCGAACGGGAGTGTTGGTGAAACGGGCAGTTAAAATGTGAACGCCGGTGTTCATATCCACCTGCATCCGGCCTAATAATTTGTCCCGGGCGGGATCAATTGGTACGGGACTGCCGTCTACCCAGATTTTCCAACCCGGAAAGTAAAAGGTTTGCAGTTCGACTACTGCCCCCGGGGAAGTGATGTCTATTTGATATTGCTGAAAATTAGTTTTTTTACTGATGCGTCGAAACGAACCCTCACCCCCGGTAATATTCAGGTCGTCACCGGCGGCATCCGGAGGCGGCAAGGGAGCCCAAATCGGCAGGTAATCAAATATTCCGGACGTGACTAACAACCGCCACGAATTGCCGGAAAACTTAGTGGCATCGGTGGCATCAGGATACCAGAGACGGGGACGGAAAAAGCCGGCATTAAGCAGGAGCAAGAGTAAGAATAAGAGGATGAGAATTTTTTTTGAAAATATCAAAATGACCGCCCCGGAAATAAAGGAGGTGAAAAAAACCGCCAGTGTCAGGAAACGCCAGGGGAACTGCAGATACTCCAGGGGTTTTATCAGCTGCCAAACAGGAATAGACCGGGTATGGGACATGAATAAGCTGAATAGCATAGTCAAGGTCAGTAATATCAACAAAGAAGCATGGCTTCGGATTTTTTTTGAAAACAGCAGGGAAATAATTATCACTGCCGGTATTATCCAGTGAAGATACCCCAGGGAAAAACTCATGGTGTCCCCCGGCCCGTTGATGGATTCGCCGTAACCCCAGTAATTACGGATGAATATCTGGTAGAGATTCAAAAAATGGGCCAGGTAATTGAAATAGCCGATGATCAGAGTCTGTACGTGGGCGTATTTTTGTTCGAATACTACCGGGAGAGTGAAAAAGGCTGATAAACCAGCTGCCCAGATGGCACTGACAGCCAGCGGAAATAAAGATCTGACTGACCTGAACTTCCACCACCAGTAAATAATCCAAATAAGCAAAAAGGGGGCAAAAATCATCAGCATAGGATTATGGGATAGCATGAGACAGGCAACAGACAGCGAAAGAAGTGGAATCCACTTTTTTTGAGCGGTGGCTATAAGTTTATAGGAAGTGAAGAAAATCGCCGGGTAAAAAGCCATCGCCCAAAATTCGTTCATCGCTCCCCGGACATAGAAATCCAAAGAGTGGTACGGAGCGTAGGTATAAAAGGCCGCGCTGACCAGACCCCCCGAACGACCCCAAAACTTCTTCCCTAAAAGATACATAAACCAGGCTGTCAGAATAAAACCCAGGATACCTACAGCTTTGACAGTATCCAGATAGGACAATCCTGACCAGTGGAAGATTTGACCGATGTAATATGGTAAGGGAGGGTAATAGTTGAACAACGGATAGCCAAACCCATAACCTAAATCCGAAACCCAGCGGCAGGGAATTTGTAAATCATTCAAACACTTTTGCATCTGAAGCTGGCGCATACCTTGCAGGTCATCGTGCATGGTGAAATATCCGGGCTGGATCAAGCCGGCGAAAGCCGGCAGAATCAGCAGTAACAGGATCAGCAGATCTTTTTTCATTTCCGCGGAAGAACTTCAAAAAACAGCAGATATTCCCGGTTGCCGTCGGGAGCGGCAGCCTTGGGGTAACTATAAATCAGCCTGAGTCCGAGTTTGTCGGGATCGGCGTGGAAGCGAGAAGAATTGACCACCAAAAACACCCGATTATCAACGAGTGCGGAAATTAATTTATCGTGCACAGAGTCGATCCAGACGCCAACTCCGACAATGCGGACGTTGGAAGCACCTTCGGTGTACAGTTTCAATGCATCAAAGGGAGTACCGAAAAAGCCTTCCGAACCAACCAGAACCGGGCCCAGGGAGGCTTCGGCGCGCAAATATTCACCGATCTCTTTCAAGCCAAACCCCGCAGTCCATTCCTCCAAATATCCGGCCCGTTCTATCCGGGGAAGCGGGGCGGCTAAAGGAGAGAAAAGCAACTGATAATCAATAAACAGCGAGGGCAGGATAATCAGAGCGGACCCGGCGTAGACCAGCAGATGTTTTTTGGTCCGTTCGCCGAGATGTTCCAGGGCATGGGTGATCAGAATCACGCCAAAAGGAACGGAAAACAAAAGATAACGGGCAGTAAAAGTAACAGCAACGAAACTCTGGACGATAACCGGTAACAACCACCAGGCAGACAAAACCAGTCTTTGCCGCCAGTGGGTAAACTTTTCAGCCAGCATGCCCCAGACTGCGAAAATCAGGCCGAAAGGAGTAGCCAGATACAGGTAAAATTGGAATGAGTCCCGGAGGTGTGGTACTAAAGGATCGAGAGGATGGCGCAATATTTCTGAAAGCGGATAAACATAATCCCGGTTCCGGATAGCGATCATATGAAATTCGGGTCCCAGACGGAGAATGTTATACATAGCAAAGGCGATAGCGAAAGCCGCAAGCCATAATCCACAAGCCACAAGAATGTTTTTTGGTTTGGGTTTGGGAAGAAACAGGACCAGGGACGGAGTCAAAGCGATCGCAAAAACCGCCGGTGATTTGGTCAACCAGGCAAATCCCAGACAAAAACCCCCTAACATGGCCATATCCAGACGTAAATACCTGGTGGCCAAATACATAAAATTAAACGCCCAAACGATAAACAACACCAGTAAGCTGTCACTTAAAGCCAGACGGTCAAAAAATACGGTATACGGGAGTACCGCCCACAATAATCCGGACATTACAGCCTGACGGGGCCGGTTAAATAATAAAAATGCCGCCAAGGCTACTCCCAGGGCAGAGCCGATTCCCGCCAGACCTGAAAAAAACCGGCCGGCCGCCAGCGGATCGGAGATTATTTTTAGAAAGGGAATCATTCCCCACATGTACAGAGGCTGCTTGCCGTCTGATAAGGGCAGGAAGCGCAGGGTGGCTTCGGATCGCATGACCTGAGCCCAACGGACATATATGGCTTCGTCGGCAAATACCGGAAATGAATTAATCCGCACAGTCCGCAGAATTCCGGCCAAACCCAGAACCAGCAACAGGACAACCGGCCAACGGCTTTTAATAACGGTAAACATGGGTCAGTGAACGATAACGAATTAACAGTAATTCTTTCAGACCCGAAACTGCATCATGAAAGAAGCGGACCCTTTTGGTTTCCTGATGTGTCCAGAGAACAGGGACTTCGGCAATTTTAAAACCCATTTTCCGGGCCAGATACAATATCTCCACATCGAATCCCGGGTTGACAGCCGGGCCGGAAATCGGCCGGGCAGGATGGACCAGGCTGAAGGCGGTGAAGATTTTCCGGCCTGCCTGAGAGGTAAAAGCTTTGAAGCCGCATTGAGTGTCCCTGACCGGCAAACGCAGAATCAAAGTCCTGACAATAATCATGCCGTAGGCGAGAATCTGACGGAACACAGGGGCTCCCGGTCTGCCGCTTCTGGAACCGACCGCTAAATCAAAACCCCGGGTAAAAGCTTCCCGGAATTTGTCGAACTCAGTAATCGGGGTAGCCTGATCCGTATCGGTGAACAGGATAATTTGTCCCGCAGAAGCAAAAACCCCGGCCATAACCGAGGCGGCTTTACCCTGATGAGGATTATCCAGTACCCGGGTATGAGGGTGGGTTGCTGAAAAATTCTGCAACAAGGACAGAGTACCATCCGTCGAACCGTCATTAACTAAAATAATTTCCCAGGAGAAGGGTTGCGAGGCCAGGTATGAATGAACACGGTTCAGTGAACCCCTACGAAAATTGGGAACTTCGTTATATATCGGAATAATGACTGAGAGGTAGGGTTCTTTGTCCATAGCTGCTGAAAACATTTTACTTCATAAATAGTCAGATTCACTTGGTGAAGCCAAACATGGGATCGGTTAAATTGGCATTGGCTCCGGAACAGCTTTGCCGGATGCTGTCAGGTGAATATTTGGCATAATCCGGCAAAATTAAACCCAGAGCGCCGAAAGTCCAATCCAAACGGTCGGCCCGGGTGTGGGGAAAAACGACAGTATAAACCGGGCTTTGGCTTTTGGGCTGATTAACATGAAGCCGTGCCCGCCAAAAAAGGTAACGATAGCCGAGTTCATAACCGGGGTTGGTCATATAGGATACGGAAACGCAGGGATAATCATGAGCCCGGGCGTCTGCTGAAATGGCATTAACCACGGCTGTCCGCTCCAAATAACCACTGCGGTTGATAGGGGATGTGAGAAATAATCCCAAATGATAGGCGACAAAACCGGCCAATGCGGCAGTGACCAAAATCCGGCCGGCGGGCCGGCGGTAAATATAAGTCAAAAACAAAACGGCTGCAGCCAGCCAAAGAATATTCAAGCCGTTGAGATAATATTCGGATAAGTTGATGGGGTGGGCGGCGAAAAACAGCAGGAAGAGGATTATCCACAGAGCATAAAGAAGCAGAGTATACCGGGGCAAAGTTTTTTTAAGTGATAGAAAAACCATTACCAACAGGCACAATGCGGGAATAATATAAACAGGCAGGATCGGCGGGCGGAACGGAACAAATAACCCCGTGCTGTTGCGGGAGGCATAGAGAATCACGTGGGATATTTTTTGCCACAGACTGCCGGACTTGGTACCGATTGACGCCAAACTGGTAAGCAGGGCGGTAGTCTGTTGGAAATTGTGCCGGAGTTCAAAAATCAGCAGCGGGACGGAGAGAGAAATAAACACCGCTAAAGGCACCAAAAAATCCCGGGGTCGGTAAAGGCTGCGGTTTAGCCAGACCGCGACAAAAACCAGAGGAATAAGCAGAACTAATGCCAAATGCAGGTGCCAGACGAGAGAAAATAAAACCGCCAATATCAGAAGTGATGATTTGTGACCGGAAAAAAGCCTGTTTAAAGCATAGAAAAACCAGACGGACCAGAGGAAAACGGGGGTGGTTGGTACCACTTCCCTCTCACCGGAGGAGATGGAAAAGGATACGGCATAAATCAGCGAAGCCAAACTTCCTGCCGGACGGGAATAGAGGCGGTTAAAAACCCAGTATATACTGGTAATGGCAGCCAATCCGACAATCAGAGAAAATCCCAAGGAGCCCACAGGATCCATCCCCGCTGCGAGGTAAAACGGAATGAGAATGTAGTAAAACAACGGTCCGATAAATATTCCCGGTGAGGAAGTCAGCTGGCCGATGAGCCGGGGATGCCTGTCGACAACTATATCTTTGACAATCCACGAAGCCAGATCGTTGTCATGCCCGTACATGAACCGTTCCCGCAGCTGGTAGCCCCGGGTCACCATACCCAGCAGCAGGGCAATGATTAGCAGTGCAGAGAATTTCATGTCAGTTACATGCGGTTACGCCGCTGGACGGTAATGGTGTTAAAAACCCTGGTGTCAAGGACCGAACCGATGGCCGCCTGGCGGCGGAGCCAGGCGGAAAGGAACTGAGGATGCTGGTCATCGGGTTCATATAAAGTGTACAGCCTGGAAGTAAGCGACGACAGGGGAAGACTCGAATATTTTACCGTTCCCTGCCAGAGGAACAGATAGTCGTAGGCGTAGGGCACTACCGGAGGCACATAAACGTCGATGTTGAAATCGTTGCCCCCGGAATCGGAATATACCCAATCAACAGCCGCCAATTCGGAAGAGTAATTCACCCAATCCGGACCGCGGCCGGTGAGATAAATTCCCAGCCGGGATAAATTATGCATCAGAAAAACGGCCATAAATAATCCCGCGATGATCCGGGGTGCGTTTCCTGCTGTCCAAGCCCGGGCAAGGATGCAGGCGATAATCACGGCCATAACGGGGTAGATGCCGGTGAAATAATAATCCCAGATATATCCGTGATTGCCGTGATAGAAAAGCAGTATTACCAGCGGAACCAGGCACCAGATCAACAGACTGATGAAGGGTACCCGGAATAATCGCCGGCCGGCGGTTAAGGCCAGCAGAAGAACCACACCAGCCGCGATCACCGCAATAATTGTATTTGTGAAAAACCGATCGGAGAATGCATGAAAGTAGAACAATAATCTTTCGTAAATAAACCGGGTAATCCGGGGCTGGAAACTTTGTTCGGCGACCAAGAAACGTTGAAATGACTGCACTAACAGGTGCTGGTGACGCAGATCAAATATAACCTGGGGAGCGAGGGTCAATCCGAACAAAGCCAAACCGAAAAGAGTAGGCCTGATATGTTTCCAGATGAGAATTAGCAAAATAGCCGGGAGAAAGAAGATGGCTGAAGCTGCTTCCAACTGCAGGGATAACCCGGCACACAAACCTAAAACCCACCACCAACGGGGTTGGTTATGGATAACTTTCAGCAAGGCTAAAACCGTCAAAGCAGCAAATAGAGGTAGCGGGGTGGGATTTGAAAGCCAGCGATGGGATAATGCCAAACGGTAGGAAAATGCCAGAAACAGAACGGAAATAATGGCCGTGGTCCGGGAAAAAAATGTATTGGCCAGATAATATGTAACACCGATGCCAGCGATATTCAGAACCGCCAGCCAGACGGCGGGAAATACGGGGTTTCCCCCACCTAACAAATAAGCGGGAGCAATCAAATAATAATAAAAAGGGCCAAGGAATATGCCTTCGATGCCGGTGGTCGGTCCGATTAAAAAAAGTTTGCCTTTGTGCCAAAGATTCCAGACGACCAAGGCATCCCGTCCCTGGTCATACCAAAATCCCAGAAAATCGGGGGTGCGGTATACGCGAAGAGCCAATGCAGCTCCCAAGATAAAAAATATTCCGTAACGCCGGATAAGGCCGGAAAAAATTGTCATTAGCCTGTCGGGTTATGAATCAATCTGAAAAGCCTGACCCCCCAGGGAAAGTCCCACTCTTTGTCAATTTTAGCCCAACCGAATGCCGCGATTTCCCACAAGGGGTGATTGATGGGATTGCAGCCGTCAGGCGGCAACCCCGCCGGTTCACAGATGACGAATAGCTGGTCTGAGAGGTGGTCGTGAATGGTGAAAAAGGGGGCCCGGTTTAAAAGCAGAAAATATCGGTATGAGGCGTCATAATTGCTTTTGGCTATCAATGCCAGATTAAACGGCCGGGAACCGGACTGAACGGCTATAAAATCCGATATGGATGCGGTTCGCTCCAGCTGGCGGTTGGGGGAAGAACGCAGCGGGCTGTAAACGAGATTGAAAGCCAGTAACAACAAAAGCAGCAGGATGACGGGGAAACGAGTGAGACGGTGGTGCATCAGGAATCTGACCGCAAATCCCAGCAGTAAAAACGGAGCCGGAAATAAAAATCCGTAATAATGCGGATAAACGTGCTGTTTGTACAGGCCCAACCCGACTATTCCTGTTACCAGCCAGACCAGGCAGAAAACCAGATCGGGAGAAACTTTCTTTAGCCTAAGTCCAAGTCCTAGTTCAAGAGCTGTAAGAGTGGTAACAGCCAGTGCCACCCAGCGCCCTAACAGAGGGTTGCTGGCAGTCAGCAGAGTAGCGTTAACATCCTCCCAAAGGGGCCAGATATGGGGCAGGGCTTTGTAGGCTTTGAGGTTAACGGTTGTTTGCCGGTCGCTAAAAAATTTATACAGGGCGGAAAAGTTCGACCAGCCATGGCGGAGATCAAACAAAATCAGAGGAGATAATAATATAACCAATATTACGATTGCGTAGTTGAGATATTTACCGGAATTTAAATTTTTCCGGGAAAGGGATATGAAAATTACCATGGGAAACAACAGCAGCAGACCCAGGTAATGGGAGTTGAGAACGAAAGCAAAGGAAATTGCGGATATCAGCAACCAGCGCCAATACCCCAGACGCCAGACTTTCCAGATGCCGTACATCGTAAGCAGGGCAAAGAAGGGCATTATGTTGGGGTTCCAAGAAGACCGGGAGTAAACAATTACCGTGGGGGACAGGGTATACAACGCCGATATAAAAAGCGCTGGTCTGCGGCCGAACCATTGCCGCCCGATCCACCACATTAAAGTTATTGCAGCCAAACCGGTGAGCCCGACAAATACAGCCGGTCCGACGGGAGAAAACCGGAAGAATGCCAGCCAGGGGGATACCAGGTAATAATAGAGAGGTCCCAGGTACATATTGCCGATGGAAGTCCCGGGTCCGATAAGCGGGAAGTGGCGGCCGGTGACAATCGCATGCATAACCAGAGCATCCCGGCCTTCATCCCCCAGAAAAGTCAGATATTGGCTGATGTGCCAAAAGCGGGAGATGGCTGCGCCCCCCAATATGACAGCCAGGGTTAGTATTTCCCAACGAAAAACCGTACGGCCCTGTTCCACAAAAATTTCCCGGCGGAATTGCCACCAGAAGGTAAATAATTCCCGAAAGGCTTTGATAATTACCCGGGGGTCTGCCCCGGTGGAATGGCCGGCGGTGCGCAACAAGTGCGTGAGGGGAACCTCGACTACCGTGAATCCCCGGGTTCTGGCCTGGGCGAACAACTCGGTATCAATTAATGCCCCGTCAGAGTGAAGCTGGATCCGGGACAGAATTTCCCGGCGAAAAAGTTTGAATCCACAGTCGATGTCCGTAGCCAGATATCCAAAAAGCGCCCTGACAGCTGTATTCCAACCCCAGCGGTTGAAACGCCGGACGTGTGATTCCCGGGTTTGTTGACGGATACCACTGACGATATCGGCGCCGGTGGCCTGCTGTTTGGCAATTAATAGTCTAACCTGGGAAAAATCGAACTGGTTGTCTGCCGGGACAAACACAATAAAATCCTGTGTGGCAGCGGAGAAACCGGTTTTTAGCGCCCCACCGTATCCCTTGTTGGGAGAATTGGTAACTATACGTAGACGGGGGATTTTTTTTTGGAAACCTGCAGCAATGGCTCCGGTACGGTCACGGGAACCATCATTGACAACAATAATCTCCCAGTCCGAAAGCCGAAGCTGCCTGATGACAGTATGAACCGCAGTTAAACAAGCGGCAATATTTTTCTCCTCGTTGTAAGCCGGAATTACCACGCTCAAACCGGGACTTTTCATGCCGTCTAATCATACCAGTATGCTAATATGATTGGTAGATGACCGGGAATCTGAAACAGGTGTTGATTGTGGCGGTAGTGGCTTGTTTTTCGGTCTTCGGAGTATGGTGGGCAACGGGGATGGAAAAGATTTATGAAAATTTTGACGGACCGTATTATTTGGCAGTGGCTAAAAGCTGGTACAAACAGGATGTACTGCGGACTAATTTTTCTTTTCCCACGCCGCTGGAATACTACCCGGCTCATTTTCCGGGATATCCGTTGCTGATAAACCTGGCGGCCTTAACGGGAATAAACCGGCCTCAGGCTATGCTGGCGGTGAACCTGGCAGCAGGAGTAACGGGAGCAATTTTTATGTTTGCGGCAGCCCAGCAGGCGGGAATGTCCAAACCGTGGGTGGCAGCTCTGGTGTGGCTGTTTTTTTGGCCAAGAATGTGGGCGGTGAGATCCGTGGGCAGCCCGGAGACATTATTTATAGCCGGAATTATCAGTTCCGTGTACTTCTTTAACCGGAAAATGTACTGGTGGTCGGCATTGGGGGCAATTGTGGCTGTGGTTACAAAAAGCCCGGGGATATTGTTAATTTTGGCGTATGGCTTGTGGGCAACAGAAGATTATCTGAAAAATAAAAGGTGGGAAAAGCGGATGTATCCGGTGTTTCTGGCGGGGTTGGCATTGGCAGGTGTGTTCTGTTTTTATAAATTGCAGACGGGAGACTTCTGGGCGTATTTCCATTCCGGGGATAACATCCATCTGCAGATACTGCCGTTTAAAGTCTTTGACAGCAATCAACCCTGGGTCGGAAATTTCTGGCTGGAGGATGTGCTGTGGATATATCTGGCAGGAGCCTGGGGGGTACTGGCAGTATTCCGGTATAACCGGGTCTGGGGATGGTGGGGGTTGGTATTTTATATCAGTCTGTTGTTTGTTTCGCATCGGGACATCAGCCGATATAGCCTGCCTCTGATTCCGGTAGTTTTAATCGGAGTCCATAAATGGCTGGAGAAAAAGGAGACTGTGTATATACTGGCGGGATTATTGCTACCGGCGTTTTTGTATACCCTGAATTTTGTAAACCATAATTTCCTGCCGATTGCCAACTGGGCGCCTTTTCTTTAGTCTTTCGTTTTCCAGATGATTTTGTTGTAAATAATGTAGTTGGTAATTAAAACCAGAATTAAAGCGCCGAAGAAGAAAAACTGAATGACGAACGGGCTGCCTTGGGCGACATCTTCACCGATTTTTAACACCGTGTACTGAATGCCCAGTGCAATGAAGGACGTTAAATTAAACTGGAGAAATTTGAAAATAATTTTGGATCCGGCAATCCGGTACTCTCTGAAGGTCCATAGATTGTTGAGGGAAAAGTTGCTGATGATGGCCATCTCACCCCCGATTACCGTGGCTATGGAGGGAGTGAGTAAATGCATAAAGACTGATGTGACTTCGAAGAACGCAGTTTGAATGACTAAACCGGTACCACCGACAATTACGAATTTTATGAAGCGCATAATTTTGGGGTTTTGCATCTGCAGACGGAAGATAACTCTCAGCGTCTCCTGCATTTCGTTTTTGATGATTTTTGATTCACCTGAAGTACGGTGGGCGAACAGGAAAGGGACTTCTTTTACTTTGGCGCCTTTCTGAACCATATAAAAAAGCAAATGAATCTTGTAAGCGAAACTTTTTGATAACAGTTTGGAAAAGTCGAATCCGTCCATGAATCCTTTTACCCTGGCCAGTTTGAAACCTCCTGTGACATCATGAATCTGCGGCAGGATCAGAAATACCCGGGCTACAATATTTCCGACAACGCTTAAAAACTTGCGTTTAAAACTCCAGGCCACGGGAATCGAACCGCCGGGGATGTAACGGGAACCGATGATGTAGTCATAACCGTGATTAATTTCGGCAATCAGCCGGGGTATATCCTGTGGCGGGTGCTGGAAATCACTGTCGAATTCCATCAGATAATCCGCATCCAGCTTTTCCATAGCGTAACGCATACCTTTGGCGTACGCCATGCCCAAACCCTCCTTTTTGTTTTCGACCAACAGATGCAGCCAGGAATAAGTTTTTTGCAGAGAACGGATAAGTTCGGCAGTACCATCCGGGCTGTTACCGTCGACATAAAGGACTTCGACAATATGGTCGGGAATACCGGGTAGAATTTCAGCCAGGGTCTCGATCATCCGGTCGGTATTTTCCCTCTCGTTGTAGGTGGGGATGATAATAATTATTTTCATATTTATAATCATAATCTTTTAAGTTAAGAAGTACCACCCCCTTCCCCCTCCTAATCTAGGAGTGGGAATTAAAGAGGGTGGTAATAATTTTCTTAATCACTTTATTGATATCATTTTCCACTTCCGAATTCCAAAATCTAATTACCTTCATTTTGTAAATATGCAAAGTCCTGGTTCTATATTCATCAAGATCTTTTTTCCGCTTATGTATACTCCCATCTAACTCTATTGCCAATTTTTTCTCCGGGCAATAAAAATCTAATATATATGGCCCAAGCCCGTATTGTCTTCTAAACTTAACCCCCAATTGACTTTTTTGTAACTTTTTCCAGAGCATTTTCTCGACCTCAGTTGAGAAGTTTCTGAGAGACTGTCGTCTCGTCTTAAATCTGGGATTGTTATAGATAAATCTGGTGTATGAATCCATTACTATAATTTACCACCCCCTTCCCCCTCCTAATCTAGGAGGGGGAGATAAAGAGGGTGGTAAAATCACGGCATGAGAATCGATATTCTGACTTTGTTTCCCGAGCAGTTTGAGGGGGTGTTCAGTTACTCCATTATTAAAAGGGCTCAGGAAAAGGGATTGGCGGATATAAAACTGCATAATCTGAGAGACTGGGCGACGGATAAATATAAATCCGTTGATGACCGGCCGTACGGGGGAGGAGCGGGGATGATACTGCGAGTTGATGTAATTGACAAGGCAATAAAAAATATCAAAATTCAAAAACTAAAATTCAAATCAAATTCAAATCCCAAAACTCAAAAAGTAATATTGTTGGATGCGGGGGGAGATAAGTTTAACCAGAAAAAGGCAGAGGAGCTTTCCGGATGCGAGCATTTGATTATTATTTGCGGGCACTATGAGGGGGTGGATCACCGGGTACATGAGCACATCGCGCAAGAGGTGATTTCCGTCGGTGATTTCGTACTTTCCGGCGGAGAAATCCCGGCAATGATAATTGTAGATAGCGTAGTAAGGCTGATACCCGGAGTGCTGGGGAATCCCGAGTCGCTTTCTGAAGAGTCTTTTTCAGGAGTGACAAAGCAGCAAAGTAGCATAGTGACAGAGTACCCGCAGTATACCCGGCCGGAGAAATTTAAAGGCTGGAAAGTACCGGAGGTATTATTATCCGGAAACCATAAACAAATCAGAGAGTGGAGGGAGAATCCCCCAGGGTGAAGGTGCGCAGCCTTTGGTAGTGGCTACCGGCGCGGGAGAGAAAACTTTGGTAAAGAGCCAGGCTATCAACAGTAAATGCAGGCAGGGGAATAAATTCCCGGGTTCTTATCAGATCCATATATTTTTTAGTGGTAGTGGGATCAGTCCGCTTTAACCGGCCGATGGTCAAATGGGGCAGGAAGCGGCGGGGTTGGGGAAACGAGAGTTGAGATAGAGACAGAGAAAGAGATTTCTGCATCTGCCTGAGCTGTTTCAGGTCACCGGAAAAACCAATGTAAATAAGCGAATTGTCGTGGCGCTGATAGAGGGTTTCCAAAAACATCGGGGTAAGGGATAAGCCGGTACGGCTGCGGGCAAAGGCGGCCAGGTTCCGGATAACGGGAGTGAAATCATCATCGGCGACCCGGCCCAGGAAATTTAAGGTGATATGCAACTTTTCCCGGGGTTCCCAGTCGACGGGCAAATTCAGTGACTGCAGCTGTAACTGAAATTCACCCAGAGAGTCCAGAATAACCTGGGGAGGGGTGATGGCGATGAAAAGTCGGCGAGTCAAGAATTTATCAACAGCGTGCCGAAGATCAGGACAGCCAGGAGGGCGATTAAAATATATTCGGCAATAATTTTAATATGCAAATCCCGGTGGTCATAGTGATGAATTATACCCCAGACTACATACGAAACCCCCATACTGATGATAATGGCTAACTGCATGCGGGGCTGGTGGGCATACCAGAACAAACCCCACAAGCCAATAACCTGTACACACAATAAGGTGAAGTAATGCAGGGGGTGACGGGAGAAATCTTTTTCAAAAATAATTCTATTCATATAATTTGGCCACGAATGAGAGTAATGGCAGCCAGGGCAACCACAGCCAGGAAAATAAAGTGGGCGAAACTTTTACTGGTCCAGCGGACTAGCCGCCGACGGTTAACTATGACCACATCCAACAGCAGAACTGCTGCAAACAGTACCAGCAGACTGACGGAAAAAATTTTGGTCAATGTAAAAGGTGAAGTGACCGGTGCGGATGTGGGCAGAACTTCCTGAGCTTTAACTGTAAAAGCCGAACCCACTGCCGCAGTCGCTGGAGCCTGCCCCAAACGCGTACCGAACATCTGAACGACCAGAGTGGTTTCCCTCCCTCCTAAATTTCCGTCGGCCACAGCCACCCCCATATCCCGATAGCGGTTGGAAAGCATATTTTCCCGGTGAGACGGTGAGTTCATCCAGGCTTGGACCACCGAGTCCGGATCCGAAAAATCCCGGGCCAGGTTTTCTCCGGCATAGCGGTAGGAGTAACCGGCGGCGGTTATAAAAGTCCAGGGCTGGGTTCCGGCAGGTGAGACGTGCGACCAATAATCCCGGGCAAACATATCCGCAGCTTTACGGGCGGCGGCGGCGGATAACTGCGGGTCCAGCTCCAGAGCCGGCAAGCCCTGGGACTGGCGCTGCTGATTGGTGAGTGTAAGTATCTGTACGGGTTGAATAACGGAGGCATAACCCAAAATCCGGGGGTAACGGTAGGATATTTTTCCCACGGCCATCTGAAAAACCAGAACCAGTGACAGAACTACCAAAAGTGATGAAGGGTGGAGAATTTTTGCGCGCTGATTGTTAGTGTGATGCGGCAGAAAAAGATGCGTAATTACGGACATTAGCTCCATTATTGGGACTATCTACATCAATGTCAATTGTGATGTAGTTTTTTGTATTTTGACCGGATTGACAAAGTACCGGTTTCGAAATTATTCTTTATAGGCCGACCGCCAACGGAGGCGAGAAACATTTCCTCAATTTTTGCCTAGAGGTGTTTTTTGGGATTTTTCCACAGAAAGGAGGTGATAAAAAATGAAGTTAATCAAGACTGCTTTAATTTCCGGAGTCTTCGCTGCTTTTGCGGTATTACCGGTAATGGCTGATGAGGTGACCATCGCCGACAACGGAGCCAAATCGGATAATACTGTAAAAATCGTTGACGAATCCAGCACCGGCGTATTACAGGGAAATGCGACCATCGTAGTGACCGTGGCCGAGGTTAAAAGCGACAGCGGTGATAACACTGCCAGCAAAAATACCGGCGGTGACACTACGGTCAAAACCGGTGACGCGTCCTCTCTTTTGAAAGTAAGTGTGGAAGGCGGATCGAACGAAGCCTCTCTGCCTGAGCCCTGCGGTTGCCCGGATTCCAACGTGGTCAAAATCAAAGATAACGGCTACAAATCCGACAACAAAGTCGTAATCAAGGACTCATCGTCAACTTTTGTCGGCCAGGGAAACCTGACTGGAGTACTGACGCTGGCCAAAGTTGCTTCCGATACCGGAGACAATAAAGCCAATGCCAATACCGGCGGTAATACAAAAATCAAGACCGGTAAAGCCAGTTCCACTTTGAAAGTCAAAGTGACCGGATCGTCCAATACCATCAATCCGTAGCAATACTCGGGTTACGGAAAATAAAAGCCCTGCCCATGGTAGGGCTTTTTTTGATCACAAGCGCACGGGTTTAGCCCTGACAATCAATCGTTTGGAATCCAAAAATCCGGAACAGGTGAAGAGAGTCAAAATTTCGTCGGTGGCCGGGGATATTACTTCCGTCTGGTCGGGAGACACCAACTTTGTGGTATCCACTGAATACCGGTACCATCGACCCGATGTCAGTAAATATATCCGGTCGCCGGTTTTAATATTTCTCAGGGACACAAATAACCCTTCCCGAGCGTGGGCGAAAATGACGGTATTTCCGGATTGGCCGGGATTGGCAGAGCCTACACCGTGAGAAGCAGATGTTTCTGACAACTCCCAATAACCGTTAATGACTTTGGCTTCCACCACCGGCAGGTCGATGTTGATGCCGGGGATTAGAATCCGGACGGGCGGTTGGGGCGGATCGACCGGGGATAATAAGCCGGGATCAATGCGGATGGGGCCGGCAACCGCCGGGAGAGAAGGAGCCGGGGAAGGAGCAGGTGATATCCCGGGTGTAGTAACTGAGATAACCGGTGCCGAATCTACCCGGCGGTATAGTTGGGGGAAGAAAGCCAGAAGAACGCCGGTGACGATCAGACTGATTTTGACAGCTTTTCGGGGAAAACGCTGTAATATTTGGCGCAAATTAAGCATAGCGCTCCAGCCAGATAAAAAGCGTATTCGGAAAATCCTGCGGGTCCAGCGGTAGCTGACAGGCCCAAAACCTGAGTACCCCCCGTCCCCCCTCCCCCATCTCCGGATGACGAGCCTCCGGATGAAGAAGGTGATGATGAACCGGTGTTGTTTTGGGGCAGGCTTCCCGGGTCCGGAACAGGTGTGGAAGTAGGGTTGACGGCCGATCCGGGATCGGGAGTGATCTCCGGTGCGGGAGTGGCACAGCAATCGGTTTTGACGAAATTGGTGTTGAAAAAGTTTTTGATATCCACCTCTGTAGTTGCATCCCCGGTTTGGATCACGGCGTTGCCGGAATTTCCCGAAGCGGAATTACCCCCGGTATTGGCTGATGATTTGATATCGTTCACCACATCGATACTGTTTCCCTGCCGGACATTTATTGATGATCCCGACTGAACGACAATACTGTTTTCCGATCCGCCACCATTGCCGGTGATAGTCAGCTCCTGGGCAAAAACCAGGCGGGATATTCCGGAAAGAGTGAGAAGAAAAACTACAAAAATAATTATCCTTGGCATATGTCCGGCAGGTCCTCGACCGGCTCGGGCAAGAAGTTCAGAGGGGCAAGCGGCGAAGTTTGAGTAGGCCGAGTATACCAGCGGCCGGAATGATTAGCAACAACCAAGCTAAATTGATATGAATTATTTTTCGACTCAATCCGGAGGGTGCGGGGGTAATGATCACATCCCGCAGATCTCCGGCAGTGAAACTGGCGATCAAGGCGTCGGGTTTGGATTCACTGTCGATCGCGAAAACTCCGGGTTTCCTGCCCAGGAGGCGGCGAATACCGGATTTGATTGTGGCTGTTTGGCCGGGGTTGGAAGGAGTTTGTGATGTCAGGACAGAAATAGCCGGTGCGGTAGTGGGAGCAGATGACTCCTGTAAATCGGCCCCACCGACGGCCGGTTCAGACACGGGATTAGAAATATTTTCGGATTGAGCAGTGACCGGTAGATCCGGGTTCGGGGTTTTCTTTTGTCCGGATGTAACAAAGTCTCCCAGCCAACTGCCGAAGACGTTGACTACCGATACCACCAGCCGGCCGCCTCCTGTAATGTTGTTGTTGACGAAATTAACCAGATTGGCAATTATCTGGGCGTCTCCGGTAAGAATTCCGTTGGAACCACCGGTGTTGTAGCTGGCGGAATTTCCGCCGGTATTGGCGGAAAGCTGTAAATTGTTATTCAGATCGGCAGTATTGGTCTGGGTTGTGGTGTTGGTAGTAGCGGTATCCACATTGGTGGTGTTGACCGAGCCGGCGCCGTTGCCGCTGTTAACGGCTGTAATTTCACCGTTGGGGCCGACGGCGAATTGGGTACCGGGAGAACCGGCATAATTGGTGCCGTCGGGTGATCCGAAAATCTTTCCGATCCAGTTTCCGGCTTCATTAACCAGCACCAGCCACCAAGTACTCCCGGACACGTTGGAATTGGCCACGTTCAGAACGGAGGCGGTGACGGAAGTGTCTCCCGTGGAAATCAGGTTGTCCCCGCCGGTGTTACCGGTGGTCTGGTTGGAACCGGTATCGGCATCCAGGACCAGATTGTTATCGATATTAGCCAGGTTGGACTGATAGGTAGAGTCGGTGACGGTTGTATTGACGTTGGCGGTATTGACCGAACCAGCCCCATTATCCGTGTTGGCGACGGTAACATTCTGACCGCAGCAGGGGCCGAATTGTTCCTCCGGGAAGACGATGTCCCCTATCAGATCACCGTAAATATTAATCACACCGTAAACCACATTACCGGTAATATTGTTGTTGGCAAAAGTTAAAGCGCTGGCGGAAACATTGGCATCACCGGTAGTGATCAGGTTATCACCTCCGGTGTTGAAGTTTGTCTGATTTCCTCCGGAATCCGCAGACAAGATCAGGTTGTTACCTACAGTGGCATCATTATTCTGGAATGTCGTGTTAGTGGTACTGGCTGTCAGATCGGTAGTATTGGTTGAATCCGCTCCATTCCCTGTATTGGCCAGTGTGACATCATTCCCCCCGCAGCCGGATATACAATTGGCTGCGAAGTCCAGCACATAGTCTCCCTGATGATCGTCAACAATGTTAAATTCAGATACGCTGACTCCGGCGAGATTGGTGTTCACCGAGGTGATGGCCGTGCCCGAAACATTGGCATTACCGGTTTGAATAAGCGAATTACCCACATTCATCGAGGCGGAATTGTCGCCGGTATTACTGGTCTGGTTTAAGTCGTTGGATACTGAAACGGAATTATTCTGGGTGGTGGAATTGGTGTCGGAAATCTGCATCGAGCCGGTGTTGTCCGAGCCGGCGCCATTGCCGGTGTTGGATATACTTATGCCTCCCCCGGTACCGGTGGGAGTTACAGCCAGGTTGGTGTTGGCTTCGGAAATGACGATGCCCGAATTGTCGGCATCGCCGGTAGCGATGATGGTATCTCCAGTCTGTCCATTTTGTACCACGCCATCAACCGGCGTAGGTGTCGGGTTTGAATCGGATGCGATTACAACCGGTGCGGTGGTAGGTGCGGGGTCGGAAACTGCAGAAGTAGGAGAGGGATCAGCGGGAGCGGGGGCAATAGTCGGGGAAGCCTGGGTGATAGTCGGCTGGGGAACAGCCGTGGGTGCGGGAGGGGGGGTATCCGCCGGCGGAGGCGGCGGGGGGGGCGGGGGAGGAGGGGCTTCCTGAGCCCGGATCGGAAGGACCTGAACCAGCAAAATGCCGCAGAGAGCGACGACAGACAGCAGTTGCTGAACAAATCTCAATTGCTTTTTTATTAACATTTTTTAAAAATTTATAATTTCTAATTACTAATTTCTAAATAATTTTTTTGAGTTTGCGAGGTGGTCTGTTGAAGTGCTAACAGACTCACCCCACAAACATCAAAATTAGACTAAACCGAGCCAACCCATTAATTGACCCAGATTCAACGTGATGTTGAAATCGAAATCAAAATCGGACCAGTTCGGTAATTCAGGCCAGTCAATGCCGGCACCTTCACCGTAAACGTTGACGTTACCGGAATTTTCTACAGCTACGTGATCCCAGGCATCACCTGTGAGTATTGCCGGATCTCCTTCCGGATCCCCGGTATTCTGATCAACATCGTTTTTGCCGGTATCAGAGTCGCCATCAAGGTAGTTTTTGAGGAGAGCAAAATTGCCTGCCCCATCGTAACCTTGGTTAACCCACAAATCATTGCCCAATTTGGCGTAAATATCATTATCGGTTTCGGCTCCGTTCACACCGATCTTGGCGAGAAGATCGACTACACAACCACAATCAACGTCGGCTGAATTGAAGTTGACCATATTATCCACTTCAATCCAAGTCTTGGCGTTTCCGGTGTGAAGTAAAACATCACCTCCGGTATTCTGGTTGGCGTCGTTGTCGCCGGTATCGGCATCGGCATCAACTTCGTTGAATACTTTTGCTGAATTCTCCTGGTTCAGAGTTATGTCCTGATCCAGTTTGAGATAGATATCGTTGATGGATTTGTATCCGTTACCAACGATTTCAGCCGAAAGCTCTGAACCTGATTGGCCACCACTTCCAACCTGGACTTCGTTTGCGTTGGCGATAGTGGAGATTTCAACTTTGGCTTTGGCATTGCCGGTGGCTACCAGCACTTCACCCCCAGTATTCTGGTTGGCGTCGTTGTCGCCGGTATCGGCATCAGCATCTACATCATTCTTGACAAAAGCTTTGTTGTACTGATCAACATAAATGTCACCATAATCTTTGATCGTGGCGTCATTGTCTGTTTCAGCACCGTTTTCAGAAATGAGTATATGGGTATCCCCCAAGTCACAACAATCAACGCTGGCAATGTTGGAGTTTAAAAGGTTTGAAACCGCCACTTTGGTGGAGGCATCACCTGTTAAAACACCCACGCTACCCCCGGTATTCTGATTTGCATCGTTATTCCCGGTATCGGCGTCGCTTTCAACTTTGTTGATGACGATAGCTGTATTTTCCTGGTAAACCGTAGTGTCACCAGTAAACTTGACAGTTGCATCGTTTGTGGAGTTATACCCGTTTCCCGTTATTTCGATTGTGGTTTCAGCCAGTGCGGGAGTTACCAAGCTTAGAAACATGGTACCCGCAGAAGCTGCAGCCAACAATCTTTTTGAAAATTTTGTCATTTGTATTTTCTCACCTCCTTTCGGTTTATGATTTTCCCCTTTGATAAACTCCGGGGAAGCACTTCGACTCCTCCAAATAAACGGAGGCCTCTTTTTCCTTCCGCCAGTTGGCGGGAAGACTAAGAAGCCTCCGTTTGCGGTCAGCTTTAATTTTTTAAAGTCGAGAGTCGTAACTTCTAAATCCGGGGCAGTTGATTCAGATTATGAAGTTTTTAACGCTTTTATATTTTGAATTATCTTATAATTGTTTAGTATATACCGGACCGTTTGTCAAGTATCAACAGACATTTCTGTTAGTGTGGCTTTGCCGTTACCTGCGACTTACCAAGAGTTTTTTTTATATTGCGGACTGTAATTTGAGTAACCATGTTGTCCTGGACGAATATTTCCAGGCTGCCAAATCCCTGAATTGTTTTTAAAGAATGGATAATTTCATCAATTAAAGATTGTGACAAAATCTGAGTAGAGTACTTATTCAGGGGTTTGGCGCTCATTGTAAATTCAAATCCACTGTGGATTTTTCACCTTCAATTTCTCCGATCATAAGTTTTAAATTTTTATCCGAATCATTTATCGGAAACCCCAGTCGCGTGTATTTGGTGGAAGTGGGCTGGATGATAACCGGATCGTTATGTATTTCCGGAGCTAATAATTCGGCAGTATTGTCATTGACGGTTAATCGGAAATAATCTTTGGCGTTGATTTCCAAAGCCCGGGCAAAAGTGCTGGTTATTTTTATCGTTAGTATAAGAAATGACCGGCCTTCGACCGATGTCGCTCTTTGACCTTTGACAATAATTTCATTGCGAAGTTCTGCCAATTCAAGCAGAAATTTCACCTCGGTTACTGTTTTTCCTTTTGAATCATTCAGTGGAAACAGAAATTCCTGATTCAGTTGCTGAGAAGCTGTAGGACCCGCTATGACTACCCTGCCGTCTGCAGAAATGTTTGTCCTGGATATTGTTTTTTTGGCAGTTACCCTGCGTAATACTCCCAAAATCCACCAAATGGTAATACCGGCAGTAATAATAAGGATAAGTAAAGGAAGAGTCTTTTTCAATCGCCAGCGTCGTAAATTTAGCCTGTAGGTTAAAGCCTGTCTGATGCGAACCGGATAGTCTCTAAAAGATAAAGTCATGATCTGTCTAAAAAAACAAAAACTGCCTTTTGGCAGTTTGGGTCTGAATGCTAACAAGAAGCTTATTGGTTGTCAATAGTAACCCTGATGCGGGTAGTAACAGTACCTGCAGCTTTGGATATTTCGACGGAGATTTTGATGTTGTCAGCACCGGCACCAACTAATTTGTTCAAAACCGAGTCGTTGGTTTTTGTCTGGACATAAGACCTGACATTAAGCCCTATGGCATTAATCTTTTCTTTATACCAGAGGGTAACTTTGTCCGGATCGTCAGGTGTCTCGTAAGTATCCGGTGATACCAAAACAGAGCCCGGATAGAACCAGATGGTTTCGGGGGGAGGGGCTATCGGCAAGACCGGGGTGGTGCGGGCGACCGGAACCGGGGTGCGGGAGGGTACAGGAAAAGGAGTCGGTGATAATTCCGGAGTTACCCGGGGGGGGATGCGAGGCGGACGGAAAACGATTCCGAAGACAAATATCAGGGAGGCAGCTAATATTGCCAGTGCTTGCATATCCTCTCCAATTATGACACCAGAGTCAATTGTTCAGACGGGAGTAGCCGTGAGAATGAGGCGCTGGCGATCCAGAAAACCAGTGCAGGTATACAGAACCAATGCAGAATCAGCGGCGGTGACTGGTGAAAGGGCTGAAATTTCTTTGGGGCTGACTTTGGAAATGTTGATTATTTTGAAATCGCGGGTGCGGCCGTTGGCAAAAGTTATACTAATAATCTGACCTGTTTTGGCCTGATGTAAGGGTTTTAAGAGACGCGGCCAGTTGTGGCCGTACATGATGGACACGCCTGATTGACCGGGAAGCGCTGTGGATAAAAGAAAAGTGACCCCGTCGGGAGTGGCGGGAAAACGGGAGCTGAAGACATCGGCGGCATATACCGGCAAGTCGATGCCCACTTCCGGCAGTAAAATCCGGGAAGGAAGACTGGTAACACCCAGCTTTGAAGGCGGGTTACGGGTAAAGCCGGATGCAGGAATCGACAGTGGGGCGAATCTTTCCAGTATCAACAATCCGGCGGCAGCGAAAGCCAATAGCGAGAGGATAAAAAGAAGCAGGGGGAGTTTAGCGGTCACGGTTGTACTTTTTGGCAGCTAGGGACAGTACCAAGAGGAAAGATCCCAATCCCAGAAGAATGGAGATCATGACCTGATTACCTGTGGGAGCGAAAGAGGCGGTACCAAGGACGGCTCCGCCGACGGGTTTGTCAGAGGATGAATCAGAAGGCATACAATTATTGACCGCCTTCACGGCAAAGTAATAAGTCTGACCCGGATCCAGAGCATCAACGGTGTAGGAAGTGACTTGGCCGGTATTCGGGACACCATATATATAGTCTCCGGGTTTAAGACCGTAAAGAATGGTGTAGTGGGTGGCATTGTCTATCAGACTCCAGGCAAGAATAGCTTTGGTCCCCTGGCGCTCCACCGACAACAAAGTCGGAGGCTGAGGTTTGGCTGAATCACATACCGGGGCACCGCCGGTTCCGGGAGGGCTGAAAGTGGGAGTAGGTTCGGTACCGCCTTCATGGCAGTTGTAGCCTGAATTACGAGCGACATAGGGAGCGGCATCCAGGCCCCAGACAGCACCGGAGGGGACGAATGTCCAACCCGCCGGGACAGATTCAGAATACTTCCACCAGTCTGTCTGAATACCTGAACCGGAACCTGCGGGACAAAAACACTGAATGAGTCTGGTGTCACTCAAGGTGTATACACTGTCGCTGCCCGAATAAACCCCTGGGTCACCCACAATACCATGAATACCCGAGTCGTAGGCTACTTTGAGGCTGCTGCCGGAAGGGTTGGTACAGGAAGGGAAATCCGGGACTGATTGTGAAGCTACAACCGGAGAGGCAGATAAGAGAAGTGACACTAGCAAGCTTAAAGCTAAAGTGATGAGCGATATATATTTCATGAGACAGGGCAGAAGGTACCCTGAGGGCAGCCAGGAAGAATGTAGCCAGTAGTATACTACGGGCTAGTTTGAATTGCAAGTTTTTGTCTTAATTCTCATTGGACTATGGGTTTTCCGGTAAAAAATGTTTTGACAACATCCGCCGCCGGACGGTAGGTCAGATTGGAACCAAATTCGTCCCCGATCAGACTGGCGGTGTTACCCATGTGAACCCAATAGTTGACCCCTACCAGATACTGCTTTTCCCGCAGGCCGGAGTACATCAGGGTAATAACTTCCGCCTGCAGCTGGTCCGATACAGGCTGGAATATCTGATAACCCCATTCTCCCAGGAATACCGGTACCCGCCAGCGGCGGTAGAACTTGTCCAAATCAGCCAGAGTCTGGACCGTAACCATAAATGGATCATCCATCAGTCCAATGGTATTACTCTGACTGACGAAATGATCCACGGTAATTATGCCCATCTTGTCTACCACTTCCTGAGTCAGCTGATTCTCCACCACCCAACCGTTGATTGATATCCAGTTGGTATGAATCTGTTGTTTGAGACCGATTGATGCAAATGCGCGGTTGGAAACCGTGATCTGAGACAGAAGAAAATGCCGGTATTGATCCCAATTGAGAAATCTTTTTCCCAAACCCACTCCGACGTTTTCTGCCTCTACGGCCAAAGTAAAAGCATCTCCGGGTAAAAATAATCCGGGGTTAGCCTTGATAAAGCGCTCTGTCCGGGCGAGGTATTCTTCGGGATTGAGCGTTGCCGGCTGTCCTTCGTCCCCTTCCCAATCCGCCCAGTGGCTTCTGAACCAGACATGCAGACCACGGGCATGGATGGCATCCGCCCACATATACAATTCATCCACCCGGTCATACGGTGTGCCGACAGCAATATAATTTACTCCCAAGTCCGCGACAAGTTTGACCTGTTCGGCTATAGCCCGGGCACTGACGTCCGGCCAATGTTTACTGATAACCTGAGTGTCTATACTGCGGATGGACCAGGCAGAATCGGAAGCCGGTAGGGTTGGTTGGCTGTAATCTCCCTGGGGATAAATAACCCTCTGATGTAAGTAAATCAGTACGGCCTGAGACAAACCGCCAATAAGACAAGCTATCAGCACCGCCAGAGCAAAAAAGTCACGACGGAAACTCTTTATTTTTGAATTGATCATAGGTCAGGGTAGGTCTT
Source organism: Candidatus Amesbacteria bacterium GW2011_GWB1_47_19 (assembly GCA_001002325.1). Classification (GTDB taxonomy): domain Bacteria; phylum Patescibacteriota; class Microgenomatia; order CAZETR01; family Amesbacteraceae; genus UBA12042. Next base: position 41,375 of record LCNZ01000006.1, read on the forward strand.
TGGGAGTCAGGGGAGTGGCTGTCCCGGGATCCAAACGGTAAATGTGCGAGAACGAATCCTGATAAACCAATCTGTAATTATTAAGGAAATCGGGATTCTGGCGTAAGTGGTTGTCCACTATATCACCCCGGTGAGAGATGACATAAGCTGCGTAAGCCGAAGGTTCGGCCAAAGCTACATCCCAATAGCGCCTGACACCTTCGGTAATAAAACGCCGCAAAGGAAGCCCTGACCTGAAAAGGAGGGCATCGTTGCTGGAGGCAGCAACCAGAATCAAACCTTCCGGGGCGTGGTTTTGAATCCAGGCGGCGGCATCATCCAGATATTCTCCGCTGGCTCCCCGGACGCCATCTTCGATAGTGATAATGTTGTTACCTGTATACATAAGCGCAAACTGAATGACTATGACCGCCAGAGCCAATGCGGCAAATACTTTTTTCCTGCCGGCCAGAAAACCGATAGCCAGTGCGGCTGCAGGCAGCATCATTACCCCGTAGCGATCGTTGAACCAGGTATAGGGAGGCAGATCCGGAAGATAAATAACGGAGTGTCCAAAAAAGAGACTGGTGACGTTGAAAACGAAAGGGGTTAACAGAGCGGCTACCGCCACTTTAACCATGCGTGAATACCGCCCGGAACTGAAGAACATTCCACTGCCTGCCAGGCTGAGAATGAGTATCCAGGTACCCAGGTTGTAACGGATCGTGAACAGGTAGACAAATAGGGAGTAAATGAAATCGAATTTGGTAGCCAGACCGAGCTGGTACATAATGGCATCCTGCTGGGCTTTGGCGGAGAAAGGCCCGGTGACGAAGTAGAAAAAGTCTCCGAAAATTATCCGGTTCCAGAAAAGCCATAAGACGATACCGAAACCAGCCAGTGTGCAAAAGAGAAAAAAATTGCCCTGGGCGAAAATCCACCCTTTTTTTTGTTTACCGATATAAGCCACGGCCAGCCCCATATATGCTAACAGAAACCAGCCGTCGTATCTGGTAATAGTCGTCAAAAAAGTAAAAAATGCCGCTTTGACAAGTGAAGATGTATTCAGGTCTTCGGTCCATGACAACAGGTAGAACACTGAGGCGATGGTTAAAAATAACAGCAAGGATTCCGTCATGGGGGTGGTTTGCAGGAAGATCAGGTTGGGATTGAGACAATACACGGCCAGGCTGATGATAACTGCAGGTGTTGAAAAACGGAGCTTGCCGGAAATCCGAACCAGATAAATACCTCCGAGGACGTAGGAGACCATGGAAATCAAACTGCCGGCGATACCGCTGTGCCAGAGATAATCATTTGACACCAACGGCAATTCCAGGATGTGGAAAAGAGGCAACCAAACCGATCCGATCTGGGCAAACCCGGGCTGCAAACTGTCTACCATTCTGCGGGCGATGTTCAGATGAGAACGGGCATCGTTATAAGACAAAGTGAGATTCTGACGGAAATAAAATATCCAGGCACCAATACTTATCAGGATCAAAAGGACCAGACACGCGGTCAGAAATCCGGCCGGGTTTCGGACCGGCTCGAGGCGAGTTGAACCAGACAGCGGCCAGGTTAACGTAATCCGGCGGGAGTTAAGACTGATCATAATCAGATGAGCGGTGGTGCAGATATACCAAGCAAACACCGGAAAAAATTAATATGTATAAAATGATCGCAAAAATCTGCAAACTGAGGTAGGAAGACAGATAAGTCCGAAAAATAAATGAGCCGGATATCCCGGATTGAAGAAGTGAAAAATTGTGCAGAAAAGTCAGCCGGGGAATAAGGGAAGCGGATTCGGTTTCAACACTGGGTGGTATCTGGTTGGTAGTCAGAACCCCGGCCAAATTGATGGCCAGACTATAGAGAAACAGACTAAAAAACAATAAATTAAACCATAACTTCCGGCCATATTTTTCGATAGCTGTGCCTAAAGGCACAGCCAGAAAAGCCATTGCCGGAATCAGGTAGCGCGGACCAAAGGCCCATCCGCCCCAGGGGTCACCCCACATTCCATAAAGGGCTGTGACGGCAAAAATAACTCCGGCTGCAGTCCATCCGAGGGACCGGTCCTTTTTTATCAGAGGAGCCAAACCCAGCAAACCCAATAATAGTACCGGGGTGAAGTAAATCAGCCCCCGGTCGCGGCTGGTTAACAGCACTGAAAGACTGGCCGGCAATTGCTGGTATTTAAAGAATCCGACAGCCCGGCTGTAATCGGATCCAGAATCCGACCATTCATCCAGAACTGGCTGACCGGTGGTGATATCAAACCGACGAACATTGGTCAAAGTCCCGGCTAACTGAAAAGGATTGTTGTAAGCCAGGCGGTTGTACCATAACAAGGGAATCAATCCCAGTACGAGACCGGCAACAATAACCGTTAGTGAAAAGTTTAATGAAACGGAAATTTTGTCCCTAAATGATCGGATGTCCAGGTAGCGATAAGCCAGAAGCAGCAACAGCGGAATAAAGAAAATCACATTCGGATATTCAACAAAGATACTAAATCCGACCAGAATACCGATTAAAAAAGTCCGTGAGGGTGACCGGGTGAGTTGAAGCATATAAAAACAGGACAACAGCAAAAAAGTGGTCAGATGATGCTGGTAAAAAGTGGCCGAATAGGCCCAAGCCGGAGACGCAAAAGTGAATACCAATCCGGCAACCAGACCGGGATACGGATTTCCCAGGAGCCGCCGCAGAATCAGAAATATTAATACCAGGTTAGCCCAGGCAAAAATAGCTGACAAGGAAAAAGTCATGATTTGGGCTAACCCCAGGCTTTTGCCAAGTGAATACAGGGGTACCGCTAAAAGTGAAACTCCGGGGGCAAAAAGGGAAACGTATTTTCCCCCGATGTAACCCAGATCGGGAACCACAAACCGGGCAATAGGGGTGGTGAAGAAAAAAGAATTGTTTTCGACCACGGACATAGTCAGGGCATATCTACCGCGTTCCGGGGACAATTCGAAAGGCTGGGACGGACCGCGCAAATTCTCCAATATTTCCTCAGGAGCCGGATTGCCCGGCCGGCCGTGTAAGGTCAGCATCAGGAGCAATCCCGGCAGGAGAAGGGCAAAGGTTTTCATACGAACTTAAGCTTTAGTACCCTAGTAATGTTAAATAATCCGGGGCGGCTCTGCAAATAATTAAAAACCGTAATGGTCAACGACCACCAGGCACGGATCCATAAGTGAGAAGAGTAAATAACTGTAAATTGTGTATAGGAGTGGGGAGTAAAATCCTTTTTGTACCGGTTTGTACCCCGGGAAAAATCCAGAGTGTGAAAATTACAGTTCATTGATGTCTGAAGCGATTGGTATAACAGGATACGACCGGGGATCAAATGGGCATATTCGGCTAAAAAAGCTATTTGATAACAATGGTATGTGCCGTGACTCGCGAAACCAACCTGATAGCTTACCGGCCGGTTCCGGTAATACAATAAATTAACCAGGATAGTCCCGGGGCGGTATTGATCGATCAGGTTAAAAAGGCGGGCGATGGCCGGTTGGGAAAAGACTTCCTTGTGTTCAGATTTCTTGGTACTGCGTCTCTCGATATCCAAAATAACCGGAAGTATGTCAGCGAAGCTCCCGGCGGAAGTTTCCAGGCGGAAACCGTCAGGGTCTGCAGAGATGACTTTACGGATTTGTTTTTTGTGCTTGGAATTTAAGAAACGGTATGGGTCCGGCTGCAGGGGAAGAATCCAACCGACCGAAGAAAAAAAGATTTTCATACAGGGATCCGACGAAAAGAGAGATTTATGAATCTCGGGAGTTTCACTAAGATAGACATTTCGTAATTCTTTTAATTTGATTAACAACTCCCCGGTTATCAGAGGGTCCCGCTCCAGCAACAGAAGGGACGACCGATCCAGATATTGGTTACCGGGAGGAATAAAGCACTTAATACCCCATTTGCGGGTTTGGACCAACGGCAGGACGGCAACCAGCGCCGAATTCCGATATACAGCCAAAATGGCTAACATGGAGTAATTGAAAACTGAACGGCAGGCAAGAAACCAAGCGGGAGAGTTGAAAAGATGACCGGAGTCCGACCGATCCCACAGGTCCTGCCAGGATGTAAGCAACCCGGCGGTTAAAGAATAGTAAATTTCAGACTGCATAGTAATAAATTTCCCGGGATAAAGGAGGGATACCTGCAGGAAAAACCGCCGGAGTTTGAGAACGGTAACCGGAAATAAGCCGGTGTCTGACCGTCGGACTCACGGGTAATACACTTTTGTGAAGGTGGTGCTGACCGATAAATTTCATGTCAGGGCGAAATTTCTGATTGTAGGGGAAATCACACCAGTAAATTACCCTGTTAGGCAACTGAGAACATATATTCCGAATAATGACATGGTCTACATGACGGCCGATTGACAGGGGAGCGAAAACCACTGCCTCTGAAGGTACCGCCCGTGACAGCCGGTGTGATAATTTATCTATTAGACCGGAATCAGCGGGTGACGATTTTCCGGTAACTACATGCCAGCGATAGGTGGGATAGACGGCTCCAAGCTCGGGAATGAAACTGCCCGGGAATCGTTTTTTTCGGCGCCAGAGAGCGTCCGTATAATCCAGATCAATTGGTTTTATTCCCAATGTTTTTAGAATCCCGGCATCTTCCCGTTTGCGGATGATAAACAACCGCCGGGCATCCGGGCTGCCGCACTGGCGGAGGTAGACGGCGGCTGACAAAGTCGGACGGAGGTTATCCGCACGGGTAAAAACGTTAATAATTTTCACCTGGGTTTTGCGGGAAAGCCGCGAAATCAGTCCACCCGCGGAGAAAACTGCATCATCCAGATGTGGAGAAATGAAGTAAACTGGTAAACGATGCTCAATAATGCGATCTATCAATTTTTTCATAACAAAGCTTTGTTTAAATAATCAGAGTAACTGACAGCGGTTTTTTTCCACGAAAATTTCTCCGCTAATAACTTTGCCCGGTGGGACAACTTTTGTCTTAAATGCGGATCGTTAACCAATTTTATCAAAGCTTCACCAAATGCCCGGTGATCGAAAGCACGGACCTTTATACCGCAGTTGTCAGGAAGCCACTTCAAACCATCGATATCGAAGCAGACGAAAGGAATACCTGAAGCCAGTGTTTCCAGAGCTACAAGTGGAAAGGTTTCAAACCGGGACGGCAAAGCCATAACCAAAGTCCGGGCAAAAAAGCGTGACCGCTCTCTCCCGCGTACTAATCCTGTCAGTTTTGCCCGGGAGTCCAGATGAAGATGGTTGATCAGTGATTTGAGGCGGTTTATTTCACCCCGGCTGCCGCTTCCGGCGATATACAGGTCATGAGGCAAGTTACCGGTGATGTGTTTGAAAGACTGCAATAAAAGATCCAATCCTTTCTGGTTGACTTCAATCCGGCCGATAAACGAAATATTCCTGGGGCGGTAAGCCGAATCCGCGGGATAGACGGGAGAAGTGACTCCGTTGGGAATCCACACCACATCTGTTTGAGGACTAATTTTTTTAATCTGTTTGCTGTAGAAAGGGGAGGGGGAAATAATCCGACGGTACAGCCTGAGTCCCAGGTTTTCAACACTGACAAACGGAAGAAGATATTTACGCTGCATATCCGCTCCGGCCAGCATATGAGCCAGTCCAATGACCGGTTTACGGGTGAAAAGCGGAAGAAAAGCCGTGGAAAAGGGAGGGGTAAAACTTTCCATCCAGATATCATATCGGCCAAACATAACTCTGAAAGGAATCAGACACAAAAATGCCAGCTGACCGAATTTCCCTCCCAAAACGGAAATTCCTATCCGGCGATAAGAAACCCCATCCAGTATCAGGTCTGAGGAAAAGGGGTATTTTCCCGTGATGACCGTGATATCAAAGTGACCTGCCAATCTTTTGGCAATCTCGTGAACAGCGACCGCTCCCCCACCACCATACCAGGGATTGCGAAGATCGTCGTATGAGGAAATTACAAGAACAGGTTTGAAACTTCTCTTGGTGGAACCGGCCATTTCCCATGGCAGGCGGGTGCGGTTCTTGTTCACCCTGGTGAAACGGCTTAGGAAAAAAATCATAAACAGAGCGAGCGGAAAAGATAGAGGCCGGTGCCGCAAGGACTTGAGAATTCCTGATAGGAGGTATTTCCTGGGAATTACATAATCGGAAACGGTAGGGTAACCGAACAGTCTGTCCAGTTCAGGCTGGGGTTTGGAAAAAGAGCGGTTGGCCAACTTAAAATAATCGCTCCAGGTTGAAGGAGGCCAGTAGGTTATGACTGCGGACCGGCAATAGCGGAACGCTCCCGCTTTTACGGCTGTGAGATAGATGTATAAGCGCAGTTCGGAGGACTCTACTGGTATGCGTAGAGTATCTGAGAAAGATTTTCTGAAGGCGGTGGCGGCACCATAGAAATTTTGAACATGGTTAAAACCTGGAACGCTTAAGCGAATATCGTCCCACATGGCGAAACTGGAATGAATCAACCCGCCCGCAATGCCCGGCGGCCGGAGCGGAATCTGATGTGCGGCCATCATACCCGCCCGGGGATCGGCAACAATTGCCGAAACCAGTGTGGTCAAGAATTTGCGCCCTACCAGATTTATGTCCGCGTCCAAAGCTACTAAAATATCGCTGTGATTAAGCCGGAATAGCTGATTTAAACGGAAGGGTTTTCCCTTACGGGTCCGGGCTGATACCAACTGTACCAAGGGAAAACGGTGACTGAATTGCCTGACTAAATCCTGTGTGGTATCAGAACTGCCGTCGGAAATCACCAGTATTCGTTCCAACGTGAAGCCTGTCCGGTTTTGGCCGAGGACTGATTCCAAAATATGTCCGATGTTCCCGGCCTCGTTGAAAGCAATGATTCCCACAGTGAGGGAAGGAATACGGGCCATAGATCAGGAAGCGGGGACAAAAGCCTGTCCCGGGTGGCGGTCGGATAATTTTTCCCCGAAACGGGAGCGGATGAGACATAGCAACGATGCCGCCTGGATATCCCAATCGAAATGCCGGGCCCAAATACCAGCCTGGGCGGACAACTGACGGCGAACGTCTGAGTGACGGATAAGAAAACCCATGGCCGCAGTCAAGGCCGAGACGTCGGCGTTGGGCACCAGCAGCCCGGTCTGGCCATCCCGGACGGAATCACGCAAACCGACTACATTTGAAGCAATGACCGGAGTGGAACAAATATTGGCCTCGATGACGGTTATACCCCAGCCTTCAAAAGAAGAGGGCTGGAGCATTGCCCAAGATGAAGATAATAAATGGATCCTCTCTTTGTCACTGACACGGCCGAGAAAACTGACCCGCGTTTCTATGCCCAGACGGTCGGTTAAAGCCCGTAGGGATTTGATGCTTTCTCCATCACCTGCGATATTCAGCCTGGCGTCGGGGTGATCCGTTAATATCCGGGCGAAAGCCCTGACAGCAATATCAATCTGCTTGTAAGGACGGACCCGACCTAAATACAGGAAAGAGGGGTAACTGGTTTTTGGAGACTGGTAAAGGAACTGCCGGAGATCTATTCCGGGGTTAATGACGGAAATATTCTCTGTCCGAGCCAAACCGAGGGCGGCAATATCTTTACGAGATGATTCGGAAACGGTGATGACCGGCTGGTTATGATAGACCAGAGGGGCAATCCCGGCTTCCAGGAATTTGGCAATCTGAGCCAGCGGGAAACGGACATGGCGGATGAAATAATCCTGATGGACATGGTGGATGAGTAAAAATTTGGGAATCCGGGAATAGAGGGGGGTAAAAAACGGAATACCGTTTTCGCTGTCGATGATAATGTCATAGTGACCCCGGAACCGGAAGAGATAATATAAAACCGCCCAGATATACACGGTATAGAAGCCTCCCCGGCGGATGATCCGGATTCCGTCGATGACTTCGGTACCGGGATGCTGCCGGTCGTTGCCGCAAAAGAGCGTTACTTCATGTCCGGCAGTCACCCAGCGTCTGGCCAGTTCGTGCAAATATACCTCGGCGCCTCCGGCCCAGACATGGCGGATATCGCGCCAGTTGAAAATAAGGATCCTGATATTGCCACCGGTTCCGGCGGCAGGCGCCGGCAGAAGGCGGAAAAGTCCGGCTAAATCCCGCAGAGCCAGGGTAACATCGGCCAGTTTGGCTTGTATGCCGTGACAGATCAGGACCAGCCCGAGATACAAACCGGAGGATATGAGGATAATGGTAGAAAAATCCCTGATATTCCGGTGATAAAGGGTGATTCCCGCCAGCAACAGAATGGCTAGGAAGACGGATAGCAGGGAGAAATAGTAATGCTTTCTGGCCTGGTGGTAGCTGACGATGGCTCCGGCCATAGCAAAACTGCACATAGCCAGACAGTAACCGGTCAGATAGGGAATTATCGGTATTGCCCTGGACCCCAGGATAAAAGGAACGGTGTATCTACCCAACGGCCCTAAAATAATCAGGGCAATAGAGGAACTGAAAATTGTAGCCCCGAGAAGCCTGTAAAAAGTCCGGTTGGGGTTTTGTTGTGCGCCTTCAGAATGGCTGACCAGCGGGTTGACGAACTGACTGAAAAGTGTGCCGGCGAAAAAGACAATTTTTCCGATCAGGGACAACAGGGTATAGTAACCGGCCTGTTCGGGAGAAAGATAGTGTTTGGCCAGTATCACATCCAAGCTTAAGAAAATCAGGGAGGAGAGAGACACCAAAGCCGATGAGCTGAAAAACTTGCCGGGAAAAGTAAGAAAATTCCGGGGCAAATCATATGTGACAGATTTAGCACTGAAACGTTTGACCATGATAAAAGCAATGAGCAGGGCGCCGAACGTGGCCAGGGGGATTGCGATATAAATGTATCTTTCCCAGCCTGCCGTGACCAGAAAAACAGTCAGCAGAAGCTTGATTACCGACTCGGCCAGAATAACCGCAGACAAAGAAATAAAGCGGAGATTTCCGGATAAGAAACCGGAATCGACGGCCAGTAACGCGGCTATGGGCCAAAGCGGGGTGATCAGCAGCAGTGGTAAGACTGATTCCAGCCGGAAAAAATACGAGATGCCAGGAATCGTGATAATCCATGCCACAGTAACCAACAGGGAAATGGTCAATGCCCGACTACGGGTGAATAACCAGAACTGCAGGGTGGGAAGACGGTGGCGACCCAGCAGATATGCACTGCGATGTGAAACAGTCCGCGCCACGGCACCCAAAGGGATTTGACTGATATAGATCAAACCCGCTGCAAAACCGATAAGGCCGTAATCGGCAACAGACAATACCCTGCCCAAGAATACGTTGTATACAAAATTGATAAAGTTGGCGATGATTGTGGCTGTCACCAGAACCAGACCCGGTGACGGCTGCGGCCGCCAACCTCCCGGAACCGGCACGTGCGGTAAAGAGATGCCGAGACGAAAAGTCCGGCTTTTTTGCCGCGGCGCCAAATGCAAACCATGATGGGTCTTTTCCCAATAATGAGGCTTGACTATGAGCTGGTATACTGCTTTCAGGCCGGCCAGACTGATGAGAAACCAATACACGGGAATTAAATAAACGTATTTGATCTGATCCCACAAACCCCGCCGGGCACAGCCCAGCATGTAATAGTAGAGGAAAATAAAATTTCCAAAGATGGTACAGAGGACAGCCAGATAGTAAATCGGACCGGAATAGAGAGTTTCCATGAGGGGGCCGGCCTGGGCACGGAAAACGAAATATGACAGGGTAGCCAGCCACAGCAGCGGATTTATCAGCATGAAGAGAATCTTGCCGCCGATTACCAACTGAAAAATAAGAGCATGAATACCCCGGGTTTTCCAAAATCTCAGAGGGTGGCGGTTGTGGACTAAATAGGTCTGGATGTAACCTTTTATCCACCTGGAACGCTGGCGCATCCAGTTTCCCAGATGGCTGTTGGCTTCCTCCAGGGTAGTAGAGTCGATCATGGCTGTCCGATAGCCCTTTAAAAATAACCTTATTCCCAAATCGCAATCTTCAGTAACATTAAAAGCGTCCCACCCAGCCAGCTGGCGAAGTATGTGGGTACGGAAATGATTGGAAGTGCCACCCAGGGGGATGGTGGTGCCCAGAGACTGAAGGCCGGGTAAAATTATGTCAAACCACAGTGAATATTCGGCGGTAAACAGCCGGGTGAGTAAGTTGTGGTTGGGGTTATAGTAATTCAATTTGGCTTGTAGGCAAACCACCTTCGGGTTGACTTGCTGAAAAGCCAGATATGCCTTTTTTAGCTGTTGGGGGTCCGGTTGATCTTCGGCATCGTAGATAACCACGTATTTTCCCCGGGCGATTGCCAGCCCGTAATTACAGGCTTTGGGTTTGGTTTTTGGCAGAGTATCGGGTACAATTACTACTCTGATGTGTTTTGGCAAATTGATAGCAGATACTGCCCGAAAAGTCTCAGAATCGTCTGCTTCCAATAACAAGATTACGTCAAGTTTTGATTTGGGCCAATCCAAACGGTTGATAGAAGTCAAAAAGTGCCTAAATACCGCTGATTCCTTGTACATGGGACACAGGATGGAATAAACAGGCAGATCGGACTCATCAAGCTTTTTCAGCCGTTGGGGCGAAAAAGTGATCTCCTGTGAGCGGTGCATACTGCGGCTGACCAAAGCTAAATTAAAAAGGCCATCGATGAAATAAATTAGACTCAGAACTGTGACTGTGAAAATTCCCGTGGAAATAGGATTGAACCATAACGATAAGAGAAAAGCCAAGGTTGTAACGGTGAGCAATAGTTTCTGCCATCCGACCAGGGTAATCAGGGCAGAACTATCCACGGGTAGAACTGTATGGGTGATGAACCGGCGCATTTTCCAGGCTACACCCGCACCTAACTGGGACGAAACAGTGGAGGGAGGAATCGGGGTAACCACATTCAGACGGTGAGATGACATGTGTATCAGTTAAAAAAACAAACCAGCTAAAGCCAGTCTGATGTCAAAAATTATACTACAGGTCTATCAGAATGTCTAATTTCCGGAGGCTGATAAGGACCGAGGCCGTAACAACTCCGAGACTGTCAATGGCGACATCCCGATACCGGGGCTCACGCCCGGGAACAAGGCTCTGGTGGTATTCATCGGTGGAGGCGTAAACTACAGTTACCAGCAGGGTGAGTAATATCAATACCACCCGGGAATATTCGGTACTTTGTTTGAGCGCCCGGAATATCAGGACTGCCAAAATAAAATACTCTATAAAATGAGCTGTTTTTTTGACGATGAAATCCTGCCAGTAGATTTGGGAAGTATGCATTGCAGGGCGGGAGGAAAACCAGAAAATAAGACACATCCATAAAACAACAGGTATCCAGCCATAAATTTTGTGGTAGGAAATCATCTTTCGAGTATACAACTAAAGCACGGAAGGGGGGGAAGCTTTGCGGAATACCAACAACAGACCGGATGTAACAAGAGCCACAATTCCCGCTCCGATGAGCAGCCAACCACCCAGGTTTGAAGATGAATCATTTGCTCCGGTAACAGGCTCATCCGCACGCAAAGCGATGTCCGAATCCCCCAACACCACGGGTGTGGGAGTATTGAGCACCTCCCGGTCCGCATTCTCTAGTAAGCTTTGGAAATCCGGCCAGGTAGGTTCCGCCAGCGACCGGATGGGGGAGGCGGTGCTGCGGTTCACGACCGGGGTAAGTGTGGATGTGGCCGATGGTTTGGGAGTGGAGGTGGGTTTGGGAGTGGAAGACGGTTTGGGGGTGGATGAAGGAGCGGTGGTGGGAGTGGAGGTGGGCGGAACGGGGGTATTTGTGGGGCCAGTAGTGGGGGTAGGGGTGAGAGAGGGACCGGTAATGATTATTGCCTGTTCGGGGCTCCACTCGGCAGAACTGTTTTCCCCGGCTGTATAGCGGCCGACTTTGAAAAAATAACCACCGGGACCGGCGTATTTTGAGTCAGTGGGCTCAGGTTTGATTTTCAATTTTCCGCTCCATGAACCCTCGGTCAAATCGCTCTCCCCCACCCGAAAATATTGAGTCCGGTCGGAAGAGGTGCCGATCCAGCTGCCGGAATTGTTTTGGGTCAGACCGAAGTAATTTGATCCCGATGGATAAAATGCACCCCGCAGATACGAATCCTTACACCCCGAACAGGACATGTTTACTATGATTTCTGTTTCCTGATCCTTATCAATAGATGCAGGCAAACCTGAAAAATTTACTGTAACGGCATAGACAGAAAGAGGGAAAAAAAGAAAGGAGAATACAATGATTAACTTCTCACCCCATTTCATAATTCCAACTATACACCAGCATTATTACATTGGTGTTCCGCAGATACAGACGATGGTTTTTTTAGCCTTCACACTCCCGGTGTGTGAAGGCTGATTACTGTACGTGGAGAAAGAAGGTCTTGAGACCGGAACCGTGGTCGATGTACTTAATTTTGAGATCGGAAGACCCGCATTTCTGGGTGGAAGAATATAAAATTCCGTCGGCAACGGCTTTGATGACGTCCTGATTGCTGACCATGTCGATGCCGGTATGGGTACCACCGCTGTAAATATAGCGGTATGAATACGGAGTTTTTCCGTAGCGTTGAGTGATTTCGATGTCCCCGGAAATTGGCCAGTTCCAGTTGCCTGAACCAATATTTAAGCCCCATTTATCGGATATCTTCTTTAAATATAACTCGGCGTTGACCCAGGTATCATTAAGCCGGACTTCAAAATGCAGGTGTTTGCCGGTGCTGCAGCTGGGATAACCGGTATTACCTACCAGAGCGATGGGGTCACCGGCTTTGACCGGGCCTTCTCTGATACCGGTAGCCAACGCGGTCTGAATAGCCGCCAGCTCCAACCGGGCGGACTCCAGCTGTTTCTCGTAAACAGCCTCGCTATTTTTGGTCTGCAGAAGAAGATTATCTTTTTCCTCCCTCAACCCTGCCAGAGTTTTTTTCTGAACTTCCAGCTTTTTTTGGGCATCTTCGACTAAGGTTTTTTGGCGGGCATAATTTAGTTGAATAACCTGGGTATCATGCAAAATACGGCGGTTGTTGGCCTGAACGGTCTGGGCATATTTTAGTCTGGATAATAGAAGAGAAAAGTTTGTACTCGATAACATTATTTGAAGTGGATCCAATGACCCTTGTTTATAGGTATGCACTATTTGTTTTTCCAATATTAACGACCGTTGCAACAGGCGTGTCTCTAAAATATTTATTTTTCCGGATAATGAGGCAATCATGTCCTCGGTTTGTGATATTTTTAGCGTATTCAGGGCAATTTGAACATCATAGTAGGTGACCTGATCTGCCAGAGTTTTAGCCTGTGTCTGGAGTTCGGTGATTTTCTTTTCTAATTCTTTGATCTGATTTTCCTTGTCTTCGAGTTCGGAGGCCCGGACGACCGGCAAAGCAAGCGTCAGAATACAAAGCAAACTAATGCAAAAAATACGAATATTCTTCATGATTTAAGGAAACGCCGGGTAGCAAGCAACCCGCCCAGGCCACCAACCAGCGATCCCAAAATCAGTTCACCGCCCAGGACTTCCAGCATAAATACCGGGGTAGGATAAAGTTCCGGAATCTGAAAAATGAAAGTGGACAAAAACGGTGTGGAGTAAAGAAAAGCCAGATAAGTGATCCCCCAGGCAATAGATGCTCCCAGGAAACCGTATAACATGCCTTCGAGAATGAAAGGAGCGGTCACGAAGCTCCGGGTGGCACCCATTAGCTGAAGGATGGTTATTTCTTCCTTGCGGCTGGTAACCCGGGCTCCGATCACCGAAAGAATAACTATAAAAGTGATAAATATCTGGGAGGAAGTCAGGGCGATGCGTGCGGTACGGACAGATCGGGTCCAGCGGATAAGAGTAAATACCACATCTTCCGCAAACCGGACTTCCTCGATCCCCTCCTCCTTTTTGAGTTGGTCGGCCAGAGTTTTGAGCTGGGCGGGATCTTTGGCCGAAACTTCCAGGGAAGCGGGTAACATGTTGGAGGTGACTGCTTCCAATAGCAGGGGGTCGGTGGAATTAAGTTCTTTGTAGATGCGCAGTGCGTCTTCTTTGGAAATATATTTGAAATTTTCCACCAGGCCGGTAGATTCCAAGCGGGAGCGAATAAGCTCCACCTGCTGGGAGGTGGGGGTGATATCAGCTTTGAAGAAAGCATTAACCTGGGGCCGGGTTTCAAAAAAGCGGAGGATCTTGTGAGCTGCTGCAGCGTCCAAAAAAAAGACGGTGGCAGAAAAAAGGGTCAGTGAAACTACTAATAGGGAGATGAGAGTCTGGTACGGAGTGCGGCGCAGGCGCTGCCAGGCTGTTTTGAAATATTTATTCATATTTACCTTTGGGTGTATCTTTGGTTAATTTACCGTTTTCCAATGTAATCACCCGCAACCCATAACGGTTGACGATATCCGCGTTGTGGGTGGCCATAATTACCGTTGTTTTCAGCTCTGAATGGATATCTTTTAAAAGCGAGACAATGCTCCGGGCAGTTTTAGGATCCAGATTTCCGGTGGGCTCATCCGCCAAAAGCAGTTTGGGTTTGCCGACTATTGCCCTGGCAATGGCTACCCGTTGGAGTTCACCTCCGGATAGTTGACTGGGAAAAAGTGAACTGCGGTCGGACAGACCAACCATCTGCAAAGCAATCTTGACCGCTGCAAAAACATCACCTGGTTTGGCAAACCTAACCTCAAGTGGCAGGGAGACATTTTCCCAAACACTGCGGTCCGGGAGAAGCTTGAAGTCCTGAAAAATCGGTCCCAAATGACGGCGATAATGAGGCAGATCCCGGGTGGAAAGTCTGGACAGATGGTGGCCGTCAACAACCAATTCCCCGGAATTCGGCTTCAGATCGCGTAGAATCAGACGAAATATGGTAGTTTTTCCAGATCCGGAGGCTCCGGTTAAGAAAACAAATTCACCCGCATCAACAGAGAAGGAGACGTCACCCAAAGCTGTGATATTTCCGAATTTCTTGGTGACATTACGGGCAGTTACCATGTCTAGTCCAAAATTTTGACGCGACCTACGTCCATTAGCCAACCGACTTTTTGAGCTTTCATGGTTTCTCCCCAGACTTCTAATTTCTTACCTACAAATTCGTCCAAATCAACGATTGAAGAAACCAGATAAGCTGTTTTGGAAGGCCCGCCCTCACGAATTAGTTTGTGTGTTCCCTCCCCGTTGAAACCGCCTAGTTCCAAAACTCCCTGGGCTGAATCACGAAAAGTCTTGGTGTCTGTGGAACCCACCTCCGTGGCAGATTTGACCATCCCCGCGGAAGTATCGGATGGGGCTGACGGCCGACGGCCGCGCTGCAGGAAAAAACCCGTACCTATACCGGCCAAAACAATGATCAATCCGGTGATAATCAGGGGTAATTTAGCGGATTTTTTTGGTGCCGGTTCGAGAGGGGAAACCAGGCCGGGGACAGGCTGATCCATGGAGATCAGTATATCATATGTTGAGATACCTGACTTCCGATTCTATGAATTCGTCCAGGTCCCCGTCCAGGACCGCAAATGCCGCTGAAGTTTCGGTTCCCGTACGCAAATCTTTGACCATTTTGTAAGGATGCAAAACATAGGATCGGATCTGATTACCCCAGGAAGCGGCTTTGTAAATTCCTTTCAATTCTTTTTGGGCGTCAGTTTTTTCCTGAAGTTTGAGGGCCCAAAGTTTGGATTTTAACAACGCCAGAGCAATTTTCCGGTTTTGTTCCTGATAACGCTGGGTCTGGCAGGCTACGGTCATACCGGTAGGTTTGTGGGTAAGCCGGACTGCTGTGGATACCTTGTTGACGTTCTGGCCACCATGACCTGTTGCCCGGTAAGCTTCGAACTCAATGTCGTCGGGGGAAATTTCTATTTCCGCATTGGTTTCCGGCAATTCGGGTAAAATTTCCACCAGAGCAAATGACGTCTGACGCAAATTGTCGGCATTAAACGGAGACTGGCGCACCAAACGATGAGTACCTTTTTCACCTGACAAATATCCATATGCATACGGACCTGAAACGGTAAACGTTACTGATTTGAATCCGGTTTCTTCCCCGGGAATCTGTTCCACAACCTCCGTATCCCAGCCCCGCTTTTCGCAAAACCTTAGATACATCCGTAGCAGCATTGCCACCCAATCCATGGCTTCGACACCGCCCTGACCGGCATGGATGGATACTATGGCGTTATTTATATCGTACTTACCGCCAAGAAAGGTCCTGATTTCCACGAGACTCAGCCTGCGGTCAACTTTTTTGACTTCCTTTTCCAGATCGTTAATATCCGCCTGTAAATCCGCCAATCCGGACAAGTCTGAAATTTCTCCATCGAGGCGGGAAAGCTGGTCCTGCTGGTCTTTTAAATCAGACAGACGTTTCATGGCAGTTTTGGCGGCAGACGTGTCGGTCCAAAAATCCGGATCGGCGGTTTTGGTTTCCAGATCCCGGATCTGACCGGCTACAACTTCAGGATTTAATTTTATCCGGATCTGGTCCAGCCGGGACCGTAAATCAGTAATTTGGGTTTTAATATCGGCCATGAGGAGATTATACCCGCCGGACAGTGATTTACCTGCCGGAAGAAGTAGCCGGGGTGCAAAGCAGGGCTTTTATCTGGTTAACCTGATCCGGAGGCAGATTCTGAATGACGTCGACGACGGTATTGAGGCTGTCGTTGGTAATTTTTACACCCAGAACCACCGGAGAGTTGCGGTCCGGATGGGTGACCAGTGAATCCAGAGCGGAACTCAAATTACGGCTGACGGATCCCATATTTACATTTTTTATTTTTGACAATGCTTCCCGGTTTAAAGAAGAAGCAACCCATAAAGTCAGGTTGCGGGCTGAAGGCAGCCGAACCTGACCGGTGCGGCGCCAGGAGACGAGAGTGAATACACCGACAACCACCGCGGCGATAATTCCAACCTTGAGCAGGAAACCAAACATACGTCTAGGTTCTTGTGACTAGGTTATAGGTTCTAGGAGATAGAGTCAAATTCTGTCAACTGATATTTTCACTGATAAATTTGTATATTACCACTGTTCCAGCCCCAGGTCAGAATCTCTTAGTATACGCATATCGTTTGAGCTTGGTGATAAGACTAGCATTGTGGAAAGGCAAAACGAAGGGATCAATCAGCATTTGCCAATTTTATCACCGGGGTTTGAGGTGGGGGGAGGCAGCGGCTATAACGGATGCCAGACGGTGGCGGGCCCGGTAGAGGCGGCCTTCGATTTTACGCGGGGATAGGTTCAGACGGAGGCTAATTTCCCGATTAGATAACTGCTGATAATACTTGAGATGCAACAACCGGCGATAATCTTCCGGCAACAAATTAAGACTACGGTTGACATCATTACGTAACTCCTCCAGAACCAGTCTTTCCTCCGAAGTCAGAGCGGGGTCGATAAGGGTGTTAAACTGAGCAATGGTGGGGATTACTATACGGGAATTTTGATGAACTTGCTGACGATAATAATCGGCGAGTTTATTGAGGGCGATTTTACATAACCAGGTAAAATATGTACTCTTGTGGTGAAAAGTGTGAAATGAAGTGTAAGCAGAAACAAACGTGTCCTGGAGAACCTGCTCGGCTGCTGCCAGATTTCCTCCGTTTCTTTTGAGAACCAACTTGAGGATGCGTTGACCGAAGACCCGGTAGAGATAGGTCAGCGTGGCGTGGGATTTATTGTCACTCACCGTCTAATGATTATATGGCGTTATTCAGAGGAGAATCAACTGTTAAAAGGCCGGAGTTCCAATACATTACCGGTAATCAGATTTCCCCGGAGACACAGAAACAAATAGCGCGAATTGCATTGGCACTATACATCGCAGAATCTAAACAAGTTCAAAAAGACGGGAAACTTCCGCCCAGTTAACGACATTCCACCAGGCGGTGATGTAATCCGCCCGGCGGTTTTGGTATTTGAGATAGTACGCGTGTTCCCAAACGTCAAGCGCCAGTACCGGCACTTTCCCCAGGGACAAAGGTGAATCCTGGTTCGGGGTATTTATAATATCCATTTTGCCGTCGGCAACAACCAGCCATGCCCAACCGCTGCCAAACTGACCCAATGCCCGAGTGGAAAATTTTCCTTTGAAGTTATCGAAACTTCCGAATACGGAATTTATGGCAGTCAAAATTTTTCCTGCAGGCGAGCCGGGTTTTGGGGTCATTAAGGGCCAGAATAAGGAATGGTTGGCGTGTCCACCACCCATATTTCGGACTTTGGTGCGAATAGTTTCGGGTAAAGCATTCAGTTTTTGTAAGATAACAGTCAGGTCAGATTCAGACTTGTCGGGAAGAGCTTCGGAAAGACCTTTGACATAGGCGGCATGATGTTTGGAGTGGTGGATTTCCATAGTTTGAGCGTCGATATAGGGCTCGAGAGCTGAAACCGAGTAGGGCAGTTTCGGAAGTGTAAACATAGTCCCAATATATTACCGGGCTAGGTCAAGGGTTGCAAGAGATATTCTCCTGTCCCCGGCCCGGCTGTAAGTAGTGTCTTGTCTCCGGGTTTGAGGGTACCGGACAGAATCGCTTTACCAAACAGATCACCCAGAGTAATGTCCACTATCCGGCGCATGGGTCTGGCTCCCAGCTCGGGTTGGTAACCTTCACGGGCGAGTTTGGCTAAAGCCTGAGGAGAGTCTTCCAATACAATGTTTTTTTGCAGAAGATTGGCTTTGAGTTCATCCAAAAGCAGGCCGGCGATCAGGATCAGCTGATCTTCCGTCAGGGGTTCATAAACCACCACTCCGTCGAAACGATTAAGAAACTCCGGCGAAAAAATACCCCGGGTCTGGATGTATTCCAGAACCTGTTTCTGTAAAGGTTCGCCTGAAACCTGATTTTTGACCTGCCGGCGGATGAATTCCGCACCGGCATTGGAGGTGGCTATGACAAATAAATGCCGACAATCGATTTTTTTGCCGAACGCATCGGAAATACTGCCTTCGTCGAGAAGCGACAGAAACAGGTTATATACGTCCGGTGGAGCTTTTTCGATTTCATCCAGCAAAAGCAGGCTGGCCGGACGATTGATTATGGCTGTGGTCAATAGGCCGGGTTGATTTTGGGCTACTGAGCCGATTAAACGGGCGACTCCCTCGGTCCCGGAAAATTCCGCCATATCGAAACGGATGATTTGCTTGTGACTACCGTAATATATTTTGGCCAGGGTTTTGGCGGTTTCGGTTTTACCCACACCAGTGGGACCCAAAAATAGAAATGAGCCGATAGGCCGGGTGTCATCCTTTGTGCCTATAGTCCTGGCCCGCAATGTTTTGGCGATCAAGGAAACTGCCGGGTCCTGACCCACCAGGCGGGAATGTAAAACTTCTTCCAGATTACCCAACAAATCCTTTTCTTTTTGGGTAAGACGAGCCAAAGAGATTCCGGTTTTTTCCGATAAGACGGCATTAACAGTATCTTTGTCCATGAAGTATTTGTTGTTGCTCTCCAGATAGACGATGACATGATCCAATAATTCCAGGGCTTTTTCGGGGAACGGAGTATCGGTGACGTAACGATCACTGCCATCAAGAATCGCTCTGATAGCCTGGACGGAAATAAGGACATGCTTTTGTTTTTCCCAGTCGGCTGAGGATTCAAACAAAATTTGCAGGGCGGTATCTTTGCCGGGAGCGGTGGCTTCTATGGTTTCAAAATATTTCCGTAAACGGGAATTGACAGCTAAAAACCGTTCATAATCAACCTGGGCAGATATGGCGATGATAAGCAATTTACGTTTTTCCAGATATTTATCCAGCACGTCCGTGAAATCCATGCCCTCGACGGCAGAATTGGTGATGCGGTGCAGATCTTTGACTACCAGAATTACATTTCCGGCGGCCGCTGCCTCCTGAAGCAAAAGCGAGAATTTAGCTTTTTTCTGATTGAGGTCAATGCTTTCCGACAGCAGGAAATTGAAATCCAATTCCAATACTCTTTTGTATACCATCCGGGGGCCCAACTCTCCGGACATAGCCCGACGGGCAAATTCCAGAATAATGGTTTTTTTACCCACTCCCGGCAGGCCGGTCAAAATTACGCTCTGACCGGAAGTCAGGCTGCGTTCGATCCGGGAAACTAGTTCCTGGCGACCGATCAGATGGTGGGAAAACTGCCGGTTTACGGACAGATCTTCTGAAATTTGGTTCAGCTGCGGAGTATACCCGTAAAGCAGCTCCAATCCGACTCCCGGCCGACCGTACCGTAAGGGAACAGGGTTACCGGGTAAATTCAGAAAATCCCACCAGGAAGCCCCGGTCTTTATATCTTCAAAATCCGTTCCCAAAGAGCGGAGATGCTGTTCGTCCCAAACGCCGGCATTGATGAAGGAAGAAATAATATCAATCAGTGAGGCGGGGGAAAACGCGGTCAGATCCGGTTTGTTTCCGGCCAGCTGATCGGGATCCAGACCTAAATGAAACAATAGGAATTTTCCGGGAACCGTTGTCCACAACTCCTGAACCGGGGAAGCGGACTCGCGCAGCCGGATGGCCAGATTTTTGAAAAACCGGGGGCCAAAACGGTCCGTAAGATAGTAATAAGGCAGGCCGATGGCCGGCAGGCAAATCCAGCAGATCAAGCCTGCGATACCGGCAAAAAACACCGGGATCAGCAGCAAAGTCCCACAGATAAACAAGAACAACCGCACGATGGCTCCGATACAGCGGGAAATCAGGTTAAAGGTCAGCTGGCGGAAAAATACGTCGGGACGGAAACCTATATAAGCTTCCTCGTCTAAAAGTCTTTTGTACGGGGAAAATAACGTAGGTAACAACAGGGGCAGGGAAAAATAATGCACAACCCAACCCATCAGGAAAACCCAGCGGGAAAGGTAAAGCCTGAGACCGGAAGAATAGTGCCAGAAAAGGTATTCCATTCCTTAAAATGATATCACAGGGGAGAGGCAAAAATTTCCCGGGTTTTGACCGCAAAAAGCGGATAGAAAAAGGGGGATACCTGCAGCATTAACCGGTCGGCCGTGGAGGAAACATAACCTGCGGTGGAAATGGTGGAAAATAAATAATTGATGAAAAAAAGTCCCGTAACGGATAATAATACCCGGTTGGTGATTCGCAAATAATCCCGTGAGTTTGAGGTGTGAATCGGTAAAATAAGCCAGAACAGAGGCCAAAATATATACCAATTACGAAAGTTCAGCATATGCCTGAGGACTCCCTGAAAAATTATTACTGACCTGGATAACAGGACGGTAACGGAGGGCAAAAAAACAAAATAATCCGGAATGATACCAAACGAGCGCTGGGCCAGATACCAGGCAACAGCAGGCAAACCGATCAGAATCAACCAACCCAGCCGGAATCTGAACCGGACGGGGATAAAAATAATTAATACAGCCAGAAAAGCGCCTTCGATTTTGATCTGAGAGGATACGATTACCAGCAACGTCAGAAGCCAGCCCAAAAGTACGGGGCCGCGGCGGTATAAACGGAAAAAAAGAAGGATAGCCAGCCAGTAGAGAGCACAGATAATAATATCGGCATTACCGGCGTGTTTTCGTCCGGCCTGGGCCAAAAGAGGTGACAACATGGAATAGATGTAAGTAAAAAATAACCCTGCCGGGCGTGAGAATTCTAAATGCAGCAGTACCCGGTAAACCATAAGCAAAATTAGAGCATATACCAGCGGATATACCGCTAAAACCGCCATTTCCCGGTAACTTCCGGCTAACCGGAAAAGGTTAACGAATAAATACGGCAATAGCAGGGGGTACTGTGGATGGGAATAACTGTAAACGGGATTTGTTAAATCCGCCAGGGGAAAACCCTGATGCAGATACCAGGCTTTGGCTTTGAACATCCAGATACCATAAACATCAACGCTGTTTAGGGGGTAGCTTCTGACTCCGGAAATGACATATGCCAGGTTAATACCCAGCAAACACACCAATATTGCTGAAGCTATTTTGGACATACGACTCCCAGACTGCGGTAGTAATATAATTGTCGGTCTTCCCCGTCAAGCTGGTCGGGATTTGAACTGCAGGGGATGACTTCGGAATGATACACCGGCGGGGGAGAAGTAAATTCCCGGTAAGTCCTGAAAACATATTGGGCTGAACGCAGAAACAGCACTCCGACCCAGATTAAAAATAAAAACCGGTAGAGATTTCGCATTTACTGCCCTGATTCTACTCCCATCAGTTCTACGGTAAAGATGAGGGTGGAGTCGGGAGGAATTACTCCGGGAACCCCGCCGGAGCCATAAGCCAATTCCGGAGGGATAGTCAGCCGGCGTTTGCCCCCGACCTGCATCCCGGAAACTCCCAGTTCCCAACCGGGAATGACCTGGCGGGCGCCGAGTTTGAAAGAAAACGGAACGCCCCGGCCATAGGAGCTGTCAAACTGGGTGCCGTCGGTGAGGGTACCGGAGTAATGGACGGTTACAGACGCACCCGGGGTGGCGGTTGCCCCGGTTCCGGTAACCAGATCTTCAAACCTGAGCTGTATTCCCGGGGTGGATGTGGGTGTGGTATTCATATTTGTTTCAAGACCGGCATCAATAGCCGGTGTGGGAGCAGGTAGAGTGGTTTTGCCCCCGGGTGCCAGCCTGATGAGGACAAAAACCGCCGGAACAGCCAACAGAAGTACTATAACAACCATCAGCCAATTTTTCATATACTTTAGAATTTTATCAGAAGATTATTCGGGGCGGGTGCGGTAGATGAAGAGGACCGGAACACCGTTGATATCCGTAACCTGATCCACTAGCTGCAGGTGATGTTCGGCAACCTGGCCGGGAGAAACCGCTAGCTGGTCGCCTATAAGGAACTGGTTCACAGAAACATCCCGTCTCCAAATGATGGGACGGATTTGGATTTTGCCCAAGTCCGTATCCGGAGAATATTCCGGGTGGTCATAATAATCAGCAATCCATGACGATGGGTAACGAGACTGCAGAATATTGGGGTCAGTCCGGTTATAAAATGCCAGCAAAATGTCCAACGGCTTGGCCCGGGAGTTGTCGATAACGACCGGTAATGGCGACAGATACTCCAAACGGGATGCCAGCTGCCGATACGGATAACCCCAAATATTTGAGCGTTCGTGCTTTAGCAGCACCAGATTGGGATAAAGTTCTGCTAAACTGATTATCGTCAGGACGCACATCCACAATAGCCGGGGTTTCAGACCGGATAACCCCCGGGCAATAATCAGGGACAGTAATATAAAAAAAGGCAGGACCCGCACAGTAGAAAAGTAATCCCGGGTTAAAGCCGTAGGAAGTATGAAAACCACAAGTATTCCGGGTAAGAACAGTTTCCGGGCACGTATAAGCCGGTACACTCCTGCGAGAAACGGAATTATCATCCACCAGTAAAAAACGCTGACTTCCGGGAAAGAACGCTGGACGTCCGGATCAGGACGGGAAAAAAGGTTGACGGGAGAAAAGTACGCCAACAAACGGCTGGAATAACCGGACGGTTCGGCCAGTTCCCGAAGACGGGTATTTACGGCCGGATATAAACTGACTCTGATGAGGGGGACGAGAATCACCAGCGAGACAGCTAATGCCGGAAAGATATATTTTTTGTGCAGCTTATTGCGGAGGGCATACCAGGAAAAAAATATTATGAATAGCCCAGAAACCAATCTCTCGGCATGATAAGCGTAGCCGGATATGGACAGAAGTATAAAAGAGGGCAAAAGAGTCTGATGCCGCCCGGAAGCACGCAAACAGCCGATGAAACCTATCAAAAACAAAAACAAGCCCAGATTGGCTTCAAAAGCCCCCCGGGAGAAAAACACAAAGACAGGCGAAACTGCGACTACCCAACCGGCCCAGGGACCGAAAGTCGCGGCAATTAAGAAAACCAATCCCATGCCGGACAAAGCTGATACCAGCCGGACGGAAACAGCAGACAGACCCAGAATTGCTATCGGTACCACAGAAAAATACGTATACAGGGAAGAGGCATATGATCCGAATAGTTTGGTCATTACCGGCCAAGCCATGCCGTATTGATCCCGGCCTGTTTTTAATAGAGAGTAAGCGTTGTATCCCTGATGCGCCTCGTCCACATATACTCCGGGAGGGTTATGGCCAATATCCCAAAAACGTAGAATTCCGGCCAACAGAATTAATAAAATTACCGGCAGCTTACTATTTTTCATTTCCCCGTCGGTCCAGATTTAAATAAGAAAAAAATTCGTTACGGGCAAGCTGAAATGCGGCCGAATATTTGTTTTGAAACAGCCGGGCGACCGGCGGGGGAAAATACTGCCGGCGGTTGTTCAATGTAAACAATTCCGTTTCACCCAAACGGCCGGAAAGATATAACGTCCGCCCGACTAAAACCAACAACAATATAAATGTCGCAACAATGACTGCTGTTCTTCCCACTAATATATTTTAACCCGGACAACCGGCAATCGGAGCGACTGCCGGTTTTGTTCATTAATCCCAGAAACTAGATTACCGCAGTCGGAACCTGATAGAACCTCAACTGCAGTAACTTCAAACCGGAATTTGAATAACTCCAGAAATAGTCCTCCAAGGCCGAATCGAAGAGACCATATCTTTCAGTCATGCCGTCGCCGTTAATATCGGCGAATATATACAGCAGCTCCTTGGAGACATTGGTGAAGGTACTTTTACCTTTCGACCTGACCGAAACCATTTGGTATATCGAACACCATTCCTCACCGGTTAACGGGTCGGTAGCGCAGGTGGTAGTAGTTGAGCTGCCTCCAGGTTTACCAAGTGCCCGGGCCCAGACTGAATACACGGTGGTACCCGATCCTGCAGGGTCCGGATTCGGAAGTTGGAAGGCGGATTGTCCATTGTCGGTACAGTTACCGTCCAATACTTGGAACGTTCCCTGGCTGAGATTGATTTTACATGTACCCACCAAGGCCACGAATATCCGGCGTCCGCTACTACCAATCATATCCGCTGATTTACCTTTGGGAACACCGATAATGTTCAGATTGTAGTGCGGGCCCGATGGGGCACCGTTTCCAGCAGCAGTAGCACTGGTACCAAACCGGGTGTCCTGTGACTTGATAGCAATGATGGCCGTGATAGCTGCAAGAATAACCAACGCGGCCAAGGAAGCTAAAATATTATTTGCTGAAGCGTTTATTTTTTTCTTACTTGCCATGTCATATCACCTCCTTCCTGTATTCAATTTACTTAACCCAAATCGTCAGGTCAATAGGATCCGGATCAAACGGCCCAGAGACAGCGCAGGATAAAGTGTCTGCTATCTGACGGGTGGATGCAGCAAGGATGTACCTGCCGTCGGGAGTCCAGACTTTGAGGGGGGTGGAGTAGTCCAGTCCCCCGCCCCAGGAATAGTAACTATAACCGAATCCGGTGTAACCGCAGTTGGACTGCATATTTCCGTCCACTTTAAACACCTGAAATCCCCGGTCATGGAATAGTATTTTTTGCCTCGAGGAATCAGGAAGCGGACTGGTAAGGGAAATTGATGTTTTGCGATCGGCGAAGAAAGGCTGTCCGGTCTTGTCTTCCAGCCGCAGGATGTAAACCGGATTGTCGTCCAGACCGGGTGAATAGACCTCCTTTTTCAGGTTGTAATATACCAGCAGCCGGCTATCGGGACTGTAGGTTATTGCTTCACCGAACGAATAACTGCCGGAGCCTTCCGCGAGTGTCTGGAAGCTACCGTCCTGCCGGTCGTACAACACCAACTGGCTTAAGGAATTGTGAAAAGCGATAAAACGTCCGTCCGTTGAATAAAGAGGTGGGTCGGGGAGCTGAGGACCCGCGGCAACCTCCCGGACGGGGCTGACTCCCTGAATCAGCTGAATGTTATTTTCCCCACCGTATTCAACTTCATACAGGTTGCCGTTTTGAACGTATGATACTTTGTTTTGGTTGGGGATAAAAACTATCTGCCCCATTTTGGTTCCTCCTATTGCCGGCAGGTCCATCACCCGTCGTTTATTGGTCATGTCAAAAAGGACACTGGAAACACCGTTGTTCCATACCGAGAGATACAAACTGTCCGAGGACCAGACCGGATAGCGGATGGATTGGGAATCCAGGCTGATAAACTCTGTGGCGGTTTTGTCCCTCAGGTCCATGACTTGCAGGCCTGTCGGAGGGTAGGTGTTTTCCCTACCGGGCGGGTTCCGGTCAGTATAGGTGAAAGCCAACCACTGCCGGTTCGGGGAAAGGGATAAATCAAGAATCCGGTATTTGGCATCCAAGAGAAGTGTTTTACGGGGACCCTGCAAGGTGAAATCAACCAGCCAGAGTCTGGTGCCGGAGGCGATAATCAGTTGGTGCCCTGCCAGGTTGGTCAGAGCCAGACGGCTGATTTTGCCGTCTGCGGGGGGCTGGACAGGTGATGGAGAAGGTGTGAGTGAGGGATGTTGAGCTACAGGTGTCGGTGAGGGGAGAGGACGGACCGGATTTTGAGACCTGCGGCGCAATAAAGTCAATACCAGCAGCAGTAAAACCACCGGGAGCAGGGCAAGAATTATTATGACCGAAACCGGGATGCGTTTCTTTTCCGGGAGAGTGGCAATATTGCCATCCAGTTCCGGCGGGGGGGGGATCTTGGCAGGCAGGTGAGCCATCTTGTAAAATTATTCTACACTAATTTTTCACCCAGTGATGCAGGGACGAGGCTCATATCCCCGGCCGGATATGGTACCAGTAACCGGAGAAGGTTCGGGGAATAGGAAGAATTGTCGGCCCACAGGTCTTCATCCCGGGCTTTCAGGATAGCCGGCATCCGGTCGTGAATTTTGGCTACGACTGAATTAGCCGGAACGGTAATGATGGTATAGGTTTTGTGCTCCATGCCTTCCGGGTCTTTCCAGATATCATATAAACCCGCAAAAACGAACCAGTCATGATTCTTTAATTTAACAAAGTATGGTTTTTTGGTATTTCCGGTACGCGCCCACTCGAAAAACCCGCTGGCAGGAATTAAACACCGCCGATTTTTAAGTAAGCCCCGGAAAGCGGGTTTGGAGGCCAGGCCTTCCACCCGGGCATTAATCGTATGATAAGCGATGCGGGGGTCTTTAGCCCAATAGGGAATCAACCCCCAGCGCATATTTGCCACTTGCTTGGGGCTACTTTTAAAAACCACCGGCATAAAGGATCCGGGAGTAACATGGTAGTTGGCCTGCAACTGATAATCGCGGTTGGTAATTTCCAGCCGGGAAAAAAAGTCCGCCGGGGGAATAAAACTGTATCTGCCGCACATGTTGCCCTCATTATATAACCTGGTTGGAAAAGACCAGTTCCTCCAGTTCTTTGACTGAACCGAAGGCTACTCTGTCCGGAACCGCCGAGGAAGTACCCAGCATCCGGGCGGGAGTGATGACAAAATTGCCCCAGCGGCTGTTGATTTTGTCTAAAGCTTTCGTCAGACAGTGTTTACGCCGCATATCTTCCAGAAAAGTCAGCTGCAGAGTATTTGCCTGTTCCAGATTGAAACAGGAAACCGATAAGGTGTGGACCGGCCGGCGGTAAGGTGAACGACAGAGCAGCCGGTAGGCGATTTTGTAAATATCCCGGCCGTCAAACAGTCGCTCCGGGCGGGTCTCCCCTTTGTGCCAATACGACCAGTCGCGATAGAGAAGGGATACGTGGACTCCACCGGCCCGGTAGCCGCCACGGCGTAAGCGGAAAGACATTTTTTCCACCAGCTTGTGAAGAAGCGGCGAAAGCTCTTCCGGGGTAACCAAAGGCCGGGGCAGGGAATAACTATTGCCGTAACTGCTTCTGGCAAAAACGACATCGTCCGGCTCGTAACCCCGCAATCTCAGGTACCAGTAATACGCCACCACCGAGCGGAAAGCGGATTTGAGAATGCCTGCCGAGCTCTGATAAAAATCCCAGACCGAAAAAATACCTGAAGAATTGAGCCGGACGGCATTGTTGGCTTTGATGCCGCACAGATCCGTCAAAGACAAAGACCGGTAAATGTCCGTGAAATTGGCAAGACTGATTTCGTCCAAACCGTCCGGTTTGTGCAGGCCGGCGGCCGTTTTGGCCAGAAAACGGTTGGGGGCAATACCGACCGAGACTGTCAGCCAATCCCCGATTTCGGTTTTTATCCGGGACTTGATCTGCTGGGCAACTTCCCGTATTCCCAAGCGGTGAAAAGCCGGGGTACCCTCCAGATCCAGGACAAATTCATCAATGGATTTGGGAGTGTTTTTGTCGGTGTAAGTACCTAAGAGCCGTTTTAACTGAAGGTGAACGGCCCGGTATTTGGCGGGGTCCGGCGGTAAAACCACCAGTCCCGGGCAGAGCATCCGGCCGTCCCTGACCCGCAGCCCCACTTTTATACCCAGTCTTTTGGCCTCTACCGAAGGGGCCACAATGCAACCGGAGGGAGAGGTATAGGCGGCTACGGCTATGGGTTTGCCGCGGAGAAAGGGATTGGCCTGCTGTTCAATGGTGGCGAAACAGGAGTTGAGATCCAGGTGAAGAATAGTCGGGGGTTTGGGGTTAAAAGGCAGGTCAAACAACTTCTCCATCGGATATTTCCTCCAGCTGCCAGTGCAGGTTGTCGGTATTTAAAACCAGACGAAAAAACAAAGTGTCCGAAGCGACGGAAAAGACGTGATACAGCGTCCGGCCTTCGCGATAGACATGGTGAAAACCGATACGACGGATCAGATGATTCCGGCCTTCAAAGATCAGGCGTACCGGAAGGACAGTCCGGGTGTGATGATTGAAAGACAGGTCCACGGAGACCGGAACGGAGATTTTTTGGATCATTGCCAACTTAATGTATACCGAATATTACCCGAAGTCAATAAGCCCGCGGGCCGGTAAGTGGCTAATTAGTAACCAGACGCAGAATTTGGACCAACCGGGTTTGGTGGGTGCTGATGAAGTAAAACAGATAAATCAAAATCCCGGGAAAAACCACGAATTTTTCAAACCAGTGCCCGGTCTTGATTCTCCAGGAAGAAACAGGGGGGAAACCGATTTTGAAATTAAACGGAAATAACAGAGGCAGACCCTCTTCGGTTAAGCCGTCGGCTACCAGATGTGAAATAATACCAGTCATCACGGCGGCCAGAACCACCCGGGAATCAATATAAACGGCGTTGAGAAATTTGGGTAAGAGCCAGCTTAATCCCTGATAAAAAATGTATATGCCCAGAAGGGAGTGGGACAGGGAGCGGTGGCCTAAGAATAAGCGCCGGAAAATTTTTCCCAGGAAGTCTCCCCCGGGAAGCAGGTTCCAGAGACGGTTTGTACCCTGATCCATATCCGGCGCCAGTGATCCGACGACACAAGCCACCATAGCGGCAAAAAGAGTAGCCAGATTGAGGTGCTGCGGGGGATAATAAACCGAGACGGTAACGAGGGAAGCCAGAGCAAAAATATCGTGGGTGCGGGCAGTCATCAGCCGAGAGAAAATTCCTCCGAATGAATATGACTGTTCGGGATATGTAGTTTGCGGAATTGATTGCGAAGACCGGTCATCATGGTCGGAGGTCCACAGAGAAAAATTTCCCGATCAGTCAAATCCGGTAGCCGGGAGGCGATAATTTCCCCTGTTAGGCGACCCTTTTTTGAAGTTTCGTGAAGCTGAAAATTGAAACCGGGAGTGGTGTCAGCTATTTTGGACAATAAATCAGAATATACCGCCTCTGACTTGCCTTTGACACTGTAATAAAAATCCACCTGCAAGCCCGGTCGGGTATCCAAGGCAGCGGCCATACTTACAAAAGGCGTGATTCCGATACCACCTGCTATCCAGAGTTGTTTCGGGTGCGGAAAATATTCGTAACTGAAGCGACCAAAGGGGCCTTCAACCAAAACCGGATTATCTGGCCGGAGAAGATTTAAAGTCGCGGTGAAATCCCCTACCTGTTTGGCTGCGACCGTCAATATTTGTTTTCCGGGAACTGACGTCAGGGAAAACGGATGAGATTGGCGCATTATCCCCTGAACTAGGGGGGTGATGAAAATGAACTGTCCTGGGGAAAAAGCCAAGTCTTTGGAGTTTCGGGGAATTAGGGAAATTTCCAGAGTATCGGGCGAGAGAGCCCGGACGACCGACACGGTGTATGCCAATTTGCGAATCAGATAACGTCCCAGCAGGGTGTGGTAGATAAAACAGCCAGCGGCCAAACCGGTAAGAAGCAGCATATAAATTTTCAGGGGGGGGCTGGCAGCCAGGGTACTGCCAATAAGAAAAACATGCAGTGAAGCCAGGAATAAGGCCAGTCCCAGGTATTTATGGGTCTTTTTCCAAAAATCGTATTCCAATTTGACATACAAAGTCAGCACCATCAGGATGATGAACAACGACATGGCAGCTATTCCGAAATAAACAGGCAGGTTACTAACGGATGGCCAGATAAAATCTACCGCAGCCTTCAGGGAAATATTCAGGTAACTGACGGTGATCATCAGAGGATGAAACAGAAGTAGGATTAATCCCGCAGCACCTACCAGGTGATGAAAAACATATACCCGGTTGAGACCCGAAAACAATGGTTCTAGAATTTTGATCCGGGTGGAGAGGATGAAATTTAGACAAAAAAGGGAATAGCCGGTAAGGGCGGCGATTTGACCCAGACTCAGCCAAAAAGCAGAGGCGGGGGAAAAGTCGGCAAACTGCCACCACAATACAGCCGGTACCAACGCCAACAAAATGACGATTGACGGACCGGAAGAGGACACTAATCGATTGTTCATGATTGCGTGTCTATATTATATGTGAAAATATAAATCCAGGTGTTAAAAATACTATAGGGATTT
The DNA here is from genome assembly GCA_001002325.1 of Candidatus Amesbacteria bacterium GW2011_GWB1_47_19. GTDB lineage: Bacteria > Patescibacteriota > Microgenomatia > CAZETR01 > Amesbacteraceae > UBA12042. Next base: position 72,068 of record LCNZ01000006.1, read on the forward strand.
CCAGCTTCACAAGAGGACCTCTTTTGAGGTTGTTTGGGGATATACATTTATTAAACCGATCCATTCTCTTATACTTCTTATTTAGCAACCCCTTGAATCCAGACTAATATATGTTTTCCAAACGCGGCTGGTCTTCTTTTTTGATACTTATTCCATTAATTTACGTCTTTGTCTCATCTTTGTACCCGGCTACCGACTTTGACTTGGGTTGGCATCTTAAATACGGTGAGTATTTCTTTAATAACGGGGTCATCCTGAGAGAAAATGTTTTCTCTTCTGCCCTACCTCAATATAAATGGGTGAACATCTCCTGGGGTATTGATCTCGTTGAGTATCTGATTTTTTCCCGTTTCGGATTTATCGGACTGAGTTTACTGGCTGCCTCAGCTATCACTCTGGCAATTCTGCTAGTGATACGCACTTCTCACGCCGGTCTCTGGGAACTTCTGATTCTCCTCCCATTCTTTGTCTGGGTCAACAAATCGCTTTTCCAGACCTCATTTCGGGGGCATGTTTTAAGTACGCTCTATTTCTCCCTGCTGCTTTATATTCTTAATTTGTTCTCTTCCAATCCACGTTTGGCGCTGTATATCCTGCCGGCTCTTTTTGTTGTCTGGGCGAACACTAACGGCTCCTTTATCCTGGGGTTGCTTCTCACAGGGATCTGGTTGGGTTCATCGTTTTTTACCAAGGCTACACACCGCCGTTATCTGGCTTCAGGATTATTGTTGGCAATATTATTTACGCCAATTCATCCTTTTGGTTTAGGAATATTCAAAGAATCACTACGTCATGCTCATAATTCAGACTTAGCCAAAATCGCGGAATGGAGCAGCCCCCTGGTAAATCGCAACGGTTCTGGACCCATTGCCTGGCAGATTGCCTTGTATCTGGCCTGTTTGGCCTTGATCATCACCCGCCGGCATACTTTCCAGCTCCAAATATTTATTTTATCCCTGACTCTCTCTGTATTGTCCTGGGCAGCTATGCGATACATTACTCCTTTAACCATTATCTCCTTCCCCCTGCTTGTCTACCTGCTCAAATCAATCCGCCCGCCTTCCCATATGTTAGTCAGCGTTTTGCTTGTAAGTATCTTCACACTACTAATCTTAATGCGAATAATCCAGTTTTCGCAACAGAATAACTTTTACTCTATGAACTGGAATCTTTATTGCAGTGTATACAACTCATGTTCTCCGGCCGGGGCTGAATTTATTATTGCCCATAGCTTGAATAAACCGGATCTTCTCACGGCATATGAATTCGGAGGATGGTTAATTTGGAATTATCCTCAAATCAAACCTTATATTGACGGCCGCATGCATATCTGGTCCCAAAACGACTTTTCTCCGTTCGCCTATTATTACTCTGTATCGGAATCGGGTGAACAAGATATTAATGACAGTCAATTTAATACTGTTTTCATTTCCAAAGACACACATTTATACTTTGAGTTGGAGCGAAGATCAAAAACCGGCTCGTGGAAAAAAATATTTGAAGATGCTACCACGGCAATCTTTGTCCGCAAGTTTGTTAGTCATTATTAATCAAAAAAACTTCCCCCAAAAGCCTTGCTTCCAGAAGCAGATCAGTTTATAAGCTTACTGGGAAGCCAGGCTTGCAACTTCGGTAGCAGAAAGCGCACGTTGATAAATCACAACCTCATCAATTTTTCCGTTCCAAACACTGTAATTATTGGGGTTAGCCCCTACCAATACATTGTAGTTACTTTGCGTAATATTTCCTGTTTTGTTCATGCTCCCAACCTGCACGCCGTTTTGATAAATCCGCATTTTTGAGCCATCATAAACCGCTGCTATATGCACCCACTGGTTAGTAGGTAAATTCGGGCTGGCACCCAAAGTAGAGGTACTACTGCCGGTTTTTAAACGAAATCTTAGTCTTGAGCCACTTAAACTAATCATCCAGTAGTGTTGGCTGGTTGAATTTCCTGATGCCTTTGAAATAATCCTGTCATCGTCGATATACCCGTATGAGTATACCCAAGTAGAAATCGTCAGCTTGTTACCGACAACATCCACATCACCCAAGTTTACATTGTCATTGATAGCATCATATGAAAGTGCATTACCACTTTTACCGGTCGTCCAAGTTGCACCGCTAATAGTGCCGTTGTGCGTACCCACACGGTCATCGGTTACAGAACCGCTTCCTTCTTCAAAACTGTATGCTGCCACAGCTCCCAATAATTCAGTCGCTGAAATTACTTTGGTTTCGGTGTCTATGGCGCCGCTGCCGTCAGTAACTGTTAAGGTAACTGTAAAGTCGTTTGTGCTAGTAAATACATGACTTGTTGTTACACCTGAACCTGTAGTTGTATCTCCAAAATCCCAAGCATAATCCGCCAATACTCCTTCTATATCGCTTGAAGCCGAAGCATCAAAGTTAACAGTCAAAGGAATTTGCCCTGAGGCAGGAGACGCTGTAAAACTTGCGGCAGGCAGATCATTGACTGGATTTACGGTTATACTCACAGTTGCTGTATTGCTGTCTAATTGACCATCGTTGGCTTTGTAGGTAAAACTATCTGAACCGTTAAAGTTGGCGTTGGGAGTGTAGGTGGCGTTAGCTCCAGCGATATTTACCGAGCCATTTGCGGGTTGCGCAACTACCGAATAAGTTACCGGTTCTCCTTCCTGGTCCGTGGCAGTCAAAATAATCTGAACTGCCGTATCTTCATCAGTCGTTTTTTGTTGATTCTGGGCAACCGGCGCGTCATTGACTGAGTTGACGGTGATATCAACTGTTGCTGTGTTGCTGTCAAGCGTGCCATCGTTGATTGGCTGCCATTTTGATCAAGTGTTCCATCGTCAGGCTGGCTTACTAATATATATGTAAGTGTATCTCCATCCACATCCGAAGATTCGAGTGTTATAGACAAGTCGTTGTCTTCGTTGACATCATAAACTGCAGTTTTGGCGACCGGCGCATCGTTTACAGAAGTTACCGTAATACTAACCATTGCCACATTACTGTCGTCCATGCCATCATTGGCTTTAAAGGTAAAAGTATCACCACCGTTATAATTAGCGTTAGGTGTATAGCTGGCAATATTTGCGGCAAGTACTAGTGAACCATTCATCGGTTGACTAACTATCGAATAGGTTAAGATTTGGCCATCAGAATCTGTACCTGTGAGCGCAATATTGATATCCGCGTCTTCTGCCGTAGTTACTGATTGGTCAGAAGCAACTGGCGGTTTATTTGGCGGGAAAACCGTAATTTCAACTGTTTCCGTATCCTGTCCGCCTTCGTTATCGGTAACCGTCAATTCTGTGGTATAAACTCCTTCTGCAGTGTATTCATGGTTGACTAGGCTGCCGGTAGAAGCGGTTGTATCGCCAAAGTCCCAGGCGTAACTGGCTACAGTTCCATCAATATCACTCGATGCGCTTGCGTCAAAACTCACTGTCATTGGCACACCACCTGAAGTCGGATTTGCAGCAAATGCCGCAACCGGCAAGTCATTAATCGAACTTACGGTTATTGTTACCGTTGCAACATTGCTGTCGGATAATGCGTCGTTAGCTTTAAATGTAAAACTATCCGCGTCATTGAAATTTGCATTGGGAGAATAAGTGACTGTGTCACCCGAAAGATTGGCTGTACCGTTTGCGGGTTGCGCAACTACCGAATAAGTTACCGGTTCTCCTTCCTGGTCCGTGGCAGTCAAAATAATCTGAACTGCCGTATCTTCGTCAGTCGTTTTTTGTTGATTCTGGGCAACCGGCGCGTCATTGACTGAGTTGACGGTGATATCAACTGTTGCTGTGTTGCTGTCAAGCGTGCCATCGTTGCGACCAAAATAATTGTCGCCCGGGATATAATCTACCGAATTTCCGGTCAAATTGACTTGACCATTTAAGGTAGATGTAACAATACTATAAGTTAATGTATCTCCGTCAACATCGCTGGCACCAAGTGTTACGGCCAGGTTATTATCTTCATCGACACTGTAGCTAGCATTTTGGGCTACAGGTGTATCACTAACCGGGGTAACTGTGATACTTATTGTGGCTACGTTGCTATCTGCTATTCCGTCATTTGCTTTGAAAGTAAATGAATCGTATCCATTGAAATTTTCATTTGGCGTATAAGTGGAAATATTACCAATATGTGTAACTGCTCCGTTTGACGGTTGGCTAACAATCGAATAAGTCAACGGATTATCATCAGCATCAGTCGCAACGAGAGTAATATCTACCGGAGTATCTTCGTCGGTCGTTGCCGTGCCGTTATCAGCCATTGGCGGCTGATTCAGCGTGCCAGTCATCAAGCTTTGGATTTGGTTTTGAGTCAGTGCTTCCTCAAACAGATGTACCTCATCAACAACTCCATCAAACACACTATAATTGTTAGGGTTGGCTCCGATTAACACATCGTTGGTGCTGTTGCTGACTGTACCAGTTTTATTAGTACTGCCTACCTCTGCTCCATCCTGATACAGTTTCATGGTAACCCCGTCATACACTGCAGCGATGTGGACCCATTGATCAAGCGGCACACCTCCATTGTTTGCAATTAACGTGGAAGTTGTACCATTTGTTTTCAAGCGAAATCTCAGTTGATTACTCGGGTAAATAGTCCCAAGCATCCAATAATGATCTTGTTCGCCTGATCCATTTGCCTTGGAAACAACCCTGGGGTCGGTTTCAAATCCAAGAGTATCGGTATTAACCCATGTAGCAATTGTCAGTTTACTCCCTGTAACATTAAGAGAACCTAGGTTTACATTATCATTAACGCCGTCGAACGACAAACCGCTACCAACTTTTCCGGTTACCCAAACTGCACCATTAACTACTCCATTATTTCCACTTCCTGAAGAATCTGTCGCGGTCGTTCCACTGCCTTCATCTAAATTATATACACCAAATGCAGGTGGAGTCGATGGAGTTGGTGATGGCGTCGGCGTCAGAGTTGGAATTGGTGTAACAGATGGTTCAACCGTTGGCGAAGGCTCCGGTGAAACGGTTGGGGATGGAGTTACTGACGGAATAGGTGTAGGCTGAGGGCTTCCTATCGAACCATTCTTCCACAAATGAATGTTTTCGGGTGCATCGTATGCAATGCTCACGATATCCAAGTCTCCGTCATTATCCAGATCATACGGCTGGCTACCCAAGTGGCTTTCTTTGCCGCTGTCAACTACGTGCTCGATAAAACTGCCACCGGCGATATTTTCCCACACCGCCATCTTGAGAGTCCCCTTGTGTTCTCCCAGGATGATATCAATATCGCCATCTCCATCCATATCAGCAGTGCCCATAGAATTGGTAGTTGCCTGGGAAACTATGGTTAAGCGGGTCCAATTGAGAGTCGTCGGATCGGCTGGCTGCTGCCACCAATAAGTTTCGGCCCCATTCACTTCCCCATTCTCTTCCGTACCCACAATGTCAAGCCTGCCGTCTTCATTAACATCCAGAATGGCAAACCGGTCCGGAAAAATGTCACCGGTCATGTTGCCTATTTGGAAGTTTGTCCAATTAGCACTTCCGTCTCCGGGATTTCTGTACCAGTCAACTTCCAAGCTTGGCGTGCCTGCAGCAATATCCAAGTCTCCGTCGCCATCAATATCGCCGATTCCCATTCCCTCATCGGACGGCCGAGAATTCACTTGTGTCCGTGGCCAGTTTCCACCATCCGGATTTGCCGGAACTTTAAAATAGTAAATTCCATTGCCGCTTGAAAGCCCCAACTCCGGTAGTCCGCCTGCTTCAACTTGTGCAACCCGATATCCCTGAAATCCGAGATTATGACTTGGCGTAGGTACCGTACCTATTAGCACTGTGTTCCAGGAAGCGCCCTGATCGCTAGATTCAAGCCAGTATATATTATCAGGAGAGCTATTAACCTCCTGGCCAAATAAATCAATATTGCCGTCACTATCAACATCAAAACTCGCAAACACATGTATACTGTTGGGAAACGCACTCGATTGAGTCCATGATCCGGTCATGTCTCCACCGGGATTTCGGTACCAGTTCGGCCCGGAAACAATGTCTTTAGGTCCATCATTATTAACGTCGGCAAAAGCCAAGCCAAAAGTCTGGACATGGTTAGCAGATACTTGCTTGTAAATCCAGCTATTCAAAGGAAGAGTAAACTGGCCCTGATTAATATAAACCTTGGTGGGCGGATGACCTATCCAGTCGGCACCAAAGATGTCGGTTTTACCATCGTTATTCAGGTCCCCGAAACGGGCATTGTGGGCTGCTACGGTGTCGAGCTGTTGTTTATCGAAGGTGGGAGTGGTTTCACCATTATTAAAGTAAATACTTAAATCCTGCAATTCTAGCCCCATCAGAATATCGGGTTTGCCGTCGTTATTAAAGTCTGCCACTTCCGGATGGTGTGCTCCCATGGCATTGTCAATGACCCTTTTGGTCCAAGTGGGTAAAGTAGGATCAGTAGGTTGCTCATACCAGGCAAATGTGTCCGCGGTATGCGCATCCATCGTCATCAGGTCCAAACGGCCGTCAGCATTTAAGTCGCCCAACAATACTTCATCTCCGTTTGTGTTGTTCACTCCGTATTTGGTCCAAGTACCGTTCATCGGGTCTCCCGGATTTTTAAGCCAGCCGTTGGTTACGGCAATATCTTTAAGCCCATCCCTGTCAATATCGCCAACATAAATCCCACGGTTAGGTGTCGCAATGGAGGTGATATCTCGTTCATTCCACGAGATTGGTGTATTTTGAATCCAGAGGTGAGTCCGGACATTAACACCTGCACTGTCACCGCTGGTCACTATATCGAGCTTGCCGTCGTTATTAAAGTCGCCCGTTTCAATGTCATGAATCCAGGTGCTGTGAGTTCCGATGATATGATACGTCCAATTGTCAGTTATTTTAGGATCAGCTGTCTTTCCTGCCGGTGGATTTACAACTGGGTTTTCAAACCATAAAAGATTGTCGATGCCTCCTCCGTCTCCGGTCACCAAGTCGAAGTCTGTGTCGCCATCCACATCAACGGCCTGCATATCAGTGGAAAATTCTTCATGTACTGTTGCAGCACTGATGATATGCATTGCATAGTTTTCGCCGGACTCGTACCAAACGAGTGCACGACCCGGAAGATTACCACCTAAAATACCATCGTCGTCGCCATCAAGATCAATATCGGCTACAGCCTTATTATCTCCTGATCCGTCACTATCTATTGTGGTGGTCTGGAACGGGATAGGGTCGGCTGCATATACATGTGTAGCGAGTAAATTAAGGGGTAAGTAAGTCAAACTAAGAAGTGAAAAGATCGCAAGGAATGAAAAAAACCGATATTTTAGACCTATTGAAATTTGAAAGTTCATTAATTTAAAATACTAAAGTATTAATATATTTAATTACTGCATGTATGTTATCACAACTTTATTGTCAAGCGATATACATAACTGATGTTCATATTTTACCTGTATTGCGGATGGTGGCATTTCTTAAAGTGCTAGTTAAATAGGGTACCACATAACTTTTTTATTTTAGTCCAGCGGTATTTTTTAGTGTCATAAAATATAAAATTATCGGTAGTATCCATGTATGTACTTCAAAATTTTATAGGATGTAAATTACACGAGCAAGTAGTGATTATAGTGTGGATCCTAAGAATAGTGTCTTAGTTTTGAGAATAGATATTGATGGTATTCAGGCTTGGGAAGCTGAATATATCACCAATTATCGGTTAGTTAAGTTGGGAAATTATGGATAATAATAATAATGTATGTGTTATAAAAACGTATCGTCATTATTTATTTTAGTATATGTATCGAGAAGTTATTTTTTTACTTTGCGGTAACCGTTACTGAACTTGTTGAATTATTTGATGCAGCGTCATATGCTTTGGCGACAATTGTATAAACAATACCCACTTTAGATGGGACTTTCCAATTACATGAATAAGGGCTGTCTGTATCTGAACAAACAAGCGTATTATTAACTAGAAAATCTACTTTTGTTACTCCCTTATTATCAGATGCAGTCGCAGTAATTTTAATTGTTGCATTCTTTTTAACGGTACTTGCATTTGCAGGATATGTGATTTGTACATTCGGTGCTTGAATATCAGGTACCGGAGTAGGTGAAGGAGAAGGGCTAGGTGACAGTGTTGGTGACGGGGACGGACTTGGTGACGAACTGGGTGTGGGTGATGGCGATGGTGTAGGTGATGGTGTTGAATGTGATACCTGAACATTTACCAAACCAGATTCTCCAACATTTCCTACCTCATCGTATGACTTCACTAGTAGTGTATGCGGGCCCTCACTTAATGTAGTTGTATCCCAATTAAATGAGAATGGATCAGAGGTGTTAATTTCTTGTAAAGATCCATCCACATATAAATCCGTACTGACAACACCAAAGTTATCCCTGGCATCTGTCTTAATTTCTACCAATCCCAATACCTGTTGACCTTCTGTTGGTGAAATTATTGATACAGTCGGGCTTACATCGTCCAGTACAGCAATTCCCGGCCCGACAGGTAACTCAAATGAGTAGCTTAAGGTATTATCGGAATTATCTTTAGCTGTAATATTTATAGTAATTTTATTGATTGAATCGACAGGAGTGACATTTGTAGAATAAACCCCATTTGCTTCATTAACTGTTAAGGGTTTGAAACTTGATCCGTCTTTTGAATAACTTACCTGCACTGTTGACAAGTCTCCTCCGGCCGGATCCAGTTCAAATTCAACTTTATTAATTACAGTCGGATCATACTGTTCCGACCTTTGACCATCAGAGAAAATATATAATCTTTTAAATGCCGGAGGGTTGGCATCGGTTTTTGAGGTATCAAAGCTAGCGTTAACTTTTGCCAGCATATCCAAGCCTTTATTTTTATAAGGCATTTCTAGCTCAAATCTGTAATTTCCGGGGGTCGCAGTAATTGGTGGCCACAAACCTGTCCCTCCCGGAAATTTAGGAAAATTACCGCTATAAAACACATTATCGTCTTTGTATATAGTAAAGGGGATACTAACGTATGGCTTTAGTGAAAAATCCTGCCTGGTAAATCCTGGAATGTCACCACTTATAACATTGTTACCTTGATAATAATACGAATTTAAATGAATCCAATAATTTGTATTTTTAAATCTTCCAAACCAGACAGTTGGACCTATACCAGCATAAATTTTCCTTTCGCTGAGTGCTGGGAGTAGATTGTTATTAAGATAAGTCCATCGCTGTGGATTATCATCAATACTAAATAGAGGTGTCATCTCAGTATTCATTAACAACCCACCATCATTTGGGTTAACAAGCCTTCCGAAAAACGTTCCGGCAGATTTTGGTACTATTGAATACATGATTTGGGTAAGGGGTAATACCGGTTTGGGTAAGCTACTACTGTAATAAACATGGTACCCAACTCTATTGCTACCGGTCCAAACAAGTGGGTAGATCTCTCCTACCTGCTGATCTAAATCCCATTGAACATCCATCTTGTAAAAATCAGATGAATTGTTAGTAAAATTAAGATTTCCCGAAAGTCCGGTAAATTTATAATAGTAATTATATAAATTAACTTCCGGCTGTTTAGATTGATGAAAACGTTCATATGTGTAACTATCTGAAATGTTGCTAAAATACTGTGTTGCCATTATGTCGGGATTACCACCGAAGGTATTTAATCCGAAGGTAAACGCCTGAGGGTTTGGAGCATAAGTCAAAATTTGATCTCTACCTACTATATAACCTGTGGATCCTGATGGGTCTGTGGGTATAGTCTTGACGAAATTAACTGCTTCACTTCTATTTACATTGACAATTGTTTCTCCACTATCCACCGAAGTGCCCTCCTTCATTACTACCGCATCCGCAAAGTTATTATTTGAGTCGTGGGCAAATTCATAACGGACATAAACATCATAGGTTCCCGGGTCATTGACATAAAACACCCTTTCAGCAGTTTTAGTGAAATCATAATAAACTTTTCCGGCTCTATTATGTATTACTACAGGCCATGCTACCGTAAGCCCTGGCGATATATTATCTTGAATTTTTATAAGATAAAATTTGGTAAATTTAGTAGTCAAAGAAATATTATTTGCCGCGTTACTAAAAGTAAGAGTACCTGTATAAATGTTATTACTCACGCTGGTGTTATCTACAATAAACCTGGTATCAATACTGCCGGTTTCATTTGCTGGTACAGTAACCGAAACCGGAGATTCATAAGTTATTCCTGTTGGGTAGGATGATGATGTTAAAGTCAGTGTTTGCTCAACATCCGTTCTTAAATTGGTTAATGTGATTGTTTTAGTGTCCGACGTCCAGTTAGCCAATGCAGGACTATCCACACCATAATCCAGAGATCCGCTAGGATTTGTAGCTATTGTGGGTGACACTCTAAGAAACACGGGTATATTTCCTTTTACCGCCCCATTCTCTGATAAATTAATGCGGACAAAATAATTTCCTGCTCGGGCTATATCATTATCTACGGTAATTACGGCATCAAAAACATCAGTCTGCCCACCGCTGACATCTAACGTAGTTTTAGATGCGGTTACACCTACTCCCGGAATTCCCAAGTTTAGATCAACAGTTAAATCGGTAACTAACTCATCTGTTGATGAAACAGAAAAGCTCAGTGTGTGTTCACTTAGTTTTTGAGTTGGATCGGAACTTAGTGTCCAGGTACTTGGTGCTGCTAATATTTTACTGCTGAAAGGAATTGCCGCCTTGACATCGACTTCCCCTGCACCGCGGTCGTTATAGGTCATACCAATATCCCTTGTGGTACTTTTAAGTGTTTGCTTTATCTGTTCGGGCGTATAGTCAGGGTAAGCTTGCTTGAGAAGTGCTGCCACACCTGCGATATGAGGAGTAGCCATAGATGTACCCGAAATCCTGACGTGTTGATCATCAAAACAGGTTGGTGCCGTACCAAAAGATGTTCCCCACCTGGCTGCACAGATTAGTACTCCGGGTGCTGCTATATCAGGTTTTTGAATATCAACTTCGTTCCAGACAAGTGGACCACGTGAGCTAAATGAAGCGATCGGGTTAGTACAGTACGAGTTACTACCAATTTGTGAACCCTTACAAGATGCGGCTACGGTAATAGCAGTTCTAGCAGCTCCCGGTGAGCCTATTGTTGAAGCTCCGGGACCTGAGTTACCGGCAGCTATGGCATGGACAACACCCATGGCTGTTGAATTATCTACAGCCAAACTAATTACATCATCAGGATTTCCGCTTCCACCAAGGCTCATGTTGGCTACATCCACATGATCACTGGAGTCACCATCGCCATTTGGGTCTGTGGCAAAATTAATTCCGGCTATAACCTGAGACCAAGATCCTGATCCCCCTGCACTAAGAACTTTAACTGCCAAAATACGGGCATCGGGAGCTACTCCATTAAGGAGGCCCTTTCCAGCTACGGTTGCCGCCACATGTGTTCCATGACCATGGTCATCCATTGGGTTGTTATCATTATTTACGAAATCATAACCACCAATTATTTTACAATCCTGTCCCAAACAACCACCCAAATCCAGATGGGTATAGTCGACCCCCGTGTCTATGATTGCCACATCTATACCAAATCCTGTAAGTGCTTGATTTTGAGAATCCTGCAAATTCCACACTTCTTTTGCGCGAATTTGGTCAAGAGATGTGTCAAGTGTTATTTTTACTTCTCTATCTAATTCAACTTTCTTTACGTCCGCGTCAGCTGATAATGCCACTAATGTATCTTTATCTATATCGGCTGCAATTCCGTTGATAATTTTTAGATCACTTTTGAATTTACTTTGAGATGTAAATTTGGAGATAACATCCTTTTTCTTGTCATCAAATTTAGAAATTTTGTCTTTTATCTGCTCTGGTTTTTGTTTAGATTCATAAAATTTATTAAAGGGTAAGTTAAATTGGATAATTACCGGGGCGGTATTGTCTGTCTCTAATTTTTTCTCTATATCGGTATCGATCTTATGAATCTTTTTACCAGAAAGGTCAAATGTTTCAGTTTTTTGATATATTTGGAAACCATCAACTCCTTTTACATAATTAACAGTATCCTTACTTCCTTGAATTAGGCTTAATGATGTAGTTTTATCAGTTTCAAAGGTAAGATATTGCCCATCTCCGACAACAAGATTCTGTTTAATTGCTTCGCCTGTTGATTCACCAAACGAATTAACTCCAATCGCATACTGATTACTTGAAATAACTTGATAACCCAAAGCGTTTAGTGTTGATTGAGAAAACGTTTGCTCAGGTGTATTAACACTAAGAACCTTGTCCCTGGAAAACGAAGGTTGTGGTAATAAGTAAAAAAGGATACCAACAACGATTATTATTAAGGAAATTCTAACTTTTTTGTGAAAGTATATTCGTCTGACGAATTTTTGGATCAAAAAAACGTTATTCATATGGGTTATATAACATAAATAATCTATATGTGTTTCACTGTCAAGCATCAATTTGAAAATCCAACTATAATCATCTGATAAATAAAAGCTATAAGTGGGGTGAAAACATTATTTTAAGTAGGTAATTGGGGGTAATGGCATTTTTTGAAGTGCTAGCTAAATAGGGTACCGCACAGAAATTTAGGCATGTCGCGGGTTTAGGAAGATGTTCGAGCTTATTTTATAGATCTGATTTGATTAAGAATTAACTTAGACAATTCATATGATTTCCCAGCTCCGGAAACAATTACTATGTCTCCATTTTTACATTCTGAGGCAATATTTTTTGCGACTTCCCGGAATTCCGGAATGTATTTAGCTTTCTTGCCGATTTTTTTAACTAAATCTTCCGGTTTAACCTTACCTGGATCTTTTTCTCTACCAGCATAGGGTTTGGTTACGATAACTCTATAGGCCGGTTTTAATGCCGAGGCAAAGCCATTTATAAATATTTCTAAACGGGAAAACTGGTGCGGCTCAAATACCACCCAAATATTTCGCTTGGGAAATGCCTGTTTAGCTGCTTGCATGGTCGCTCCGACCGCAGTTGGGTGAACAGCGTAATCGTCAAAAACCTTTATCCCTTTCTCTTCGCCGGTTAAACTGAATCGTCGTTCTACTCCCGAAAATCTTTTGAAGGTCTCTCTGACACCGTCGGCTTTAATTCCTAGTTCTGCAGCACCAGCCCAAATTCCCATGGCGTTGGCGATATTATGTCTGCCGGGTATTTTCAAAACAAATTCTTCATCTGATCTCCCCCCTTTAACTCTGAACCGGCTATAGGTAGGGGCTAGCTTTATGATCTCACCCCGATATTCATCGGCAAAGGGAAATTTAAACTTACGTTTAAGGAAATACCCGATAACCTTAATTTTGTTATTAGCCAACCAGTCTGACATCTCACCTAGAAGCTCTTGGATTCCTAGACTTTGCTCGTTTACTATCAATATTTTTGGTCCGGTTAGTTTCCGGATAAGTTTATTAAATGAGCCGCGGAAATCTTCAAAATTCTTATAAAACTCGGGGTGATCCATCTCGATATTATTAATAATCAAAATCGAAGGTGAATAATTTAAAAAATTATAATTAAATTCATCCGCTTCGCAGACAAAATAACGTGATTTACCGATCCGTATTGTCTTCTTCCATTCGGGGACAATGGCTCCCACTTCCACAATTGGGTCCACACCCCCCGCTTCGAGGACTAAACCGGTTAGAGCGGTCGTGGTTGATTTTCCATGGGTTCCGGCAATGGCGATTACATACTTGTCTTTTTGCAGGTATCGGCCCATTAATTCTTGCCACGTCATTAAAATACCGCGTTTCCTGGCCTCAACCACTTCCGGGTTCTCATTACTTACATCGAAAATGGCCGGAGAAACCGCCAAGATATCCACGCCTTCCAGATGGGTTTTGTCATGTCCGAAGATGGGTTTGATTTTCTCATTAATTAAAAAATCAGTATAGTAAGTATGGGGAGACAAATCACACCCTGTCACTTTATAGCCTTCATGTTGAGCTAAAATTGCCACTCCTGCCAGCGCGCTGCCTCCTATCCCCATAAAATGGATGTGTTTTTTCTTTTGAGCCACGATTACCTTACTTTAGTCAGTGATAATAATACACCATTTCTGGTTTTGAAAAGGTTTTCCGCATTCTCCAGCAAAAATATATCGCCGCATTTAATTTCATGGGTTTTGGAAAAACCCCAAAAGTTATTTAGATCGGAGTTTAGCAAAAACATCCACAGAGTATGAATATTGCCTCCGTGAGTCACAACCAGGGCTTTTCCCTGTTTGTCTACTTCTATAATTTCCCTCAACGCGTTTAAAGTTCTCTCTTGCAGCTGTTCCAGCGTTTCCCCGTCGGGAGGGGAAGTGGTTTTTGGATACTTTCCCCGCAAAGCAAACTCCTCTTTCCAGGTCCTTTTTATCTCCCCGGCTGTATAGCCGGTCCATTGGCCATGATTAACTTCACTTAGTTCATTGATTATTTCCAGAGGGCATCGACAGGCATCCTGGATAATTCTCGCAGTCTCTATTGCTCTGGCATACGGGCTGGAATGAATTCTCACGATACCGGTCTTTGCAAATACTTCAGCTAGTTTATGAGCCTCGACCTCTCCGTTTCTGTTAAGTGAAGTTTCACTGCCCGAGTATCTCTTTTCTTCGCTGTCTTTGGTGGAGCCATGTCTGACCAGGAATAATGATAGTCTGTGATCAAATCTTCCCATAAGCCATCAAGGCGGCAATAATTCTTGAAAATCCTATTCCGAAGCTGGTCTGGAAGACAAAGCTGTTCTTGTCATCACACCGCTTGACTTCGAAAGCTCTGGAAAACTTTTGCCCCAAAAAGTGGGTTGAAGCGATTTGATTTTTCGATCCGTCAGGCATTGGCAGATCAAACCCGTATGTAATTTCCGCTCCCGGACATCGGTCATCATCGGCACGTTTGACAAAATCGGCTTGCAGGTTAAATTTTTCCAGGAGTTTATTAATAATTCTCCTGTCTCTTTCTGTCTGATCCAGACATTCTTTTTCAGACCGGAACGCGGTGTGGGCTTCGATCCACAAAAATTCTTTTTCTCTTAATAACGGGGAAATTTTCTTGTGTTCGGCCCGAAAAACGGTTCGTTGCTGGTAATATTTGAAGGGCAGGCTCAGGCCGTCCGCCAGCCAATTTTTAAAAGCCAGGCAGAAGATTGTTTCTGAAGAAATAGCCAGAGCCAATCTTTCTTTAAGTCTTTTTCCTCTTCCGGTTTCAGTAACCCAGTAAACAGCCGGCCTGAACCCCCGAATATGACTTACTTCTATACTGATTACCCCTTCCGGTATCAGGGTGGGAAACAGCACCGGTTGGTATCCGTCTTCCTCCAGCAACTCCGCGGCGATTTTTTCCACCCTTTTATAGACTTTAATAAATTCCGGTCGTCTGATAAAAAATCCCTCGATAGGATAACGGCTGTCGATTAAACCGTCCATAATTTTTTTGCCATCAGCTTCAGAAAAATCGTTAATTCGAAAACCGGCAGATAAAGAATGGTTATTACTCCGATGAATCCGTCTTTATAACCTTTGCCTTTCACCAATCTGTATTTTACATCGTTTAGGCTTTTCAACAGCGGGCTGAGATCGACTTTGGTTCTTGTTTTTGCCAGGATGTCGGTTGCTCGCCAGTATTTTTTCCCCCATTCTCCAATGTCCCGGTGAGAGTAATGTTTCAGCGGTATTTCCAGCCTGCCAACTTCCTCGCTTTGGGGATGGAAGTTGACCTGGTCCCTTTTCATCAGCCGCAGTTGATAATCCGGATACCAGTTGCCATGTTTTAGTATTTTTCCCAAAACAATATTCTCTCTGGGGATAGCATAATAATTTCTCATGTTTTGTTTTACTGTCCTTTCTATCTCGTTCAAACTGCTTTTTGTCAGGCATTCATCGGCATCCAGAAATAGAATCCACTTTTTTGTCGCCTGGCCAGCCCCGAACATTCTTTGGTCAGTTAAATTGTCAAATTTTCTGTGTACCAGTTTCTCCCGGGTCCGGCTGATCAGCCTGTCGATTCTGTCAGAACTGAAATCATCCACGATGATTGCCTCACCTAACTGAGCCACAGAGTCTAAACATCTTTTCAAGCTTTCCGTTTCATCCTTGGCCAGGATAATGCAGGAAATATGATCTTTCATAAGAATTTCCAATGCGGGTCGGAGCAGGTTTGTTCACTAGTTTCTCCGGCCATATACTTTAATAATTCCTCGTTCATATGATCATGCCGGCAATAAGGGCATGCCACAGCGTTGATATTATTAACCGCTTCTGCCCTCTTTCCCCCCGTCAACACTTCTTTGAATGAAGAGCCGTTTAGATTTCCAAATGAATATTTCCCGTTGCCTGTTAAATAGAGGGCCACGCAGGGAAAAACATCACCGCCAGCTGTTACCAGTCCGATTAGACTGTCGTAAACCACCGGGCAGCGATGATAATCTCTCACCTGCCAGGCAGTTTCATACCTCTCCCTTAAAAATGTTTTGTAATTGACTGCAATCCCTTTTTCTCTGGCCGTCTCCTCGATTTCTTCCGTCCAATTAATGAAAGTTCCCTGGGTGGTTGCTGTCTGGAAGTTGTCGGTTTGGACTAACGGGCGAAACATTACATAATCGACTCCCAAATTATGAGCCACTCCGATAAAATTTCTCAGATAGGTAAGCTGGTCATATCCGTCCTGGACTATCATGCTTATTCCTAAAGTCGGGGCGCCATCAATCCTTTGGTCGGCGATTTTTTCAATGTTTCGGCACGCCCTGTCATAAGTCCCCGCCGGTGAAAAGTTTAATCTCCGATAACTTGTCTCGTCGGCGGCATTCAGGGAGAAGCGAATCCAGCGGCATTTTTGGTAAGCCTCTTCCAGCCTGGTATTCATGGCCACACCGTTGGTGAGTATTCCGGTTTCGATCCCGCCGGCATTTAATTGTATAATAGCTTCAGGTAAATAAGGATGACAGCTAGGCTCGCCTCCTCCGGAGAACACCACCGAGCGGGTCTTCTGTTCTGTCACCAACTCCTGCACCAGGTCGGAAAAAACCTGGACTGGCAAATCTCCGTTTAACCTTAGATTCCTATAAGCACAGAATCTACAGGAAAGATTACACCTGTCGGTTGGTTGAATTTCTAATGAAACTGGGAAATTTGAACTAACCTCATTTCTCTCCCACGATCTCTCAACCCTCTCCAGGTGTTTGAATATACGATTGCGATGACTGGTACGATGTGCAAAATCGTTCACTTTTTTCTCCGTCTCTATAGCCATGTCATTATGCCTCCAATTATACCATTCGATATCCTATAATTTTCCTAATGGTTACCGATGGTTATTAGGAACTAGATCAATGAGGCTGGAGGACAGCAGTACACTTTCTAATTGCTAAATATTGGCTATACTTAGCTCTAATTAGGGTAGTGGCATTTTTTGAAGTGCTAGTTAAATAGGGTACCACACAAAATTCACTCTATGTTGCCCATTTTTAGTATGTTTTCTTTAAGGATGGGCAAGTCCTTTTAGAGAACTTCCCACACCAAGCCCAGGTCTACAGCAAAATATTCATGGATGAGCCTGTTTCTCATGTCTGCAATATCCTGCCAGGGAATATTTGGATAGTCTTGCTTGAATTTATCTTCTAAGTTGGCAACTGCTTCACCAATAACTTCCAGTTTTCTGATAATTGCGTCTTGTTTTTCTTCGTCGATCATAAACCGTTCCTTTTCTAGCCCTTTGGAGTACTTTTCGACAGACTCAATACTTTGGAGAATGTGAGTTATCAGTATTTTGGGATCTTTTTTCACAATATTTGAACTTGATCTTTTAAGATATAGTCTTTGAGAAGCGGGGAAATAGAATTGTATGTCAAAAGATCAACTTTTTTGACTAGTACGTTGCCTAGCTCCCTTTGCAGTCTGACTAAGTCTAGCAAACTTCGTCCTTTGGGCAATTCCACTAGGATATCGATATCACTGTCTTCCCGGTTATCTCCTCTGACGTAAGAGCCAAAAATTGAAGACCGAATTACACCCGCGTGCTGCAGCACTGGAGTAACTTTCTGTTTTATGTCGTCAAGAATCGGGTGAACTAGATATTAATGACAGTCAATTCAATACTGTTTTCATTTCCAAAGACACACATTTATGCTTTGAGTTGGAGCGAAAATCAAAAACCGGCTGGTGGAAAAAAATATTTGATGATGCTACCACGGCAATCTTTGTCCGCAAGTTTGTTTGAGGGCAGCTAAGGTTGTCTTGTGAGGTTATAATGACCCGGTGAAAATAAAAATTCTCGTTGGTATATCACTGTTTATTTTTTTTGTGTCGGTAACCTCGATACTGACCGCTTCCATGGTGGTACGGAACAAAGGCCAGGTTATAGCCTCTGCCACCCAACGCGAATTGTTGACGGCTGAAGTGGTAGTTAAACATAACAACCGGAATGACTGCTGGCTGATCATTTCGGGTAAAGTTTATAACCTGACTGACTATCTCGTTCAACATCCGGGTGGAGTGAGCGCTGTGACCTCCTATTGCGGCCGGGGCGAAAGCCATTCCGGAATGACCAAAGCGTTATTGGAGGACCTGTTAATCGGGATTCTGGAAACCAATATGATCGTTAAGCGATCTTTTCGACTTGCATGAAAAGACCAACACCAGGGTATCTAGATCACAACGTGAAGATGGCAGATATTGCAGTTAGGAGTTCAGGAGGAAGATCCCCTAAAGAAAACGCACGAGATATGGTAGCAGGGTGGGGACCAAGCAGCGGTTATCCAAATACAGATGAGTTTATTCAAGCATTTGCAGACTTGATTAGACTTAGGGAACAGGGTGTCCCCATAAAAATAATCCCGGACAATCCCGGAGGCAAAGAACCGGCAGATCCACTATGTTACGCATGCAGAATGTGTAAAAAAGAATACAAGTAAGGCGATTAATCCTAAGGCTATTCACACTCCCGGTGTATGAAGGCTAAGAGAACCTCGGGCAAGTAATTTTATTCTAATAATCTGGCTATTGTTGCATTCAATCTTGCAATTTGTTTTTTTCCAAATCGAAATCCACTTGGTGCCCAAATGGTTTATTAATTGGTGAACAAGACAAGCCTGTAATTTTTACTCCTGGTGCTTGTTTTCTGACTTCCCTAATGAACCCTACTTTGATGACCACCATTATTTAATAAGGCTATTTACTGGCGATAATCAACATGTGGCCGCTGGTGGCAAAGACAGCCGGATCGGTAAATGTTCAATCTGACGTACCGGCGGTAATTGTGTCAAAATATCTGGGGGCAACGTTACGCAAAGGAAATTATGAGGATAACGGGAGTTGGGAGGGGAAAATCAATTACTCCGTCGGGTGCAGGGAAATCAAGGTCGGAACCTCACAAGTACTTCCCAAAAAGCATTTTTACCATGGGAATGGCATCGACTTGAGTTCTCCAGCATCTTTACCCAGGATGTAGGGGTCATCCCAGGAAAGCCAGTCTACATCTCTGGTGATTATTGATTTTCTTAAACTGAAGACAATTTCTGCAAATACAGTTAAATCGCGGCTTTTTATTTCGGGAAGAATTCTTTTGAGGTCGGCAGCTTTTAATACTAGATGACACCATGCAAAATCCAGATCAGCTCCAAACAGGACTTTTCCTGTTTTGGTGACAACAGATTCGGTCACCAGGTAATTTACGGGGTGAGTCTTCCAGGCGGGGAAAATTCAAGTCCGGTTTCTTCAAATATTTCACGGGGTAAGGCATCAATTTCGCAATGTTTGGCCGCACCTCCCGGCAGTTCATACTCGTTCCGACTGACCGAATGCAGCAGCGGGATGTGAACGTGTGATTCATCGCCGATTATGATGAATTCGATAATTCCCACCGGCCTGATGACGGTTTTGTTACCTTCCGGATCCGGAGTGGCTTCAATCATGTTTAGATTGTACCACCCGGAGATTCTATGAAGTATAAATAAACAATGAACCGGTTGAAACGACATTTGGATGTGCTAATTGCCGTGGGTTTGATACTGATGACTGCAATATGTGTCTTTACTTATTCTCTGAAAATCAGAAGACCTTACTATAATACTATTTCCCTAAAGCACCATCAGTGGAATTTAGCCGTACCGATATTGTTCGTCAATAACTGGCTCAGAGAAAATCCTTTTAAGATTTATTTTGCGATGCTTTATAACCCTGCGTCTGTAGAATTCACCAGCTTGCATTCCAGGGAACTATACGTATCTTATCCTGTCGGTGCAATTTTCCCTATTTATCTTTTTAGTCTGCTGCTGCGGCAGGAACCTACTATACCAATAATCATGACTATTGCTTTGATAAATCACTATTTCACTGCGTTATTTTTGGGGCTGTTTGTATTTGTATTATTAAAGAAACTCCGATTGAGCACTTTTGCAGCATTTGTTTTCAGTCTTATTCCCATTCTTCTAGAATTGTTGTTACCTTCTCCTCTCTACTATTTTCAACAGGCTTATTTCACCGACCAGGCTGTTTTACTCCCGTTAGTTTTGTTCATTTTTCTGGAATTATGGCTTGATTTTTATGAAAACAAAAAAATCCGATTTGCGGTGAGTACTCTTCAGGTGATTGTAATATTTTACGGAGTTTTAACTGACTGGTTGTTCCTTATTCTGCTGATCGCATTTTACATTAAAAGATTTATCACTAATTATAGACACCGTCTAATAAAGCCGTTTATTCCCGGAACCCTTATTTTCTTTTTGCCTGCGATATTGGCTCTGGGGTTATATACCATTCAGATTTCATTTTTGGGGGAAATGTCACAATTATCGGAAAGGTTTTTGTCGCGAACCGGTATTTGGAATGACGGAGTAAATCCCCGGGCTTTCGCGTTTGCTATTAAATCCTATATCCAGAATGGTTACGGAGAAACGGGTCTATGGCTGTTAATGATATCAGCGGTGATTATCTACCTGATTGGAATATTTATGTATATTGCGTATCGAAAAGGGAGGCTGAAAATAAATCGAAATACCGGGTTGCTATACATCTACAACTGTATGTTTATACTTGTCCCTCTTACCCAGATAGTATTTTTTAAAGTGCATTCCGCCAATCATGATTTCTCTGTTTTGAAATTTTCTCTGACCATTGCTATCGTCCCTTTTGTATTACTGCCCGTACTGATATCTTTATTGTTTAGACACACTACCTTTCGTATTCTACCTTTGGTAATGCTGGCCGCCGCTATTTTGTATCTACGTGGTATATTTCCGCTATATAAAATATTTTTTCCACTGCCTGACCCGTCGATTCAAAACATCGGGGCAGCTGTGAGATCGTGTACTACATTTAACGATGTGGTCTTTTCTCCCCAGTTTGAGATAGGTCCGTATCCGCCGCAGATGCTGGCTTTTTCCCTGAAAAGAGTCTACAAAATCTATTCCCTGTCTGACATCAGAAATAAAATAAAATCCATTAGAGGCGATCATTCTATAGTAGTTATTTTTTTTTCGAACCCCGAAGGCCAGTATGACTACGTTGAAAAAATAGCCATAGAAAAAATCAGATGCGGTGAATATTTCCTGTACAGGTTGGATTCTAAGAAAATTAACGGGTAAACGGAGCTCTTGTGAGGCTGGGAAACTATTTGTCGTGCAGAATTGCCAGAACTAAATTATTTGCTTCATCCAAAGAAACCAGATATTTGCTCTGCGGATTAAATTTAATGAGTTAATGTAACTACTCAGCCTATTTGATTAAATATCACCATCTGTGACGAAAAAGGTCGAAATTGCGATTACTCGCCATATCTAGCCATCCCAAATGTGGCGAATTTGAGCCAAAAGAGACCTATGCCACCACCTGTGGTGCTTTCTGAACCATGCCTGAGTAGTTACGAGTTAATTTTCTTTTTTTCAGGAATATGTTTCTCCTATTGGCGCATTACCCAAAGCTCGGCAATCATAAACGAAGAAATACTGACTTTCGCAGAAATATCTATTTCTGATAATTCCGGGGGGTTATTTCGCATAATTTCCGCCAAAGGTTCAATATTTTTAAGAAAATTCGGGACAATACCCACTTCAATAGCACCCGCTTTGATGGCTAAATTTGTCGACAGCAGGTCAGCAGTGTGGGTTAAAGCCAGAATTCCGATGTTAAATAGGAAAGCCCTTCCATCCGGACTTTTTTTCTCCATATTCTGCCTGCAAGAGGTCCGTTTGTGAGGTTGAGCGGGTTTATTTTTCGGGGATCTGTAAGGCGGACGGGTCGATGTGCCAGTTCGGCACCTGATAGGCTGAAGGCCAGGCTCCGGGTGAATCCTGCGCATTAAAATATACCAGGGTTTTAACCGACGGAAAGGAAATCAGACCGGCGATTCCCCGGCGCAACCAGGCAGTTTGATACGCCTTATCCCCGGTAACACCGACTTCCGCCAGAATAACCGGTTTTGAAAAATCTTTTATCCGGTTAAATTTTTCGGAAAATATTTCCTGAAATGAGAAATCCCGGTGGTAGTTGTCCTGCTCATACCGGGGATAATGGTAGACAGACAAACCGATGTAGTCCGCGTATTCATGACCCGGCCAATATTTTTCCAGACCTTTATCTCCGGCCGGAGACCAGACAAAAAAACCGTCTTTTATCAGAGGCCGGCAAAGGGATACAAACCGGCGATAGGCGCTGATATACATATCCGGCTGTGAGACAGCCCAGGGATATCTACCCGTGACTCTTTCCATCTCATGGGCAAAACGGATTAGTACCGGACTGGCGGAGCTGTTGATCAGACTGCATATTCCGGTAATCCGATTATCGTAAACACCTGCTGAGATATCCTCCATAAGGCCTGATTTTTTGTCCTCCTCAACCCAAGGTTCGATGGTGAGTAGAAGCCAGCGATTTTTGTTGTGCGTTTTATCTAAAAGAGTTTGTATTCCGGAATCATCAATTTTTCGCCAATCCAGAAAATAATGGTCGACGGCAATAAAATCGGAATCGGAAAATTCTGCCTCCGGATCATAAACCCCGAAATTGACGGTGAGGAGGGATTTGGTTAGGGGGCGGCTATTCCAACTGAGACCAGACATGGCATCCTGACCCCTTAAAACCAGTGCGTACCAGCACAGAGTAATCAGACCAAACAGCAGGATAAGATAAATCCATCCGGCTCTAAGACTCTGAAGGGTTTTCATCGAAGTGCTTGTAGATAACAGCAATAATTAAGATGAGATACATAAAAGCGTTGATTATCGCAAAATAATAATAACCGTAGGAAGACCGGCTTTTGGCGCCTAATAAAACCAGAAAAGCAGAAGTTCCGCTGAGAATGAAGTAGGGTATAATAACCCGTAATGGCACGGGCGACGCAGACCGGCTGCCTTTGGGAGTAACCCGGAAATCGGATTCAACCTGCCTGAGAACACTTAATACGGCCAAAATTGTTCCCCATAATACCCATGGCCACCGGGCAATTTGAAACAAAACTATTTCCCAACTGAATAAAGGGATCCGGACCGGACGGAGCCACCCCTGGTTTCTTATCCAGAATAGAATCAGAAATCCGCTCAGCGCAGGGGCAAGAGAATTAAGTACAAACTCCACATAATTGATGTTTACCCATGGTTTGCCGGTAATAATGGCTTCCAACGGCAGAAGAAATGCCGACAGCATAACCCCGGAGAAAAGCGGATACCACAACTGGGCAAACAGAAATTCAAACTTTTTCTTGAGAGTAAGCCTGTTGAGTACTTTCGGAGTCAGGGTTAATAAAAGTATCACCAGGCTTCGGGACCACTGGAATTCCTGGGTCATGGCGTCCGAAAAAGTTGCCGGGCCGTCCCCGTGGGCAATGGCATCAACGGCGTGCACTCCGCTCCATCCGGCGGCGTTGAAAAGTAAAGAAGTAGAATGATCTTCCGCCAATTCAGGTCCCAGTCCGCCAATGTCTTTTAAAGCCCGGGTTCTGACTGTGTAATGAGAGCCGATACATAAGGGAGCCCAGCCGGCAGAGTATCCTGCCTGAAGCGACCCGTGCAAAGACGCTTCCGCATACAATCTGGCACGGGCGGCCCAGCTTTGGCGGGCATTGGCGTCGCAAATACTCGGGGCGGAGACATAACCCACAGCCGGGTTTACAAACGGGTGCAGCATTGCCTCCAAATATCCGGGGGCGGGGACATGGTCGGCATCCATCTGAACCACGAAATCGTAGCGGTCGTAACCGTAATGATCATAAAAATAGGCTAAGTTGCCTTCTTTGCATTTCCGGCGCCGGGGCCAGTCATACCTCTGGTATTCGGGGTCACCTTTGCGGGTGGAAATGGCTACATTATGGTTCCTGCACCAAATAATAACTTCGGGTGCCGGATCTTCATCTGCCAGCCAGGTATCGTGCGGGTATACCTGGGATAACATGGCAAGCAGGGTTTTTTTGACCACCGGAAATGGTTCCGACGGGGCTTTGGTTACCACCATGGCAACGGACCAGGAGTCCGGCAGGCGAATTTCAGGATTTGCCCGTTTCATCCGACCAACAAAGTAAAAATAGTAACCGGGGATAACTAAAGTCCACCCGATTAACAAACTGTTTATGATATATCTGGCCCAGGTGATGACATGGTGGTAGGCAAACCACCAATGAAAGTAGAAGATTACTGATATTATCCACACACCGACAAGAATCCGGAAGATCCGGCGCTGGCGCGCGGACATCATATCTACCAGGAAAGGCCGCTGAATGGTCTTTTGCATGAAGCCGGGATTATACAGGAATAATTCAAAGATGTTCTGTGAGATATTTACGTGACAGACGGACCAAGAGGTGATCCGGGCTTAAATTGACTGCGGCAATATTGTATCCAGATCCCGGCCCAAACAAGCTTCAGATTCATATCTATCCCAAAATATCCCAAACTCGCTGTCCCGCTCCGGTTTTATACCCAATTCATTTTTCAGAATTTGTCATTTATTCGTCCCGCTGAAATCCAGCACCACCACCCCGCCGATATCGAAATATGCAAACCTTATTTTGGTATTGGTCATAAGAAGAAGTTGGCTTATTCTACCCGGCAATTCTATCCTTCACCAGCACTTTTCTGGGTTCAGCCCCCGAGGCCGGTCCAATTACTCCATTTGTTTGCAGCTCGTCCAGTATTCTTTCTGCTCTTATATTGTCGATCAACAATTTTCTCTGCAGGAAAATTGCCGAGGCCCGATTGTGTTTTACCACCAATTCCCGGGCTTTTTTGTAAAGCTCATCCATCCAAACTTTGTCTGTCTCAAGTCTCTTTAACCTCTGTTCCAGCTCATTAACTTTCTTTTCCAAAGTCTTCAGGTCTGCCATAGTCACAATTATACAATTCAAGGAGAATCCTTTCGTGGCTAATATATAGGGAAGTCAGGGGCGGGTGAGGGAGAGATTGAATTTAACCTGGATCTCAGGCATTCCGGAAATTTTGACCGTTTTCTATCAATTGATAATCCAAATCAGAAATATTGTCAAGAAAAAAATTGGCACACAAAAACTGGTAAGGAAATTTCGCAAATTCTGGGTGTTAGTCAGTGGGTTATAAGATATTACCGAATGAACTTGAATATGTGGAAAAACCATAAAGGAACAGCCAAATCTACTTTTCGAAAGAAAGCGTTGAAGTTGTATGGGTACGCATGTGAGTGTTGTGGAATTAAAATGTGCGAATGGCATCATTTAATATCCAAATCTAAGGATCCCAAACATTGGATCATTTTGTGTCCCACGTGTCACTCCGTAATTACTAGAAGATTTATTAAGGTTAATTCACGAGACGATATCCAAAGAAATCTTGTTCCCTTTATCAAGAAATTATATCAAGATTTGAGGTTTAATTTGGGTAATGACAGTGTTTATATTTAACTGGTGATCCGTCTGGTTTCCTTTTGCCGCACCAGCAGGGGTCGTTGCGGCCGAGGTTTTTTCTGGGATTTTCCTGGCCGCCTTTTTGGAGAGTAGAAAATGCGGACAGGAATTCACGGGGGGGAGCATTTTTGGCGGAAGAAACGGGAGTAGCGACCTCGGGTTGGGCCAGATCCGCAACTGACATTTCAGGTTTGATCTCGATCATCTGCGGCGGGGGTTGAATCGGCGGTGGAGTACCAATCTGAATTCTGAATAAACGTTTGCCGAATTCGGAATCGATCTGGGTAACCAGCCTCTCAAACATGGCAAAAGCCTCGCCTTTGTATTCCACCAGGGGGTCGCGCTGGCCGTAACCTCTAAGACCGATACCGGAGCGCAGATCGTCCACAGCATCCAAATGATCCATCCATAAAGTATCGATAGAAGTGAGATAAGCATATTTGATGATGTCCTCCCAGGTCTTGTCCCCTACCTGTTTTTTGCGCTTTGAAGCGGCATCTCCGATAATCTGACCGGTGAGTTTGATGATTTCACCGGCGGTACCGGAAGTTTTCATTTGTTTGGCCAATGCCTGCTGGGAAAAATCGTCGAAGGGCACGATTTCCACCAGACTGGTAACTATGGGCAGGACTTCGGATTCCACAATTCCCCGGGGAGCGTAGATGTTGACGATCTTGGCCAGCTGGTTTTGAAGTTTGGTAATTACTTCTTCATCGGTAATTTCGTTTTTTAACACCCGGGATCGCAATCCGTAAATTATTTCGCGCTGCTTGTTCATGACGTCGTCGTAATCGACAACATGCTTTCTGGCGTCAAAATTGAATCCTTCTACTTTGATCTGGGCCTGCTCGATAGCTTTACTAACCATGCCATGCTCGATGGGTTCGTTTTCGGGAATTTTTAAGAATCCCATAATTTTGGCTACCTGGTCACCACCGAAAATACGCATAATTTCGTCGTCCAGAGCCAGGTAGAAGCGGGTGGAACCGGGGTCACCCTGACGGCCGGAGCGACCTCGCAGCTGATTGTCGATACGGCGGGATTCATGGCGTTCAGTACCGATGACATGCAAACCTCCCAGAGAGACAACTTCGTCGTGAAGATGCTGCCATTTGGCCAGTTCTTTTTCATACTGTTTTTCCGTAAGTTTGTCTTTGCCCAGAACGAACTTGGGGTTGGGGGGGGGTGTGCCTCCGAGAATAATGTCTACTCCCCGACCGGCAATGTTGGTGGCGATGGTGACGGCCCCCTTGCGCCCGGCTTCGGAGATAATGGTAGCTTCCTGTTCGTGATTTTTGGCATTTAACAGCTGGTGAGGGACTCCTTTGTGTTTTAACAGTTCGGCTACGATTTCATTTTTTTCAATAGAGGTCGTACCCACAAGAACCGGCTGACCCCGGCGGTGACAATCCGCCAGTTCCTCCGACAGCGCGGTGTATTTGGCCCGGGTGGTTTTGTAAACGATATCGGGATTGTCGATCCGGATCATCGGCCGGTGGGTGGGGATGACGACCACTTCCAGTTTGTAAATTTTATTCAATTCTTCGGCTTCGGTGGCAGCGGTACCGGTCATACCTGCCAGTTTGGTATACATCCGAAAATAATTCTGGAAAGAAATAGTGGCCAGAGTCCGGGATTCCTGCTGGATGGTAACGTTTTCCTTGGCTTCCACCGCCTGATGAATGCCTTCCGACCAGCGGCGTCCGGGCATAAGCCGGCCAGTAAATTCGTCTACGATCACTACCTGGTTGTCGCGGATGATGTAATCTTTGTCTTTGAGAAAAAGGGTGCGGGCTTTGAGGGCGTTTTCCAGATGGTGGATGGTGTCGAAATCTTTTTCGTAAAGATTTTCCACCCCCAGAATTTTTTCCACTTTTTTGATACCGTGTTCCGTCAGATTGGCGGTGCGGTGCTTTTCGTCAATGATGTAGTCGGTATCACCGGAAAGACGGTTGACTAGGTTGGCAAATTCAAAATATTTCTGCGTGGGTTCGATATCCGGGGCGGAAATAATCAGCGGCGTACGGGCTTCGTCGATGAGAATAGAGTCGACTTCGTCGACAATGGCAAAATGGTGTCCGCGCTGGGACATTTCTGCCAGATCCCCGACCATGTTGTCGCGGAGGTAATCGAAACCGAATTCATTGTTGGTACCGTACGTAATGTCCGCAGCATACGCTTCGCGGCGGGAAACGGGACGCAAGTGGGCCAGGCGGTCATCACCGTGGGTGGAATCCAGATACACCGGGTCGTACATAAATGATTTCTCATGCATAATAATCCCGACTGACAGGCCTAAAAGATGAAAAGTGGGGCCGTTCCAACCGGCATCACGGCGGGCTAAATAGTCGTTGACGGTGACCAGGTGGGTACCATTACCGGTAAGAGCATTCAGATACATGGCCGGAATGGCGGAGAGGGTTTTGCCTTCTCCTGTTTTTTGTTCCGCCACCTTACCCTCGTGGAAAGCAATGGCGGCCATGAGCTGGACATCGTATGGACGAAGGCCGATAGCCTGTTGGGAGGCTTCGCGAACCAGAGCAAAAGCTTCGGGCAGAATATCGTCCAAAGTCTGACCGTCTGCCAGCCGTTTTTTCAGTTGAGCAGTGTAGGCTTTGAAGTCCTCGGGTTTTTTCAGTTTGGAAAACTTGTCCCCTACCGCATTAACGGTATCTACCCGGGTCTGCAACCTGATTATCTCTTTCCGGTTCAGATCAAAAAATTTGTTCAGGAATTTAAACATAAGTCAGCGACTAGTGACTAGGGGCTAGCGTCTAGGAATTATAGCTTTTTATTCGCAAATTATCAGTAGGTTGGTCAGAACGCGGTGAAGACGGACAGAGGGAAAAATTTTGCCCAGTTTTTTAACTAACTCTTCGGCCGTCTGACGTTTAGGCGGATCATAAAAAAGGTGATTAATAACTACTAATTTACCTAATTGACCCAATTGACCTAAAAATTTTTCCGAATATACGAATTGCGGAATTTGGTCGCCGAGATAGAGGTCTACAAGAACGAAGTCAAAGTTTAAGTTTAAGTTGCGGATATAAGAGTTGGCGTCGGCCTTGATGATTTCCAGATTGGGGATTTGATCCAGACCGAGGTATTTTTTACCCAGGTCAATCATCACCGGGTCGATTTCGACGCCGACGATGCGGATCCCGGGAAAAGCTTTAGAAATTATTCCAGCAACGGTTCCACCAGCAAGACCCAAAATTAGACAGGTTCTAGGTTTTAGGTTATAGGTTTTAGACAATGATTTGATTACCGGACGCCAGACATCGGCTACCAGCCCGCCACTCTGGGTTAAAACACCTGTGGCGATATATTTCTGTCCACCTGTCTGCATTACCCGGATTTGGCCGCTGAAGCGGGAATTAACCGTGGTTACTACCCGGGGAGAGAAAAGGTTGGAGATGAGGTTACTGATAGACATAGGAGGATATCTGAATTGCAGTTTTTTCGGCAATTTCAGGAGAGGTGGGCCGGATACGGTGATAAATCCGCAGGCGCACCCCGCCAGCCAGATCAAACGTCCGGGGTAAAGGCAAGAAATCTTTGGCAATGTCCCAATTGTCCATGAAGGCGGTGTAAACTACACTAACTACTTTTTGTTTCGACTCGGGTAAATGATGCTGAAAAGGTTGGGAGAGAACAACATATTCAGCCTGCAGCAGATCCTGTAGGGGTAGCCAGTCGCGGGAATCAACCTGGGGTGAAATCAGAATATGTAATTTGGGACCGTCGGTATTTAAAATTTTATCCGCTTCAAACAGCAGGTCATCATTCATGATCAGTGAAGAATCGACCACGTAAATCGGGTCGGAAGCTGTGGTTATGGTTCGTAAATATGCGACCAATTGAACTATTTGGTCATAATCTGTGCGAACCAGAGGAGGCGTCGGAGCGGACAGCAGTATATTATTACCGATTCGATAGCCGAATAGTCCCCAGAAAAAGTTAACACAGAGAAAAAGGACCATAAATATCCCGGCAAACCTGAGGCGGTGGTGCAGGAGATGGGAGACCAAGCCCAGAATAATCAGAAAATTAAAATGCAGGGCATACTGAGATCCGGGTTGACGGACAATAAATATCCAGATAAAAAGGGAGATTAATGCCAGCAAATTTACCTGGCGGGGTAAATATTTCATACCTAAAATTGACAGAGTCCAGACGATCAGACCGAAAAATGTAAGAAAATAAATAAACACAGACCAAGGAGAAACCATATAAGATGAATAAAGAACCAGGTAGTTGGTAGTCAGAGCCCGGATGAGAAAGGGTCTGCCGAAAACAAGTAGAAAACATAAACTAACACCAGCGGTCAGACCGGCACGGTAAATATTCTTGGGTGAATAGAGAACCAGAGAGATGAAAAAAGCCAGAGCCGGATAGGCGAAATGACGCCGGAAGAGAACCATAACTCCGAGAAGAATTCCCAAAATAATAATCCGGCGGTAACTTTTTAGCAGCGGATCGGGTATGTAAATTGAGAGAGCCAAAACCAACAGCAGGGCACCTCCTATGTCAGGAGTTCCCCGCAAGGTAGTTACCCAGGAAAATGGAGTAAATATAACCATAAAGGCGGTTATCCAAAAAGCCGGACGGGGAGTGGTTTTAAATATGCGTGAAGCCAGATATCCCAGGGCTATGGCATAAGCCAGCTGATATACCAAAGCCAGGCTGGTAATATATCCCAAGCGGGATCCGCCGAAAACCAAAATCAACGGGATCAGGGGGAGAGCAAAGATATTATTGTATTCATAACTTAAAGTCCGACTGACCAGGGGAATGACAGACGGGAGGCTAGTGCGGAAAGTGTCTGCCAGATGAAAGGCCGAATTCTGATAATATAAATTGTCCCAGAAATAGAAGTAGCGTTCGCGGGAAACATAGGTAAAGACCAGAATGAAGATAAGGGCTACCATAAGACTAAAAAACCCCAGGTCGGAGACAGCTTTCGGCATCTTGTTATCCGGAGCCCAGATCACGTTGACCGGCATCTTTGTAGAAGAAATAGAAAAGGGCGGCTTTGGTTTTTCGTAAGGCATGAATTTTTTTGAGAACCTGGACGTAAGCATCGTGAAGATGCTGATTCAAAAGCATCGGCAAACGGCGTTCCAGCTGGCGTACCCGAAAATCCAAAGCTTCCGTCCGGGACATTAATTGACCTTCCGGAGTCCGCAGACGAAACGCTTCCAGATCGTCCAGATTGTCCCACTCTCCGGATTCGACTCGGGAGCGGAGTTCTTCTTCGGCGGATCGGGAGGTGGAGGAGGAATGCGATGGGGGCGAAGAAGGGGGGATAAAAGACTCATCTACTACCGTACCTTCCAATACTTCCTCTTCTTTGACCTGGGATTCATTCGTTTGATTCAGCTGCCGGGCCAACTCGTCCGTAATCTGCTGGGAAGTGACAATAGTATTGTCCATGGATAGAATTTTACCACCCCTATTTGTAACTTTTGGCCTGGAGGGAGAAGAGGTGGGAGTAGGTACCTTTGAGTTTAAGAAGCTGGTTATGGCTACCGGACTCGGACACCTGACCGTCTTTGATAACTAAAATCCGGTCTGCCTGGCGAACAGTGTTAAAGCGATGGGAAACTAAAACAATAATCTTCTTTCGGCCCAAAGTCAGAATTTGATTGAAAATATTCTCTTCAGCCTGGGGATCAACATTGCTGGTAGGCTCGTCAAGAATAATTATTTGGGATTTGCGAAAAAGAGTTCGGGAAAGGGCGATTCTTTGCCATTGACCTTTTGAAGGTTCTATCCCCTGATCAAATTCCTTGGTGAGAGGATTGTCATAACCCAGGGGCAGACGGGAAATAAATGAGTCAATGTCCGTAAGTTTGGCGGCCTCACGGATTTCGTTTAGCGAGTTTATCCTGGACACATCCCCGTAGCCGATACTTTCTCTGGCAGTAAAGGGGTATTGACTAAAGTCCTGAAACAGGACACCGATATTTTTCCAATATTCCTGTTGGTCGTAATTGTTGATATTTATTCCATCAATCAAAATTTCACCCCTGTCAGGACGATAAAAACCGACCAAAAGTTTGATGAGAGTCGACTTCCCGGCCCCATTCTCCCCGATGAGGGCAATGTTTTCCATGGATTTAATTTGGAGATTAATATCTTTGAGTATCCAGTCCGGGGAATTGGGATATTTAAACCAAACATGCCGAAATTCCAAACCCGATGTAATATTTTTCGGAAATGGTTTATGACCGGACGGATGTTTTGTTTCCAGGCTTAAAAACTCCGATAAATCCTGAACAAACAAATAATTTTCATAGAGCCTGACGCCGCTATTTACCAGCATGGCGAAGCCGTTACCTAATGTGTTGGCGGCCTGGTAGAGAAGCTGGGCAGTACCGAGAGAGATTTTCCCAATTATTGCTAAAATAAAGAAGTAGGAATTTAAGGCCAGTAACAGAATATTGTTGGGGATGTCTGCTAAATTTCTGAGTTTTGCCCGGGTCATTCTTCTTTCAAATTGAGCTTGTCTGACTTCATTCTGAACACCGGCCAGTTTCTTTATGAGATAGGCTGAATTTCCCAGAATGTTATTTTCATATAAATGTTTTATATTGGTCAGGTGATAGCTAATCCAACCCCATATCCGCCATTTCTGGCTCAATTTCTCGGAGAGTTCGTAATCCAGTTTAGCGACTTTGGTATTGGCAATAATTTCGGGAATCCGGACAATCACAACTAACAGACCAATCAGGGGGTTGAAAATAAAAATGGGGGCAATTCCGGAGGCAAGTGTAAAAATGGCGTTAGGAATGTCCGAAATGGGAGAAACCATATTCCAGACCCGCGATCCGGATTCCCTCTCAATCTTTTTGTACTGATCCTGAAAATCCGACGATTCTACTGTGGGAATATCCAGGGTATTTATTTTTTCGGCCAGAATTTTTTCCACATGATCATTAATTTGACTGGTGAGTTGATCCGAATACGCCATATTAATCCGGGATAAAACAGATCGGGATAAATCGATAATGAAGCGGACAAACAGAATCAGGAGAATATTTTTTATCGGATCTACCCAATCACTTTTTCCGATATTGTTTACGACAATATCTATTAATAATTTATTGATGTATAGCGCCGGAAGATTGGTCAGACCCCAAAATGAATTGATGACGGTTACCATAATCAATAATCCGGAATTTACTTGATAGGCGATTGATAGCACCTGCCGGTATGTTTGCCAGAAACGACGAAGGGGAGAAAGACGATGAATAATTGCCATCAGTAAATTCTACTTCCGGGAGGTGATTTTGTCTTTACCCATGTATGGACGGAGAGCTTCGGGGACGGTGACTGTGCCGTCGGCGTTCTGATAATTTTCCAGTATGGCAATGAGCATTCTGCCCATGGGGATACCGGTATCATTAACAGTATGTACATACTTTCTTTGCCCCTGACTATCAAGATACCGGATATTCAACCGGCGAGCCTGATAATCCCAGGCGTCCGTATTGGAACCCAACTCGATAAATTCTTTCTGTCCCGGCAGCCAACCCTCCAAATCATACTGTAAATAGGTGGCATTATAGCCGCAATCGCGGGAACACTTCATAATTACGCGGTAGGGTAAGTTCAGCTGTTGCATCAGCCATTCATTAATACTTCGCAGATATTCCATCATTTCTTCCGATTTATCCTGTGCAGTCAATGCGTCCATTTCCAATTTATCAAACTGATGAACCCGTTTCAGTCCGCGGACATCTTTTCCCCACGAACCCACTTCACTTCTGAAACAGTGGGTATAGGCAAAGAATTTCTTCGGCAGATCTTTTTCCGATAAAGTCCTGCCCATGTAATATGCAAACAGGGGCGGTTCGGATGAACCTACCAGAAATAGCTGTTGGTTTTCCTCCACATTTTGAGTACCTACTTCATAAACCTGATCGCGGCCTTCGGGGAAATGGCTAGTTCCGAACAACACCTGTTCCCTGACCATGACCGGGACTATCATGGGTTCGAATCCCTCCTGCACCAATTTATTTTTGAGCAATTCGAAGAGGGCAAATTGTAAGAGAGCGGCATCCCCTTTGAGGTAGGCGAAACGCGACCCTGAAGTGACAGCGCTTTGTTCGACATCAATAATATTCAGCTCTTTTCCCAAATCCACATGATCCCTGACAGGAAAATCCTTTAACGGCATATATTGGGCGGAGTTGAAACCTTTCCCCAACTTGTTTTGGTCCAAATATTTCCGGTCCGGATTCCAGACCGCCAATTCAACATGATCAGCATCTCCATTACCCTCGGGCATGCGGGGTGAAGACATGTTCGGTATCCGGGACAACAGATCAAGTGCTGTTTTTTCTGATTTATCCAGCCGGTTCTCCAACTTTTTCAATTCCTCACGCTGCTGTCTTAATTTTTTTAGTTCCTCAGGATTTGGTTTTTTGGCGGATGAAATATTTCTTGAGGCCCGGAGTTTTTCGACCTGCCCAATCAGATCCCGGTGTTCTTTGTCTGCCTTCAGGAAATCATCAACGCTGACTTTCCCACCCCGAAAATTTATATTCTTGCGGACCAACTCCGGGTTTTCCCTGACAAATTTTATATCCAACATGGTTTAAAGGGCATGGGTTGATAAATCTGATTTTATACTTTTTAAGTGGGAAAAGTCATTGAGATATTCGATCCGGACCGGACTATGAGCCGTGAAGAGGGAAACGCCGGTAGGTTGGAGAGGATAGTCGAGCGTACGGTTTAAGTCCGAGTTCAAGAGATTGACAATAATTGACTGGATAATATTTATGTGGGTGATTACGGCAAAAGATCCGGATCGGCGGGTTATTTGCCAAAACCAGGTCATAGCCCGGGTAGCGGTTTCGGTGAAAGCTTCCCCACCGGGGAAAACTACTTCTGCAGGACAGGTCAGCCAACAGTGATAAAGATCCGGCCAGCGAGCGGAGATTTCGGATTTTGACAAACCTTCCCAAGCACCGTGGTTTGTCTCCAGCAGACCCGTATCAGTTTCGACCCGACCCAGTCCGGAGGCAGTCTGTACTGCGCGCCTGAGGGGACTGGAAATTACTCGGTCGAAATTTTGTGCCCGGAAGCGGTCTGATAAAGCCCGTGCCTGGTGGCGGCCAAGGGGGGATAAATCGGTGTCGTATGTCTGACCCTGATAAATCCCCGCTGCATTAGCCAGGGACTCGGCATGTCTGATTAAGAATATTTTGGTCATGGACAAATAAAAAAACTCGCAAATGATTGCGAGCTGCGGTTTCAGGTGCCACCTCAACTAATACTTAATTTACTGCTGTTACGGGCTGACCCGGGCTACTTCGCTAAAGCTATGAAGCCGGCATCGTCCGATGGAATTCGGACTCAAACGCCTTTGAATATCCAGAAATTATAACAGACCCGGATTTAATAGCAACATTGACATATACGCCGTTTGTACGATCGTACAAACGGGGTCGTAGAGGAGGGCATCAGAATCCGGGTCTACGCAAGTTGGATACGAACGCAAGTTCACTTTGCCGGGCTGCATTCTGCATCCTTTCCACCATTTCGGGGGGGAAATTTCTCATATTGTAATTTTTTTCGGGATCAAAAAAGTCTTTGTTTCCCCAAGCAATATTAAAGCTAATTAATGCGATATCATCCGGGCTTAATGTGATTATATCAACGAATTTAGCCGCTTCAGGTTCCAAGGGGAGGGTGGCAGCAATTTCTGCAGCCTGATTAACCAACTTCACTAAATAAGAGGCTATCCCAGATAATGATTCCCGTTTTGAGCTAACCAATTTTAAATTGGGTAAAAATTCTTCGAAAATAACTCTAAGAGAGGATATTTGAAAATTTTTCAGGTGATCTGCCTCTATATCAGGATATTTTTGCGGCGTTATGCCGGCAGTATTTCCCGCCGCTACGTCTTTCCTTGCTGACTCAACCTGCTGATTGTATGTCCGGACGTTATTATTCGGGGTCTCCAGAGTCATGCGGCAGATTGTACTACAGGCTCAACCTATGAGCAATGGATGATTCGGAGAGGTTCAGGAGTAATGAACTTTGGCGGCAACCGCGTAAACGATGACTCCAACAGCCATAAGCCCGAATTTTATATATGGTTCATTATCAACAAACAGAGCCAAACCTTCAATGAGGGTACCGTTGGCGATTAATAGGCCGGTAATTAGCCTGCGGTCCGGTGGCCGGGGGGGTGGCGGGGGACGATTATAATCCCGTTCATAATCTGACATACTATGGGGCGATTATATACCCAATTCCGGAGAAATCGACTGCATGGCGGAGAGAGACAGGGAAATGAAATCTTCAAGTTTGATACCCAGTTTCTGCTCACACAGGGCGATCTGTTCGCGATGAGCACCGGCGGCGAATGATTTTTGGGTGAATTTTTTCATTACGGCCTCGGGAGTAACCGAGGACAGTTTTTTGTCCGGCATAACCAAGGCAACGGCGACAATCAGACCGGTCAGTTCGTCACAACAATAAAGCGACCATTCCAGCTTATTGGCAGGCGGATTTTTACCGGTATGAGCGAAGTTGTGGGAAAGAATAGCGGAGAGAATTTCCGGATCAGTTTCTCTCATTCCGGTCAGCCAGCCGTGCATTAACAAGGTATGTTTGGTCGGATCGTCCCTGGATAATTCATAATCGCCGTCATGCAAGAGCCCTACTATCCCCCATTTGTCTGCTGAAGCTTCGAAGTACTTCGCCAACTCCCGCATCACTGCTTCCACCGCCAGACAATGCCGGACCAGATTTTTGTTTGATAATTTCGAGGTGAGCAGATCCCACGCCTGGTTGCGGTTAATCATATTTATCCTGAGAAATGGTCCGGACGGTGGTAATAATGTTGTCTGGAATTGAGAGATTTTAACCAACTCGGAAGCCAAAAAACAGTACAGGTAAGAATATAAGAGACACCCAGCCAATAGGGAAAAACGTAAGGCAAAAGCTCCTCGACGTTATATTTGGCGGGTGAGTTACGGAACTGGTAATAAACCGGCAGCCAGAGAACCGGCCTGACGGTGTAGTAAACGGTTAATAATTCCGGCTGGTATCTGATAACCGGGCGCAGTCCGGAATCGGAATCGTAATTAACAATTCCCACAGAACCGGCTAACTGGGAAATTACTAACAGCAGAATTAAAGTCAGGAAGGCTTTGGGAAGGGTGGGTGACAGAAATTTCATAGACCGTAGATTTTTTTGGTCGCTTCCTCGAGTTCAAAGCGAAGCTGGGGAAAGGGAACTCCTTCGCGCGCACTGACGTCTTCCAAAAACCAGAATACCCGTTCTGAATGGCCGTAACCGAATGTGGGTGGCATACCGTATTCCAGCATTTCCACATAATCAATATCCAGCCATTGAGCTTCCTCGTCACCGGCATCCCGCATTTTCTGTTGTTCAGAAAAACGTTTGAACTGGTCGACCGGGTCATTGACTTCGGTCCAGCCGTTACCCAGTTCCGACCCGGCAATAATCGGCTGGAAGCGTTCCACAATATCAGGATTTCCGGGGCTGGGTTTTTGCAAAGGTGATAGGAATTTCGGGTGATTGATCAGAAATGCGGGCCCGGCAATAGATTTCCGGGCTTCTTTCCAAAGAGCGTCTACCGCCCGGGGTATATTCTTTATTTTTCCGACGGGTATATTGAATTTTGTAAGAGTCTTTTTCAAGTTGTCAAAATCGGCATGATATACATCCAGACCATATCTGGATCTGATCAGCCCGCCAAAATCGATGGTTTGCCACCCTTGGGAAAAATCCACATCGAATCCGCGGATGGAAAACTTCTTTTTATTGTCATATACATGTTTCTGAATATGCTGAAATAAGTCCTTGATCATTTGCATTCCGTCTTTCCAGTCGGCATATGCCCAATAAAACTCCATGGCAATATGTTCAGGAAGGTGTTCGTCGGATAATCCTTCATTCCTGAAGCGCGGACCGATTTCGTATACTTTTTCATAACCTCCTCCGATCAGTCTCTTAAGAAATAATTCCTGGGAAATGCGCAGATAGAAATCCTGATCGATTGCGTCCATATGAGTAACAAACGGTTTAGCGTCACCCCCGCCGGGGATGTGTTCCAGAACCGGAATGTTAATTTCAATAAAGCCCCGGTCTTTGAAAAAATCGCGGTGGGCTTCCCAAAAACGGGAACGACGGATAAACCTGTCCCTGACTTCGGGATTGATATTGGTATCCAGATAACGCCTTCGGAAGCGGGTTTC
This sequence comes from Candidatus Amesbacteria bacterium GW2011_GWB1_47_19, assembly GCA_001002325.1. Lineage (GTDB taxonomy): Bacteria > Patescibacteriota > Microgenomatia > CAZETR01 > Amesbacteraceae > UBA12042. The sequence goes on from LCNZ01000006.1 coordinate 110,163, forward strand.
TTTATCTTTTAAACCGTCCCATTGATCGGGAAACGGGCGGAGGGTTTTGGACAACAATTCAAAATGAGAGACGTCGACTGTGGTTTCACCAGCCTGAGTAGTTACCATAGTACCGGAAACACCCATGAAATCACCGACATCAAACAATTTTAGCCGGGAAAATTTATCCCCTAGAATTTTTTTCTGAAGCAGAAGCTGGACCTGACCTGAAGCATCTTTCAGGTCGGCAAATATGACATGGCCGTGTTCGCGCCAGCGCCAAATACGGCCGGCGACGGAAACTTCCTGATTGAGTTTGGTGCGTGCGGATGCGATAGGAGTCAAAACTTTTGAATATTTGGAGGGATATGGATCAACTCCAAGACTTCTCAGTTTAGACAATTTGTCCATCCTGACCCGGCGGATTTCTTCTAGGCGGGAGCCGGGAGGTGCTGGATTGCCCATGAGGCGATTCTACTGGATAGCGAGGATGGTGTACAGAATTTTTCCGGCAGGGGCGGCGACTTCCACCTTGTCCCCCACAGCTTTACCAATGAGGGCTTTGCCCAGAGGTGACTGGGCGGAAATTTTCTTTTGAGCCGGATCGGCCTCCCATTCCCCCACTATCCGGAATACGGTCTCGGTAGAGTTAACCTTGACCGTCACCAAATGGCCGAAATCGATCAGGGAGCCAGATTTGGGCAAAGTGACTTTGGCATTTCTAATAATGTCTTCCAGTTCGGAAATACGGCCGTCAATAAAGGATAATTCCTCTTTGGCACTGATGTAGTCGCTATTTTCCGACAAATCGCCCATACTGCGGGCTACTGACAGACGGTTGACCTGGGCGGGACGGCGGGTATCCGTGAGATCCGCCAATTCGGCCTTGAGTTCGTCAAGACCTACCTGGGTAATGAGCATATTCTGGTGCATATTTTGAAGTGTGTCGAGTCTAAAAAAATAAGCCGCGCCTATAGGCGGGGCCATTAAGTCTCGAGTCTGGGGTATTTTACCCACCTGTCAAGCACTTGTCAATCGAGGCTGAATGTGGGAAATTCGGCCCGTTCATGCCGATTTTCCCGGAGGTAGAATGAAGTATGCCGTGGGATAAACTGATCGGGATTAAACTGGTAGTACTGATTTGGAGCTGGTATTTCCAGCCTACGGCCATAATCGTCCCCCATCAGAACACGGTCAGGAATATCCGGCAGATGTTTTTTAACCGGACCGCCAAAGCCAGACCGCTGACCAGGACGGTGATACTTTTGTCGCCGGATCATTTTTCCCCAAATCAGGAGAGTATTTTTTTTAGCGACAGAAACTGGACCCTCTCCAATGGTTTATTGGAGTATGCTGATCGGACGGGTAAAAATATTACATCGGACTTTTCCAGGAGTAACAGACTGCTGACAATCGATCACGGGATTTATAATATTTTACCGGAAATAAAAACTTACTTTCCCCGGGCGCGGATTGTACCGCTTTTGGTGGGCGAGAGAGTAAGCCGGAAAAAGCTGGATGCTTTGGCTGACAGATTGTCAGCCAATTGCCGTTGGGATTGTTTGGTAATAGCTTCGGTGGATTTTTCCCATTACCTGCCACACGCACTGGCGGATGTGCATGATGCTTTCAGTCTGAAAGCATTAGCCGCACCTGATCCGGATTTGATAATGGCTTCCGAGGCGGACAGCCCGAATTCTCTGTATGTGACCCGCAAATTTTCAGATTTAAGAAAAGCTGATAATTTTTTGCTGTTTGCTCACACGAATTCAGCCGAAATAATCGGACAGCGGGATACGGAATCGACCAGTCACATTATGGGCTGGTACCGGCGGGGTCGGCGAAATAATAAATTCGATACCTTTACTTTTTTGATGACAAAAAATATCAGCGGAGCGCGGGATAAACCCGGTCCGGGAGAAAGGTTTTTTTACGGCACGGAGTACGTGAATGAAAATCTGACCGAAACATTCAATCTGATCCGGGGTCTGGAAATTATCCCCGGTGGGAAGGCGTCTAAAGTTACCAGGGAAGCCAATAAACTGACGGTAAACCTGGGTAAGGATTTGGCTGTGGCGGGAATTGACACCGGAGAAGGAGTGAGAATAATTTTTCTGCCTTTGGGCGAAATATCCGGACAGACTTATCTGCAGCGCGGGTTGGAGAAAACCGAGTATTTTGACAGATTGGGAATTGACCAAACCGGAGAGATTTTTATTCACTATCAGATGTGATATGCTCAAAAGCGAGTCGTATGGAGGCAGAAGTAGTCAATCCGGAGCCTGTAACTGAACCGATTCCGGCAGCCAAACCGCCTTTATCCGGTAAGAAGTGGTTTTATACCGGGGGGGTTTTGCTTTCCCTGATAGTCTTGGGTGGAGGAATATGGATCATTCGCTGGCAACAGAGGAGAAAGACCCCGGTTATGGAGATCCAGAATCCACCTACCGGTCCGACAACCGCGCCAACTGACGGTGACAGGATATTGGCCGGTTTTAATCCGGGAAAGGCGACTTGGTATCCGGTGCCTAAAATTATTACCGGAGTGGTGATTTTCCGCCCCGAAGAAGACGATTCTCAGGAATTTTCACCCCTGGTCACGCAAGAGGCGGTATTTAGTGAGGTGGCCGGTTTTGCAGCGGGTGAACGGCTGATCGATGTGAGTATTCCCGTACAGGCTCCGGGGATGAGCGGGATGGTGGTCCGGATTCTTAAGTCTGCTGATGGGAAATATTACTATGTAAGACAGGCCGGGGATGAATGGTGGGAATCGCTGGATGCCAAGTTGCTTCCTGAAGTGGGAGTGACAGAGCAGAAGATTGAGGGGGTTTTGTCTCCTGAAGAGATGATGGTAGCGGGGATGACTTTCAGAATCGGCTACATGAGTTATGATAAATTCAGCGAACTGAAAAATCCCATTAAAATAGTCGAGACGGATTACGGGATGTTGTATCAGACCAGGACAAAAATATTAACCGATAGTGATGTGTTCGGGAGAAAAATTTACTTAAGGCTGAAGGATAATTATGTGGTTCCCTACTCTCTCAAAACCTCCCTGTTTGATGACGATAATATTCCTCAAATTAACTGGAATAATAACGCCGAGGAGGATAAGGGCTTTATTAACGGGATGTTTTCCAGTTGCGGGAGCAGTGCTTTGATGGGTAGTGTCCCCGTGGTACAGGACAGTTCGGGTTTGCTGACAGGGAAGATTCAGACCGGGAAAGCAAAAACCGGAGAACCGGTTTATCAAATTAAAGATCCCGGTAATGAGCTGGTGAAATCAATTTATGAGCAGGTGTATCAGGTAGGAAGAGACCAAATGATAACTTTGACAGAATTTGCCGGACAAGAGAATCATTTCCTGTGGCAGGACCCGCTGGGCGACTGGCAGATTTGGGTAAACCAGGAATTCGGACCGAATGCAGAGTGCGCCAAACCGGTAATATATCTGTATCCGACCGAAGATACCGTAGTAAATGTAAGAGTGGAAGCAAATATTTCTGACAGTAAACCGGTTTACAAAACCGACGGGTGGACGGTGACAGCCGGCCAGTCGGGAAAGTTGAAAGCGGATGGCATTGTATACGATTATTTATTCTGGGACGGACAGGGGCATGGGGAATACCCGGATCTGAGAGACCGGGGAGTTGCGGTCAAACAGGCAAACATTGAGACTACTCTGATGAAAAATTTAATGGCATTGGGTTTGAACGATAGGGAGACGGCTGATTTTCTGGAATTCTGGCTGCCGAAAATGCCGGTTACTCCGTATGTACGGTTAACCTGGCTGGGGACGGCGGAAATGGACCGGTTGGCACCGCTGATAGTATCCCCTGTGCCGGACACCAAAATCAGGATATTCCTGGAGTTTGAGGGATTGGCCAGACCTAAATATTTGAAACCGCAAAAACTGACGGCTGTGAAACGGGTAGGATTTACACTGGTGGAATGGGGCGGACTTTTGATTTCGGTCAGGTAAAATTCGAATAGCTGTTGGAAAATTGGTAAAATTCAGGCAAACAGGCCCCGTCGTCTAGCGGTCCAGGACATCAGGTTCTCATCCTGAAGACCGAGGGTTCGAATCCCTCCGGGGTCACATAAACCGGTTGAGTATTTGTAATTTTTTTCCGTTATTTTGAGGATTCCCAAGGTTAGGACTTTTATAGCCTCGTCTCTTCGGTTATTTCTTTACATATAAACCACTTTTTGGACCCGGACGCGGTTTGGGATATCCCAGTTTGATTGGGTGAGTTCTATTGCATCCCAGGTCAAACGAAGTATAATCGCAAATCAACGCATGCCTGAAGCTTTACCCAAATGCCATCCGATTGATTTTCAGGGTTATCATTTTGAGGGAGGTTGCGTAACGGGATTTATCAGATTTCTGTTGGGCAAAGGAGTTCCTACTATTCATCGAAGCGAAGATACCTTTCATTGGTTGGCCCGGACTGAAACTCCGGGAGTATTCCAATGTCCGGTTAGGGTTATGGGCAGATGCGATGTGGTTTTTCCCTGCATACCGGAACCTGAAGGAATCCGGGTAATCGACGAGGAGCTGCAGACTTCCATCGATAGGCTCAAAGGATAATTCTTTGAAATCATCTGGAAGTTCGGCTGTCGGAATGGTGAGAAGGAATCCGGTGCTCCTGCCAGGACCAGATTACAGTCATATTGATCCGGATATTAGTCCAGAAGTTTTAATTTATCCAGATAATCGAGAACGGTAATGACGAATTCGGAATGGCTCCAGGTTAAAGGCGAGGCGGAGATCTGTTCGCCGGTATGCGGGTCCAGCTGCTCTGACAGAAGTCCGGCCGGGGTGGCGTGTTTGGCGGTCCAGGACAGGAGGCGGCGGACAGCGGCCAGATCGGCCGGTTTTTCTGCCTGAGTCAAATAGTACTGAGCTAACCAGAGGGTGGCGATAAACCAGGGATTACCCGGAAGTGAAGGGTCTTTTTTGTAATAAGCGTCTCCCTCGTAGCGGGCGACTCCACCGACCAGAGTGGTCAGCCCCAGCCGGAAAAGGGTAAAGGATAAGGCGCGGGTCAGCTTTTCATCCGAGGGCCCTAACAGACCGAATTTGAAGATACCGTAGACCCCGGAAATATCCACGGTGCGGTCGATAACCGGCGGATCAGCCGAGTAATTGATCATTTTGTAAAAGTAGCCGTCTTTGGGGTCGTAAAGATGGGTGAGGATACCGGTTTTGATTTCCGAAGCGGCTGCCAGGTAGCGGGCGGCTTGGTCTTTTTTGCCCAGGATTTCCGCCAGATTTCCGGCGGCTTTCAGGGCTCCATAAACAGTAGCACTGGTATAAGTTGAAGTGCCGTATTTTTCTTCCCAGATATCGTAACTGCTTTTGGGCAGGCCGGTGGCTGGGTAGCGGTAAGAAACCAGAAAATCCGAGGCTTTTTTTATAAGGGAATTATAATGGGCTTCGATAAATTCCAGATTTCTAGTACTCTGGTAATGCTGCCAAAGTGCGTAAACTACCAGCGCGGTTTCGTCTTCCTGAATCGGCAGTTGCGGCTGTCCGTTTCTGACCCAGGGGTGCCAGGAACTACCCAGGGACTGATCTACCCGGTACTTGTGCATAAAGAAACCTCCGGGATTGATGACTGAATGGCAAAATTCAAAAAAACGCTGGGCTACTTCATAATCCCCTGCCCGGTCCAGAGCCATGGCACTGATAGCCCCGTCCCTGGGCCAGACATAACCATAAGTATCCAGGCCGTATTGGAGCAAGTCCGAATCGCTGGAGGCGATAATACCCCCGCGGCCGTCGGCGTGGGCACGAATTATCAGCAGCGATTTTTTGAAAAGATCAACCACGGGTACCGGCAAATCCCGGAAATCGGTTTCCCGGCGGTTGGTCCAGGCATGCCAAAAATTGTAGGTACTGTCGATAAGGTGCTGGGGAGTAGATTCCAGGACATAACGGTTCAGAGTCAAAGCTTCCTCCATAAATTTTGAGGCGGTGATCCAGTAATACATCACCCGGGATTTACCGGCGTCTAAGTTGAGGTGGACACCGATAACCGAATCCACCTGGCCGTGTTCAATCGGGTTCTGGGACAAGGTACCATCCTCGGCATCTTTGAAGGTCCCCTCCCGGTTTTCCAGATTGAACAGCCCGGTGCTGTACTCATCGAAAGACCGGTCGTCCAATAAGGTATTCACCAAAAAAACCCGCCGGCCTTCGTAGTGCAAAATCACATGATTTTGGGGCTCGAACAAGGCGGTGTCCCGGCGGAAAGATTCATAGATTTCGAACTGCTGGTTGAAAAAAAGCTTTACCAGGCGGGGACGATCCGCGGTATTGCTGACACTGATGCACCGGATAAAAATGTCTTTTTCGTTGTAGACAACGTCGGTAAAATTCAATTTTATCTGCAGGCCGGGATGAGCCGCGGTAATGTCAGTGGCCAGAGAATCGGTCCGGTAAACAGAGGAAATCTGCCAGGCGGGATCATCCAGCCAAGAAAAAGAATTTTCCACCCAGACTCCCAAGCGGTGCAGGAACTTGCCGCCGGTGTGGTTTTCCATTCCCACATAGGGAAAATAGAAATCCCGGACCTGAGCCCGGTGGTCGAGACCGATTAAGAAGTTTCCGTTGGCAAGAACCAGAGAGCGGGGCATACTGATAAATTTTCAGTTTACAATTTTCAATTTTCAAATATTTTACTGTTAACTTTTTGTGCAGGCAGACGAAGCTTTAGGTCCTGGAGAATGTTCATAAATGAAATAAAAGCTTCATAAGGCGATTCGTAGGGATTGAAATACTTGTGGACATCGCCATCCGAAAACCATTTGGTGCACATGTAATAGAAGTGGTCTGAGGTTTGCAGTTTTCTCCAGTCGTCTATCAGACGGGGATCTTTGGTTTTCAGAATCACCGATTCCAATTGATAAAGTTTGGAGGCCGCGTCGTCCTGCATGGGATTGCCTAGCCAGGCCGACAAGTCTCTCTCGACGTCGGCCCAGGAAATATAATGAGGTATATCGAGCTCTCCCACTGCAGGTAATTTTTTGACCGCCTCCGAGGGGGTGACGAAATAATTGTCCGGATGTTTTAGAAGCTCCCCTGGAAGATGGCGCAGGAATTCAAAAATACCGGTGTCCTCCCATTGATGCTCGCCGAAAGTTTCGTAATCCATGAATAAATTGACGATGTCTCCGCTGCCGTTGACCGCCGACACCCATGACGCAAATTTAGGTGCTGTCAGGGGATAATCCGCCCATTCTTTGGAAGAAAAACGGAAAGCGATATCATCCGAGAGGCGGTAGTTTTTTAAAAGGAGTTTTGTTTTGGGATTGCCAGGCGGGTGATACAAAAAATTGGGACTGCGCCAACCCAAAATGTGGTCGGCCCCCTCACAAAGTATACCTTTGTAACCCATACGGGCAATATCGGAGGCTAAATCGTTGTTGTATATCAGTTCCGTATTTCTGAAAATTTTTGGAGTCTGACCGAAGATGGATTTGATTTTCCGGCTGTGGAGATTGACCTGACTTTGAAATTCGGTTTTGGAATACAGATACGAAAGGGAGTGGTAATACGTTTCGGAAAGAATTTCCGCCCGGCCGGTAGCGGCCAGATTCATGAAAGAAGCGAGGGTTTCGGGAGAAAAATCGGCCAGTTGTTCCAGTACCACCCCGGAAAGAGAGAAACTTATTTTGAATCCGGGATGTTTCTGCAATAAACCCAGAAGAATTTTGTTGGTAGGTAAATACGATTTGCGGGCTACCTTTTGAAGAATCTGCCTGTTGTCCAACTTGTCCGATGCATCTGAAAAATATTCATGGGTGTGGCCAATGTCAAAAATCCGGTATTTGCGTAACCGGTAAGGCTGGTGGACCTGAAAATAAAAACAAATAGCGGACATCTGATTATTTTTTGGCTGAGAGGATTTTTTTGTAAATTTCGATGGTTTTGGCGGCAGCAGCGGCCCAGGAAACTTTTTTGACTTCCTGATGGCCGTTTGTTTTGAGACTGGTATGCAGGGAATTGTATTTGAGAACCGAAAGTATCTGGTTAGCCATTTCGTCCACGTCCCAAAAATCCACCTTCAGCACATGAGACAGGGTTTCGGAAACGCCGGATTGTTTGGAAATAATGGCGGGAGTGCCGTGGGCAACAGCTTCAAGGGCGGTGATGCCGAAAGGCTCGGATACGGAAGGCATGACGAATAAATCGGCTGCCTGAAATGCCTGTTTATGAAGCTGACCGCGCAGAAATCCGGCAAACAGGACTTTGTCCGACAGGCCCAGTCCGGCAGTCATATTGATCAGCTGACCTTCCATGTCCCCTGAACCGACGAGGATAAAAACGGTTTGAGGGGCAAAATCCAGTACCCGGCGAGCGGCTTTGATGAAATAATCCGGGCCTTTTTGCAGAGACAACCGACCGACGTACAGAACAATTTTGAATCCTGCCCGTTTGAGGGCTGACAGGGGGTTGGATTCCAGGTCTTCGGGGGTAAAATCATCCGGATTGATACCGTTGTGGACGACATTCACCTTTTCCGGAGGGGTCAGATAATATTTGGCCAGCAGATTTTTGGTGAAATTGCTGACGGCAATTACAGCATCAGCCTGGTCCATACCCTGTTTTTCCAGGGCATAAACCATGGGGTCGATAGAAGCGCCGCCGGAACGGTCGTATTCGGTAGCGTGGACGTGGGACACCAGGGGTACGCCGGTGGCCTGACTGGCGGCGATACCGGCGGGAAAACACAACCAGTCATGGGCATGGATCAGGTCACAATGGTGTTTTTTGGCAATAGCCGCCGCTTTCAGGGAATACTGGTGGACCAGGGAGATGAGGTCACTGACCTGACTATCGGAGAGGGGGGTACCGTTAATGTTGAGATAAGGGGAAAAATTCGGCCAGTCGAATCCGGAAAGATCAGCGAAGACCAGACGCAGAAAATCGGCCCTGACAGGGACTTTTTTGGGCAGGACAAAGGTTACATCAACGTCGGATTGGACCAGCGCCTGGCTTAAGCCATAGCACGCTACGCCCAACCCGCCGCTGTTGCAGGGCGGAAGCTCCCACCCAAACATCAGCACTCTGATGGGCATTAAAAGTACTATACTCTAAACAGATATAATAAAAAATATATGTATTTAGTATTTGATGTAGGAGGGACCACAATGCGGGTCGCGGGCAGTCCGGACGGAAGGGTGTTGGGGGATATGTCAGCGGGACCTACACCAAAGAAATACAAGCAGGGGGTGGCGGCACTGATTGAAAAGCTGCGTTGGGCGAGCGGGAATAAGCCGATAGTGAGAACCGGAGGCGGCATTGCCGGGGTGGTAGAACAGAAAAAAGGCCTGCTGCTAGCCTCTCCTAACCTACCGGACTGGGTGGAAAAGCCTTTGAAAAACGATTTGGAGAAGGGCTTGGGTTGCCAGGTGGTGCTGGAGAATGATGCTGCCGTAGCAGGTTTGGGAGAAGCAACAGTGGGGGCTGGCAGGAGAAAAAGCATTGTCGCCTATCTGACAGTGGGGACGGGAATCGGCGGAGCCAGGATAGTCAATGGAAAAATAGATGCCAGAGCAATGGGTTTTGAGCCGGGACAACAGATAATAAATGTTGACGGACAAGTAGATTATTGGGAAAACTTTGCCTCCGGAACGGCAATTTTTAAAATTCACGGTAAAAGGGGAGAAAATATCAAAGATCCGCAGGTGTGGGAGAATGAAGCCCGACTCCTGGCCATAGGGGTGCACAACACTTGTGTGATGTGGTCCCCGGAGATTGTAATTATCGGCGGTTCGGTAATGCAAAGCGTATCTTTTGAAAAATTGGGAGTGCTGGTGAATGAACAATTGAAGATTTTTACTAAAGTACCGGAGATAGTACCGGCTCAGCTGGGGGAAAAGAGCGGATTTTACGGTGGGTTGATACTGGCGGGCGGGGGAGAATTTTAGCCTTCACACTCCCGGTGTGTGAAGGCTAGGTGTCGATTAGAAGGTGCTTGATGTGATGTAGTTCTCGTTGGTAATCGGCATTGTTTAAGACGAATTGTCTATATGCCTGCCTATCAGAAAATAACTCCAATATTATTTTGGGGTTACATGTCTGGTTATAATACTCATGTGTAAATTGTTTGAATGAAGAGTACGGATAATTTTCCAGATCGGAAAATTTGTTAACAATCCCTGCTGAATAGGGATTAAGATGAATATAACGCGAAACGTGAAGAAGTTGTTGCCCATTGTCAATTTTTACAGCTTTGAATCTTCCCTGAAATAAAGGTCCGTTTCTTCTTCGATGAGTATTAAAATATCGGGTATAACTGTTGGTAACTTTCCTGAGAAAATCTGTAATACCCTGATCGGTTAACTGTTTGACAAGCAAATGAAAATGATTTGGCATCAAACAAAAGGCAATAATTTCAATACCTGAAACTCCCTTATCCCTTCGCTGAAGAATTTCCTGTTTAAGTGATTTGGAAAGACGAATAAAATAAGAAAATCTTACAGGAGAAGCTAACTTTTGATAGTAGACGCAAGTCTCAAGCAGATGGTCATAATCCCGGGTATCCAAGAAGGTGAGTTGGTTGGTTATACCGCGATTAAAAACATGATAGACTTCCCCCGGAGTTAAAAATACTTCTCTTGAGGGCACGAGTATATTGTAGCACTTTAGCCTTCACACTCCCGGTGTGTGAAGGCTGAGGGGGAAAGAGTGTTTGGGACGGGGATGGCCGTTGGATAAGAGGGAGCGCAGGGCGACTTTGAGAACTTCATCCAGATGAGAGACGAAATGGAATTTGAGATCCCGTTTGACACTCTGGGGGACGTCTTCCAGATCTTTGCGGTTTTCCCGGGGAAGAATGACCTGACGGATGCCGGCCCGGTGAGCGGCGATGACTTTTTCCTTTACTCCGCCGATTTCCAGCACTCGACCGCGCAGAGTAATTTCTCCCGTCATGGCCAAGTCCCGGCGGGTAGGCACTTTAGTAAGGGCTGAAATAATAGCCGTGGCAATGGCGATACCTGCAGACGGCCCATCCTTGGGAACCGCACCTTCGGGAACGTGAATATGAATATCCATTTTTTTGTAAAAATCTTCTTTGAGGCCCAGAGTCTGCCAGCGGGTACGAATGTAGGAATAAGCGGCTTTGGCGGATTCTTTCATAACATCACCCAGCTGGCCGGTGAGCTGGACATCCCCTTTGCCGGGCATAAGGGCAACTTCAATAAATATGATGTCCCCGCCGGCTTCGGTCCAGGCCAGGCCGGTACTCATACCGATCTCGTCCTTTTTTTCAGCTAAAGTTTCCGGAAAACGCTGAGGACCTAATAGTTTGCGGATGTCTGCCAGAGCAATTTCCGGTTTGACGCGCTTTTTTTCAGCCAATTGACGGGCGAGCTTGCGACAAATCTTGGCCAGATGGCGTTCCAAGTCTCGGACTCCGGCTTCGCGGGTATAACGACTAGTGATTTCCTTCAGAGCCGCCGGGGACAGGCGTAATTTGTTGCCCATACCGTTGGCTGTCAGCTGTTTTGGCCAGAGGAAATCGGCGGCGATATGCTGTTTTTCATCCAGAGTGTAGCCGGGGAAGGTAATGACTTCCAGCCGGTCCCTGAGAGCCGGGGGGATAGTATCCAGGAGGTTGGCGGTAGTGATAAACATGACCCGGGACAGATCGTACGGCACCTCCAGATAATGATCGGAAAACTCGCGATTTTGTTCGGGATCAAGAGCTTCCAGTAAAGCTGCAGAGGGGTCCCCGCGGTAATCGTTGGCCAGTTTGTCTATTTCGTCCAACATGAAGACCGGGTTACCGGTGCTGGCATTTTTCACCCCCTGAATGATCCGGCCGGGCATACTGCCGACGTAAGTCCGGCGATGACCCCGGATTTCTGCTTCGTCACGGACACCGCCAAGAGACACCCGTACGAACTTGCGCCCCAGGGACCTGGCTATGGATTTACCGATGGAGGTTTTACCCACACCGGGAGGGCCGACGAAACACAAAATGGTTGGTCCTGATGAGCTTTCTTCCTGAGGCTGACGGGCTTTCAGTTTCATAACAGCCAGGTATTCCAGTATCCGCTCTTTGACCTTTTTCAAACCGAAATGGTCCGCGTCCAAAACCTTGGCGGCTTTGTCTATGGAAACATGGTTTGGGGAAAGATGGCTCCAGGGCATATCCACCAGCCAGTCGAGGTAAGTGTGGATGTAATTGGATTCGGGATTCTGGGGACTCATCTGGGCCAGACGGTTTAATTCTTTCTCGGCTTTGGCGCGAACAGGGGCGGGCATGCGGGCTTGTTTGATTTTTTTTCTGAAGACGGAAATGTCATCATCTTCCTCACTGTTGTCGGCACCCAGTTTTTCCAATTCCTCCTGAATGGTTTTTTTGCGCTCGCGCAGTACCTGCTCCCGCATATTTTTTTCAAATTTGGCGTGGGTTTTTGAGGATATGGATTTTTCCAGCTCCAGAACTTTGACTTCATGAACGAGGTAATGCAACACTTCATCGAGACGTTTGTCCACCGACAGGTTTTCCAGCAAACCCTGTTTGATCTGGGTGGAAATCTCCAGAGAGTTGGCGACCTGGTCCGCCAGTTCGGAAGCGGAAACTCCGGCCATGAGGCGCATGAATACCGGAAAATCCACGGATTTACCCAGGTTGAAAGCGTTTTTGAATTCCGTAATCACCTGTCGGGCGAGAGCTACCAGCTGGTCGTTTTCGGTCTGCTGTTCGGGCAAAATGTGAACGGGAGCGGCGAAAAAAGGTTCGGTGGATGAGTAAGGGCCGATTTTTACCCGGGTAACACCCCGGACCTGAGCCAGAATTTCCTGGCCGTAAGGGGCTACCTGTTCAATTGTGCATAAAGTGCCGATCGGATAAAGATCGTCGGGAGTCGGAACAGCGGTAGAATTTTTCTGGGCGACAAAAATTATTTTTTTATCCTGATGAACGGCTGTTTCTATAGCGGCGTTGCTTTTTGGCCGGCCGAATGTCAGATGAGCTTCAGTGTGAGGAAAAACCACACCTTCACGCAGTGCAACAACCGGGAAAGTCCGGGGCGTTTGGGGCGCAGGAGTTCCGGGGACAGGGACACGATTTATGGAAAACGCCATAACTTTAGCAGTCTAGCATTGTGACTGATAGGTGTCAACCCCATGCTCCGTTTCTGGAGACGATGTAGGCCACTGTAAGAGAAATAACCACACCTCCGAGAATATCCGGCAACGTATGCACTCCAACTGCGACCCGGGAAAATGCCACCAGAAAAGCTGCCGGGAGCAGCCAAAGACCCGGTTTCCGGCGGATAAAAATCAGAAAGAACACCGGTGTCAGGGCAACTATTGCGTGGTTGCTGGGAAATGAACCGTCTAAAAGAACCGGAATCAGCGGAAGCCGACCGGAAACAATATAAGGCCGTGGCAGATAATAAAGATTTTTTATGACAAAACCGACAGCCCAAGCAATACCCAGACTCAGCAGCGCCCCCCGAGCGGTACGATTTTGTCCCCCCAACCAGAGAACCGGAATGACCAGCAGAACGACATAAATTAAATATTCAGCACAAAAAATGGACATTAGGGGAAGCATCCTATTAATCAGTTGTGCACGATCACCCGGGTGCCGGGATTTTCTGCCGTGGAACGGACGTAAGATTTGCCCGGAGTCAGTGGCGGATCGGTCCAATAAAAGAGTTTTTCGGCAATGCTGGTAGGAGCATTGACACAGCCATGACTCATACGGTGGCCGAAGTTACTGTGCCAGTAGGTGCCGTGAATGCCGTAGCTGCCGAAGAAAAACATGGCATAAGGCACATTGGGCAGATAGTAATATGTCCGGTTCAGGCGACTGCCGCCTTCCATTTTGGTGGACCGGATTTTGTACCAAATGCGATACTCCCCCACCGGGGTGCGATTTCCCAAACCACTGGAAATCAGACTGTCGGTGAAGACCTGGCCCCCTTCATGGGCTATCAGTTTTTGTTTCCCCAAATCAATTTCTATCCATTTATTGTCATTAACCCCCAGAACCTGCGCGGCGGGATCGGATTTTTCTAGAGCCAGACCGGAGTCGTTTTGGGCTCCGGGGGGAGTCAGCGTCCGGTTTTGCCAGACGGCGATAGTTTCCGTGGGATCGAATAAACCATCGGCGGTTTGGGGGGTGCAACCCGGAGCGGAGGCGGCGGAGGAAAAAGCAGTAAGACTGACGCGGAGAACTACAATTGCGGCTATGCCCCCCAGAGTAACAAGGAGCAGTGACCGGGACAGGCGCATACTCAAATCAATTTACATGATGATACCCGATAAGACAAGATGAACTTGCATGGTACTATTAGCTTGATTATGCCAAATACGGAAAATCCGGTCAGACTATCCCCGAACGAACAGGCTGTTGTCGATATACAGACTCAAGTGTTGGCCGGGCTGGATAACCGGGGGGTGATTTGGCAGACTGCGGCAGCTATTGTGGCCGGATACCGTATCAATATTGGGGAAGATGCCACAGCTTTTTTAAGAAAGAGACGGAAAGTCCCGACGGCTCATTTTGTTGACTGGGAGGAAAGGGTGGAAAGTGGAGAAGTCTTCGGATCGAAAGGCAAGATAAACTTCACGCCCGACGGAGAAAAAATAATCTGTCATTTATGCGGTGGGGAATTTGACACTTTATCCGGGACACATCTGAATGCTCACGGGTTGGAAGACGGAGATGCTTACAGGGAACTACTGGGCTTGAACAGAAACCAACCGCTGGCTGCTCCCCGCTACAGTGAAAGGAAAAGGGAAACTGCATTGAGAATAAATTCCGCAAAATATTTTTTTGATACGGGCCACCGTTTTCAACAAGGATATGACCAGCGCAGGACAAAGCCTAAAAGACCGCAATTTGTGATAGAGCACCGCCAAATTTCCGATAACAAAAGAGAGAAGGGTGAAATTCCGCCAAGTAGATCTGGCCTTCCGCCGAATTTCAGAGCCTTAAATTACGCGGGAAGATTTAATCTGTACGGTAAGTCATACTTTTTCAGTAAAAAGGCGACGGGGCCCGTGGAAATACTGAATATCACTGACAAGGAAATTACCATCCGGGGTACTTTAAAAGACGGCAGCATACGGGAAAGAAGTTATAAAAGAAGACGTTAAAAAATCCCCGAAGGGGATACAGACGATATGCATTTTAAGTTCAGCGGGTGACGGAGATGAGGGGGTCGAGCTCGCCGGTGGCGTAGATAGTAACCCGGTTATTGGTGGCACTGACCGAGACTTCATATCCTGTCTGGTAAGCCGTGGTGCAATCCGTAACCGGGGTACCGGTACCTACCTGGGGATCGACGGGCAGGGCGGCCAGGTAATCGGTAACGACGTCGGCACAGATATCCGCTTCAACGGAGGGGTCGGGGGTGGCGCTTCTCTGGATGGGCATAGGGGTCGCGGCCACCTGGGCCAATCCTGCAGGTAGAATACCGCGGTTGTCCGCTCCGAACTGATGAATGGCGTTCAAAATGGAATTGACGTCACTGCGACGCTTGGTATCGTTGGACTGGGCAAATTGGCGGGCGGGGTTGATAGCAATCAGCGTGATGGTAAGAAGGACGGCTAGTACTCCGATGACTACAAGAAGTTCGATGAGCGTGAAGCCTTTTCTAAACTTGGGCATTGTATATATGCTAGACCTTTTGAAAAGTGTTTGTCAAGGGGTAACCCTGCCGGTGGTGATAATGGCATCGTATTGGGTGTCGGTGCCTTCCCTGGTAGTAGCATCGGGATAAAGGGATTGGACGACACCGGATATCCATTGGCGGACGTTTTGCGGCAACTCTTTGGAGAATACCATCTGGGTTACGCCGGTATTGACCCGGGGGGAATTACCGGTCACCAGGCTGGTGAATCCGGCTTCGCGGAGTCTGGCCTCCACCGCTGCTGCCTGACCGGCAATTCCGGATCCGTTGAGGACCTGGACCGTAGTTTGACTCAGTAACTGCGCTGACGGAGTGGCCAACGGAGCCGGAGTAACAGTCGGCGAGGGGCGGGTGGTAGGCTTGACTGCCGCGGGAGTGATCCTGGCTGACGGACGGGCCCGGGATTTGGGTTTGGTGGCCGGGACCACCAATAATAAGTAGACCATAACTCCGAACAGCACCATGAAAGCCAGAGAAAAAATAACCAGAGGAATTTTGTAGCGGTTGACGAATACCTGCTCTTTCTGGTGGAGCTCAGTTATTTGTTCCGGCGGAGTGGTGAAGCTGTTTTCGGCCAGATAGTCAAGTTTTTTGTAGATTACCCGGCAGGATTGGGCGGAAAATTCCTTGGGAGCGTTGATGGCTCCCAGCACAAAATTGGGGATAACGGAATGAATCCGGAAATTTAACTGTTCAAAAACCTGCTCTATGGTTTCGTACAGATCCCGGTTGATGACCGCGAGTTTGTACCCGGCGGGAATGTGAAAAAGTTTGGCGCTGACGGTGGGAAAGGGTACAGTGTCGATAAATTTTTGGGTCTCTTCGGGGGTAGGCGGGACATTGCCGATATAGTTTTTTTCAAAATAGACCATTTCCGCCAGGATTATGACCAGGGGTGCCGGTTTGAGCTGGCTTTTCAGAATGAATTCCTGCAGTTTGGCGGTGAGTTCGTTTTTGTCTTTTACCTCCAGGTCGGAAATCATGGCCGGGGTCAGGGGAAAGACAGCCGGGGCGGAAGTGGCATGGGTACAAAAAAAGATTTTGTCCCGGGAGACATTGATGACAAGCGGAGGGGCAGGTTTTTTGGCCATAAATTTGTTAGGGAAATACCTCGGACCACGAGGTAACGGTAAGTATTCCCCCGTTGTAACCAGCGACGACACTGATACTGCGGGTATAATCCCCCAGCGTACCGGTGGCGCCAATATTGAACGGATCCGAGCCGGTTACGGTAATTGTGGCAAGACCATCCCCTACTGTCAATGTCTCGCCGGTGTAGCCCGGGTTTCTTAACAGGCGCATGAGAGCGTTTTCGACTCCGGATTCGGTAACTGCCAGGGTAGCGGACATGCTTTCCAGAGCAGATGCGGACCGGGAATTGGCGATCATAACCACAATGGCCGCGGTGCTGATGATGACTGACATGGCAATAAATACCAACAGGAAAATGAGGGTCTGACCGCGGTGCATATGATTTTTTATCGTAAAGTAAAGGTGGTAGATAAACTTCTGGTTTCAAGATTTTGATTGAAAGACGTGGTCCGACCGGTAAGAACGATGTCCAACCGGATGCTGGGTTTGGAGTTGAGATCCCCCAACCGGGTAACGGAAAATCCGGTTAACTGGGTCCCGGAAGAAGTCAGGGCGGAAGTAACCCCATCGACTGTCAGCGTCAGGGAACCGGATGAAGCGCCGTAAGTGTGATTGACACTATTGACAGTGATAGCGAGGCTGGAAGAAATTTCACCGGCCGAGGCGGGAGAGGTGACAGCTGTGGCCCTGCGGATGTCGTGACCAAAACGCGATAACAGATATAACTCATCCTGCTGAACCGCAGATACCGCCCGGGATTTGAGCTGGGTGTCGAGAACGGAAAAAAAGATCTGACCGAAGATCACCAAAAATATGGACATCAAGGCCAGATAAATCAAAAGTTCCACCATGGTGAAAGCGCGGCGCATAGAATCAGGGCGAGTAATTAACGGAAACATCATAGAAAACGGGGGTGGCATTCTGGTCTGTAGTGGAGAAAAAAACCTTGTACCTGAAACAACGGCCGGGATTTTCGTAACCGATACCGTCGTCACTGAAAGGAATAGCGGCGGGTGAAGTGAAAAAAGTGCCGCTGGTACCGTCCGGGCCGACAAAAACAAACCCGGCGTCGTTACAGCCGTCACTGCCGGCATCGGCGACAGCGACCTGAAAATTAATATCGGACTGATCCGGCCGGATGTAATTGGCGAAAAAACGGTTGAAGGCCAGCTGATACCCCAGATCAAAAGTCGCGGATTCGTAGGAACCGGAAGTAGAGTATTTTCCTCCCGGGCCGCCTTCGATGATTTTCAGCTCCGTGCCGGCATCCCCGGTAATAATATAGGAATAAGCATCCCCGTCTGCTTCTATCACCGAAGCCACCCCGTTGACCCCGGTATCGATATTCAGGCCTCCGCATTCGGCAGGAGCGGATTCGTCGGTAATGTTTATGACCTGGTATTCCTGACCGCCGGTACCCACCAAGACGGCCTTGTTTCCGGGAACCACGGTGATGCCTTTGGGGCTCATGCCACTGGCTTCATAGCTACCCAGGACAGGACGGTCACCGGTTTTGGTGGAAATGTCCAGAATAAACATTTCCCGCTGGGATGAGGAAGCGGAGGTAGCCAGATAAGCCCGGGTGGCGGAGAGGTTGATGTAAACATCCCGGCCGTCGGTACCGTCCACATTAGCCTGTCCCACAACCGCCAGTGAGGCCGGGTTGGTAACATCTAATATCTGCATCTCCGTACCGGAAGAACCTGAAACAGAGACGAAAGCATAATTACCAACGACGATGACTTTGGTGCCGGTGCCGGCAAGAGTAAGAGCCCCCAGTTGGGGCCGGGATCCGGAACGGCTGGAGAGATCGAAAGTGCGGAAAATATTATTCTGGGTCATATAGCCCACATTGCCGGTTACATAAACACTGTTGGCGTCGGCCTGACCGGCGGCATCGAAGTAGCCGGCTTCGGTATAGGGGGAGGCAGAAAGAGCGATAATTTCGATTTCTTTATCGTTAGTGTCCGTAGCCAGGTAGGCATATTCACCGTAGCCGTTGGATTCTCCGAAAATATCGTTTGTCTTGAAGCCGTCGAAAGTGCCGGTGATGGAGGCGGAAGGCGGATTGGTATTGGCAATGAACACGTCGGCAAAAGAAATGCCGGAGGCATTTTCCCCGGTGCCGGCAAATGCCCGGCCTTCGATAGCCGTCAGGGCATTGGCGACACCTTGGTTGGGTAAATCCAGAGCAGTAATAGATAGATTGGGATCGCACCACTGACCGGTGCCGCCGGAGCTGAGGGCAACTTCCCCGCCGGCGGTGTTGGTGATAGTGGTGCCGATGCGGGCTCCGGTAAGAAATTCGGCTTCGGTAGTTTGGATGTAAGCGTCATTTTCCAGATAGCGGGTGAGGTAGGCGGAAAAACTTACGGAAGCCGGCATGGGGACGGACCAGGAGACGGTATGGGTAATAAGCTTGGTGGAAGGATCCAGGTTGCCCCCGGTGGTGACAATTTCTCCTGAGGAATTACGGCGGACATCGGCAATAGTGAGCGACCGGACAAAATCGCCAATTACCTGTGTGCCGGGAACCAGTGTCCAGGTACCGGAGCTGGGGACCGGATGGTAAGTGCCGTTGACGGCAAAAGTCGTCCAGCCTCTGGCCCGGACGACCCGGACGGCTTCGAAACTTTCAGTAACCAGGGCTACGGCGGTCGTCCGCTGCCGGGCGTTTGGCTGGCCGGTGCGGGAAGCTACCAACCCGGTTAACAGAGCCGGAAGCAAAATGGAGGTTAGTCCCATTGCCAGGACAATTTCGATAATGGTTTGGCCCTTTCTTTTGATATTCATGGTTAACTAATCGGCTGATACGACAGTGCCGAATTGATTCAGGACAACCGTTGCAGCCACTTTTTCCAGGGAATCGTTCAGGGTAAAAGTCGCCTGGCCGGGAGAAAAACCGGAAATCTCGCCGCTGCCGGCCAAAAATACCACGGATGAGCCGGGGAACCCGACGGCGGAAAAGTTCTGACCGGGATCCAGATTTATGTCAAAATTTGCAGGATCCGCGGCCGAAAAGGATACCCCCCTGAACAGAGTATAACCGTCCGAACCGAAATAAATGCCGTATCCGGCGGGGGGAGCGGCACCTTCGGTATCCCCGGACATAGCTTTCAGCCGCTGGGAATTAAGATCCGTTAGGATAACGGTCATGGCGGAGGCAAAAGACGAGCGGTTCCGAGAAGACAGGAGACTGACGCTGGAAAAGCTGAGAATCACGGCAATTATTCCCAGGGTGATAAGCATTTCCACCAGTGTAAAACCACGCATGTCAGCGACCCCCCACCTGGCCGATGAGACCATAGATCGGGGCGATAATAGCCAGCATCATCGCGCCGACGCTGACGCCGACCAGAACCAGCATCACCGGTTCCAGTATGGCGGTGAAAGCTTTGAGGGCGTTGGCTACCTGATAATCCAGATATTCGGATATTTCCTTCATGGACTTGTCCAGAGTCCCGCTTTTTTCGCCGGATTCAATAAGCTTGACTATGATGGAGGGGAAGTAGCCTTTGGCGGTACGGAAACCATCCGAAAGACGCTTTCCGGACATTACCATGTCCCGGGCGGAGGAGATGATTTTGGCAGTACGTTTTTTGAAAACCACTTCCCGAGTGAGATCCAGGGCGGAGGTGATGGGCAAACCGGAATTCAGAAGCAAAAACATACTGCGGCAGAAGCGGGTCATGTCAACCATTTTTATGAGGTTGGAGACGAAGGGCAGGGAGAAAAAAAATTCCATCACCAAGTGCTTTTTGCTTTTGTAAAGGACTATTAGCAGCACAACCGATAAAGCCATACCTCCGATCAGGGCCCAGGTATAGTGGAGCATAATGTTGGACACGAAAATCATGATCCGGGTAGGCAGAGGCAAATCGACCCGCATACGGGAAAATACCTGCGATATTTTGGGAACCACGTAAATCAGAATCACTAAAAGGACAAGAATAAACACCACCATAATTAACACCGGATAAAGAAGGGCAAACTTTATTTTGTCCGTGAATTCCATCTCCTGGCGTATGTGGGTGCGCAGATCCTCGAGAGTGGTTTCCAGGGTACCGGCTTCCTCGGAAGCCTTGATGAGGTTGACAGTCACCTTGTCGAATGCGCGGGGATAGCCGGCCAGGGAGGCGGAGACGCGTTTGCCGGACATCAGGTCGGTTTTTAAAGATTCGAGAATTTTTTTGGGATTGCCTTTGGAATCCTCAAGGATGGAATTGACGGCATCCAGAATGGGAATACCGGCACCCAGCATGGTGGATAAGTTGCTGATCAACTCTATTTTTTCTCCATTGGAGAGCGAAACTTTGGATACGGCAGCCATGGTTTGTCAAGTCAGGAACTCGGCTTTGGTAACCCGGAGAACTTCTTCGACGGTAGTAACGCCGCGGTTAATTTTGTCCAGACCATCCTCCAGCATGGTTTTCATCCCCTGTCCCCGGGCGGCTTTGGCGATGACATCCGAATCGGTTTTTTCCACAATCAGTTTGCGGATGGGGTTGGAAACTTCCAGAACTTCGAATAAGCCGACCCGGCCGGCATAACCCGTGAACCGGCAAGCCTTGCACCCCTTGCCGCTATATATAGTAATGGTACGGGCAGAGCTGAAAACCGCTTTGACTTCCTCGGGCGGGAAATTCCTGGCCAGTTCTGTCAGCGTCAGCTCCTGACTCTGTTTACACTGGTTGCAGATGCGCCGGACCAACCGCTGGGCAATGATAATGGTTACGGTCGAGGCTACCAGAAAGGGTTCGATTTTCATATCCGTCAAACGGGGAATGGCGGTGGCGGCATCGTTGGTATGCAGGGTGGACAGCACCAGATGACCGGTAAGGGCGGCGTTGACGGCAATACCGGCAGTCTCCGCGTCCCGGATTTCCCCTACGAAAATGACATTGGGATCCTGGCGGAGAATGGAGCGCAGACCGTTGGCGAAAGTGAGGTTGGCTTTGGGATTTACCTGGATCTGATTGGCTCCACGGATGCGGTATTCCACCGGGTCCTCGACAGTGGTGATGTTTTTCTCACGGGTGTTTAAAATTTTCAGAACCGAATAAATGGAGGTGGTCTTTCCGGAGCCGGTAGGGCCGGTAGAGAGAATCATGCCGTAGGATTTGGAATGGGCCGCGGAGACTTTTTTGAGATCTGTCTCGCTCATTCCCAGCTCGGCAAAGGAAATTTCCCGGCTGCGGGTGGACAGGAGCCGGAGGACTCCTTTTTCACCTTCCACCACCGGGACAATAGAGACGCGGATGTCGATGGTTTCCTCGTCCAGGGCGCTACGCATTTTACCGTCCTGGGGAGCCAGATGCTCGTCGGTTCTGAGGTTGGAAAGAACTTTGATACGGGTAATAATCCGGTCGTGAAGAAATTTGGGAGCCCGGACCTGATCCTGCAGAAGACCGTCTATGCGGAAGCGGATCAGACTGTCATCTTCCTCCGGCTCGATATGGATATCTGATGCCCGGGCCTGATAGGCGGCATCTATCAACAGATCCACGATTTTGGCTACCGGAGGGTCTTCCAGCTGAGTCTTTGTACTCCAGACTTCCTCTTTCAGGAGGTCGTCAATCATTTTCTGCAAATCTTTTTCGTAAGCCCGGAGGATGCTCAGGATGTCCAGGGGAGTGGCGTAATGAGGCAGGATTTTGATCCCGGCTTTTTTGGCCAGCATCTCCAATACGTCTTTTTGGGTGGGATCGGAAGTAGCGATTTTCAGACCGGCGGCATCCCGGGCGAAAGCAATGACCTTGAATTTTCTGGCCAGACGCTCCGGCACGAGATAAAAAACCGGTTCGGGAATAGTGAGCTTGTCCAGGGAGACAAAAGGAACCTGGTAATACTTGGCGATGGCCATCCCCAATTGGGTGTCGGTGGCCAGGCCTTTTTCGACGATCGTTTCCTCCAGAGGCCGGGCGGTGGTAACGGCCTGAGCCATGGCGTCCTCTAAAAGCTTGGAATCCACCAAGCCGGCTTTGAGCACCAAAGCTTTCAGCTGGTCATCGGGCAGGGCCATACATATACTATAAAACTCAAAGCTCAAAAATCAAAATACAAATCAAATTCAAAACTCAAAACTCCCTACTTATAACCAATTTTTCTATCTTCTTGGTCAAAATTATAATCCTTGAAATCCATAGCGCCAGATAAGAGTCCTATAGTTGTTGTGAGGTTGTAATTCTGTTAAAATATACGGGTTATGTGTATTACCTGCAGGAGGCTCTTATGTACCGGGTACGCAAGAGGCTCCTATCTCAGAACTTTCTGATTGACGGGCAGCTGGTCAAACAGCTGATCCGCAGGTCTTCTATTGATAAACAGGATCTGGTATTGGAGATTGGTCCCGGGCAGGGAATTATCACCCAAGAGCTTTTGGATAATTCCGGGCAAGTGCTGGCTATTGAATTAGATCCCGATCTGTATAGCCGATTATTGCTGCGGCTTGGACATCAAAACCGCTTGAAACTGATCCGGGCAGACTTCCTCCGTGTACCTCTTCCCAATAAACCCTATAAAGTCTTCTCAAATATTCCATTTAGAATCACCGGTGAAGTAATCCGTAAGCTCCTGGAATCTTCCTACCCGCCTAAGGACGGCTATTTGGTTGTGCAAAATGAAGCGGCTGACAAGTTCCTGGTTAATTCTTTTGGTAATACTCTGGCGGCTATTCTCTACTTCCCATGGTGGGACATAAAGATTGTCCATAGGTTTGACAGAGCCGATTTTTCTCCCCAACCTCACGTAGACTCTGTTCTGCTGCATATAAAACCCCGATCAATTCCATTGGTATCCGGATCTCAAGGGTTGTATCGGGATTTTGTATCCCGGGTTTATCAAACAAACCGATCAGCAAAATTTATCCCCCCTGATACATGGATTCACCAATTTCAAAATCTTTCCTTTCAGGAAGTGAAAACAATTCAGGGATCTTTTGCCAAGCTTAAGAGAGAGCAACAGGGCCTGCAAAAAATTCATCGCACCCGAACTGACAAGAATTGGAGAAAATTCAGAGTTTGAGGAGACGGCCGGCAAGAAGGCCGGCGATGACTACCACTCCCCCCAGTATCAGCATGCGCAGGCTGTTTTTCAGAAGCGGGGTGCGGGAAATGGCGGAATTGATACAACCCAGAAGAAAAAGAGCTGCCAAAGAGAAAATAATGGACAAATTCAATGCCTGAGCCCGGGGGAAGAAAATATAAGGAAACAAGGGAATAAATCCCGATCCGAAATAGGAAATAAACATGATCACCGCCCCGGGGAGAGAATTTCCGGAAGCGATGGCGTGGTGCAGCTGATACTCGTTGGCCGACTGGTCGGAGAGGAAACTACCGATACCCATGGACAGAGCTTCGATAAAAATGAGAATAAATCCGGTGGCGATGATGGCCGAACTGCTCATTTGGGCGCTGGCGATACCGCACAGCAAACCTACGGAAGAGGACAGGCTGTCTTCCACGCCAAAAGTAAAGTTTCTAATCAGAGATGATGAAGTCTTCTGGGCGCCCCCGGCAGACATACTATTAGTGTAGCATTTTTCAGGTTCTGCGTTCGACGGTGATGGAGCATTCGCCGATGAGGGCAGCGATAGCCCCGACGGCGGCCAGAATGGGAGCCAGGACGGTTCCGACTACACCCAAAGTCAGAGGAAATTCCATGACTGTCTTATTGTTTTTATCTTTGATGATGATTTTTCTGACGTTTCCCTCCCGGACCAACTCCTTGACCTTGGCTATCAGTTTCTCCCCCTCGACTTTGTAGGTTTCTTTCTTTTGGCTGGCGGCTTTTTTGGCAGGCATATGTATATTGGTATTATATACCTTCAATCAATAAGGGCAGGTAAATCTTTGGATGCGATTATTACTTTCTTCCGCAACATAAAGTCTGCCAGAGGAATCATAAGTAAGTCCATTGATACCCCGGAATTCCCCGTTACCCATACCCGAAGCGCCAATTTTCGACAGGAAAATCAAATTGGAGGAAAACTTACGGATCCATTGTTGGTCAGCGTCGGTGACAATGACGTAACCCTTGGGATCTATGGTGACACGGCGCATAAAGAAATCATCAACGGAATTATTACCCACCCAACTGGTGATATAAATTCCCGAGGAGGTGAATTTTTGAATGCGTTTGTTGAATACATCGGTGACATAAACATTATTCCGCTTGTCGACAGCTATACCCACCGGACCGTTAAACTGGCCGACAGCGGCACCGGTTGATCCCCATTTGGTTAGGAAACGCCCGTTTGAATCAAATTTCTGAACTCGGTCGTTACCGTCCGTGACATAGATATTACCGGAAGTATCGAGTGCCAAATCATATACATATTCAAACTGACCATCACCTGATCCGGTCGTGCCCCAAGAACTGATGAATTTGCCGTCCGGATCAAATTTCTGGATGCGATTATTTCTCAGATCACCCACCAGGATGTTCCCAGAGCTGTCAATTGCCAGACCTGTGGGGTAGTTAAACTGGCCGGGACCATCACCTATTGATCCCCAGGACTTAAGGAATTTAAATGCTGAATCAAATTTCTGGACCCGGTAATTTTCTTTGTCGGTGACATAGATATTTCCACCGGGATCAACTGCAATTGAACTCGGCCAATTAAACTGACCGCTGGCACTGCCGACTGATCCGAATTGGTCTTTGTATGAACACATCAAGAGTTCTGTACCGGGAACCGGAAGAGCCGGCAGATCTGATAAAAGGTTCGGACGGACACATAACTGCAATTTTGTATTCGAGCCAAGCGTCAGATTTGTGAGCGCCGAAAGCTGAAGGTTTTTTTTGGCGGCATCGAAATAGTCCGTCGTCCCTGATTTATAGAAATTTTCCAGAGGTAAATATCCTTCGGGATAAGTGGCGGTGGACGGGAAGGTATATCTTCTGAAAGAAGTATAAGTACCGGATGCACAATTGTCTGATTTTCCCAACTGGGCAGTGGCAGTCTGACCGCTTAAAATACCATATTGGAAATATGCCGATACCAGTTCGTCTGATTTTTTCATGAAATAAAGATTGTAATTTCGTTGTTTGGAAACGATTTGTGAAGCCACATTACATTTGGAGACAAGGACTTCCGTGGCGGGGTACGAGCATAATGGCGGCGGGGGCGCCAGGCTTCTGACAGCCCGATAAACGTTTATCCTGCCTGAACCCAACTTGCCGATATAATCCGGATTCAGCGAGTTCAGAGAATCCGCATTCGCCGTAATTTTAGTGCTGATAGCTTTGGGAGTCTGATTAGGACTCAGGGAGAACAACAGTCCTGCCAAGCCCGCGACATGCGGAGCGGCCATGGATGTGCCCGTTAGCCCGAGATAGCGCCCGTTTTTGTTAAAAATACCACAAAAAGCGGAATATTTACTCCAGAGAAAACCCTCGGAAATGGTGGAAAGAATCGCATCCGAAACCGGATAGCGACAGGGGTTTACATAATCGGTTTGACCACCGGGAGCAGACACGTCCACCCAGGATCCATAACTGGAATAGGTAGCCTTGGTGTCTGTTTTGGTGGTGGCGGCAACGCTGAGCACGTTATTATATCCTGCCGGATATTGGACTTCGTCAATCCCGCCATTACCGGCAGAGGCCACTACCAATACTCCCTGAGCGGTAGCCCAATTGATAATATCCTGGAGAGACTGCATATACCCCAGACTGGTACCCCAACTATTATTCAGAACCCGGGCTCCGGCATTTACCGCATCCCGGAGAGCCGGAAGGGCGTCCGAGACATAACCCGAACCCATATGATTTAAGAACTTTTGGGAGTACAAACGGCATTTGGGACAGACACCGACAATACCTAAACTATTGTTACTGTTTGCGGCGATTGTGCCGGCTATATGAGTACCATGGCCATAATCGTCCAGAGGGACAGAATCTTTGTTCACATAATCGTATCCGCCGACCACTTTACAACCAGGTCCAAAACAACCACCCAGGTCCGGATGGGTATAATCGATACCGGTGTCGATGACCGCTACAATAATGTCACCTGATCCCTGGGTAATACCCCAGCCCTCAAGGAGCCGGATATCGCTTTTTTTAGTGCCTCCTGTCTGACCAAAATTCGCCACCGCCCATTGATGACGCAGCAGGGGATCATTCCCCATAACCACATCGGCGGTAGCTAGATAATCCGGTTCAACATACTCAACCAGAGGGGATTTTTTCAATTCAGCTGTGACTTCAGAGACCGGGATTCCTTGGGAGAATTTAATTTTGTAAACCCGGGACAAGTCGAGAGATAACAAAGCGGCCTCATCCAGTGTACGTTGCCCGGAAGCTAATTCACGGGAAAATCGGGACCTGGTTTTCTCCAAATCAGCATCGGGGTCTGCGGTATTTTTAAATATTTTTTCCACATGGTCCACAGGGAATTTCCGGTGAATTTCGGACAATGGCGGGGGGATGTCGGCCGGTTCAAGATCGGAGTAGTTAACCTTTGATTTTTCAATATCCAGACCGGTATTTTGTCTGGACGCAGCTACTCTTAACGTTGGGGCATGGGGTTTGAATCTTATCAACACCCGATCAAGTGCATATACGGGCGTTTGGACACTGCCAACTTCCTGGCTGGCCGATATGCGGTTCATTCTCTGTTTTTTTTGAACTGTTACGGTCAGCAATCCCAGGGATGTAACAAGGGTTACCAAACTTAGTATCTTTACTCGATCAGAAATCCCGGTAAATAATTTCATGTACTCCGAATCTGATATAACTTTATGTGTAATCAGAAGTGGATGCAAGATCTATTCCGAAATTAGGACGGATCGGAGGTCGCGAAGAACTTCGGCGGTATGAGTTAAGGGATTGACCTGGTCATAAACTTTGAAAATATCCCCGTCGGGATTGATGACCACGGTCATGCGCAAAGTGCCCTCAAATTCCCGGCCCATGAATTTCTTTTGCCCCCAAGCGCCGTAAGCTTTGATGGTATCTTTGGAGGTATCGGCCAGCAAGGGGAAATTCAGATGATGTTTGCCGGCAAACTTGCTGTGGGAGGAAACGGGATCTTTGGAGATACCAAAGACCGTCACCCCAAGTTTTTTGAATTCCTCTGCGGCGTCACGAAAAGAACAGGCTTCTTTGGTGCAGCCGGGGGTATCGTCTTTGGGATAAAAATAAATAACCACCCATTTGCCCCGGTAGTCGGTAAGAGTATGAATTTTCTGATCCTGGTCGGGCAGGCTGAAATCGGGAGCGGGCATGAGATTATTATAGCTTACGATGGTAAAATTGGAGTATATTGGGGGATCGTCTAACGGTAGGACGACAGACTCTGAATCTGTTAATTGGGGTTCGAATCCCTGTCCCCCAGCCAGTAAGGAGAAGAAAGAGGTTGGGAGGTAGCGCTTTCCGCGCCCCCGCCTTGCCGGCAGGCAGGCGCCTCCGCAGAAAGCGCGTCAAATCCGCCTTTTTTGAAACTTGCGGACAGCCGCCGATCCTTTAAAAAGAAGTTCGAGCCGACAGTTTTTGCCATGATAGATAAATCATGGCAACTATTTTTTGCGCGCGCGATTTTGTGCGCTGAAAGCGCACTATTTAACTCAGCGCCGTTTTGGGAAACTTCCTTGATTTTGGAGTTGAGAAGCGATTTTGTTTCGATAAGTTCGTTCTTTTTCTTTTGATAATCTTCGGGGCTAACAATTTTGTCTAAATATCCCTCGAGCAAACGATCTGTTTTTTCCTCTGTTTCTTTTAGTTGCAGTTGATAAGTTGAAATAATACCGGACGATTTCCCTTTTTCGCTGTTTGCGTCTTTATCCGCCCACTCGAGAAACTTTTTGGCGGCGTGCGGCGGCAATGATGCTCGCAAAACAATCTCTTTTAGTTGTTTTTCAATTTCCCCTTTATCAATATATTTTTGCGAGCAATTACCCATTTTCTTGGAGCAGCGATAGTAAATATATTCAGCGGTTCTATTGGTTCGGTTATAATACTTGGTATGTTTTTCCGCCGTAATTGCGCCGCCGCATTCGCCGCACTTCACCAAACCGAGAAAATCAAATAAGTGTTTATTGTTTTTAACTTTTCTTGTTTTTAATTTCACTATATCTTGACATTTATCAAAAAGTTTCTTTGAGATTAAAGGCGGGTGATTGCCTTCGTAAAGTTCGCCGCAAAATTTCATCACTCCGTAGTAAAACGGATCGGTCAAAATTCTTTTGACTTTATCCAAATGAAGTTCATGGCCGGACTTGTTGAAAATTTTGTTTTGGTTGAAAAATTTGCGGATATCAGCATATCCATAGCCGCCGGTAGCAAAAAGCTGAAAAGCTTTTTGCACATACTTGGCTCGTTTTTTATCAACCTCTATTTTCTTATTAATATTTATATAACCAAACTGAGCTTGATTTGGCCACTCACCGCGGCGAAGTTTTTGACGATTGCCTCGCTTTACATTTTCGGAAAGATTATCCACATAATACTTTGATTGTCCAAACGCGATATTGAGCATAAATTTTCCTTGGGGGGTGTTTTCAAACCAGAATGAGGGAAATTTTAGATCAAGCAATTTTCCGGTATCTAATAAATAGATAATCTTTCCGCCGTCAACAGAGTTTCTGGCTAAACGGTCTGGATGCCATGATAAAATTCCATCAGCTTTTCCGTCCTCAATTTCTTTTAGGACTTCTGCAAATTTTTCTCTGCCTGGTTCTTTGGCGGTTTTACTCTCGGTAATAAAAGAAACGATCTTTAATCCTTCTTTTGCGGCGTGTTCTTCAAGTTCGGCAACTTGAGCCTCAATGGACAAAATTTGTCTGTCCGGTTCATCCGTAGATTTTCTGCAATACGCTATATATTTAATCATGGTTGCTTTATCTCTTAAAAGTTCTTTAAACGAACGATAGTGAGCAGTCCCGATTATTCATCGGGACAATTTTTGCGTTTTTTCTTCCTTCTTTTTACGGCGGCTGTCCGCAAGTTTCAAAAAAGGCGGATTTGACGCGCTTTCTGCGGAGGCGCCTGCCTGCCGGCAAGGCAGGGGCGCGGAAAGCGCTACCTCCCAACCTCTTTCTTCTCCTTACTGGCTGGCGGTTTACGAAAAATGTCGAACTTCATTTGATTAGCTCGGCCTTCGGCCTCGCTTGCTCCAGCGCGGCGCCCCCACCCGCCGCGCCTACGAAACTGTCGGCTCGAACAAGACAAAATACAAGAGTATTTTGTCTCAAAGAAAAACGCAAAAATTTTAAAGAACTTTTTATAAATCTCAAATGGCCGCCCTGGTTGTACTCAGAAACCTTTCGGGATCTGTCCAAGACGGCCATTAAAAAGCCCGAAGGTTATTTCTGAGTACAAATACAATATACAAATTTTCTCAAAGAAAAACGATAGCGCCTACTCAAATTTCCTGAAACCTGTATAATTAAGGTGAAATATGACAATAAAAGAACAATTACATAACGACCCAGAAATTCTAGACGACATCGACCTAGTTCGTTGGATTGCTGAAAATTTGCCGATACGATTTATAGGTGATGAGGGACTAAAGCAGAAATGCACAGTGTTTAGCGAAGATGAGTTTGGAAGAGAAGAAATGATGGAACTAAGCGAGGTTCTTATTGATACTCTTAAGAAATATCGAGCAAAAGCTGGTATGGGAAGAGGTCTAGCGGCCAATCAAATAGGTATTCCCAGACGAATGATTGCTGTTTGGTTAGGTGATGAACCGGAAGTATTTGTTAACCCAGAAATTGATAGTACAGAAGGCAAGGGAAGTTATTGGGAATCTTGTATATCAGCAGGAACTTTACTAATCGGGGAAGTAATTCGTCCATGGAAAGGAAGGTTTTCATATCGTGATCTAAGTGGTGGAGTACACACAATCGAAGCAGACGAAAAACAAACAAGGCTTTTTCTCCATGAGATTGATCACTTGGATGGACATAATTGTTTGGAAGCATATACACCGGGTACTACAAAATTTGTCCGAGGAGGGAAAGAAGAAATTTTTAGTCACTCGTTCACCAGAACGAAATAAAATTCTCTAAAAACCAAACGATATGAAAAAAGCAGAATTAGAACAAGTAAAAGAATTTAAGAACAGCGATTCATGTGTTGCGTTAGAGTACCCATTGGACGATAAGGATATAAATGCCGCTGTTATTAAGTTAGACGGTCGTTATCCTGAAAGAGGTAGAGCAGTTAATACCGATTGTAAAGAAATGGGTTATGTTATCGAGGGATCTGGAAAATTAGTTATTGAAGATAAAACAGTTGAACTAAAAAAAGGCGATGTAGTTTTGATTGAGGCTGGAGAAAAATATTACTTGGAAGGAAACCTGATAATGTTCGTGCCATGTACGCCAGCATGGACTCCAGAACAGCATAAGCTCGTCCCATAAAATATTTAAATGGCTTGTGAAGCAAGCCAAAAATCGCGCGCCAAAAAATAGCGGAGGCGCGGCGGGTGGGGGCGCCGCGCTGGAGCAAGCGAGGCCGAAGGCCGAGCTAATCAAATGAAGTTCGACATTTTTCGTAAACCGCCAGCATGAAGAATTTATATACATTGTGGATGATTCCGCCCCCAGAAATTAAAAAAGTTCTGGAGGATGTTATTCGTGAGTTGGGTGACAAATACAAAGGTCCTTATTTTGAGCCTCACATGAGCCTTATATATGGCGATCACCAGATGAAATTGAGAGAAAAAATTGCTTCAGAAGTAAAATTGCCCGCGAATTTATCTTTTAAGGTGAAGAAACTAGTTGTTACCCCTTGCACCAATGACCCGAAAGACTGGATACATCTAGCTGAAATCAATTTAGCTTTTGGGTCCTAGACCGACATGCTCAGCTCAGATTCCAGCGAGGTGACCGTGGTCTCTAGAAAAGCCCATGGTTTCCTCATAAGTTGAAAATATTTTGTTGGACATTCGTACCACACCCTCGTTGTCCGGGGAAATGTCTTGAAATAGGCCTTTTTTATGAGTTATAGGGACAAATTCCAGATAAAATTGTCGGAATACTGAAGCTAGCGTTAGAAGTTTATGAGGAAATTGAAAAATTGATTCCTGTTATTCTTCCACCATTTCTAAAAAGGTCACTTACCAAACGCTTCGATCAAACTATAATAGGCTGGTTTCTTTTTATATTCTCTATCAAATAAAAGTGGCGCATCCTCATTTCCAGAGATATAATCGATCCAATTTATCTTATCAGTAACGCCCCAGACCACCAAAGCCTTAAATGCATTAACGCTTAAGGCGATTTCCAAGATCTCCTTATATGCTTTTGCTTGCTCGACCAATTTTTCCTCGTATGATCCAGTTCCTTTTTGTATTGGAACGTCCATTTCAGTAATATGGATTTCCAGGCCAAGTTTTGCAAATCTTTCGAAATTTTTTCTTACACTATCCATATCCGGAATGCCTGGGAACCATTCGTCCGTTCCCAATGCTCTATGCATTTGAAAACCTATCCCATGAACAGGTATATTTTTTGACAATAAATCTTCTATCAATTTGTAAGTTAAATCAGAACGGGTATTCATTTCATCTATACCAAATTCATTTACAAAAAGTTTCGCTTGCGGGTCTGCTTCATGAGCCCACTTGAATGATTTTTCGATATATGAAATTCCAAGCATTTTAAACAAAGGACTTTGTTGATGATTTCCATCAAAATCGTATTTTTCATTTATAACATCCCATGCATAAACTTTTCCTTTATATCTCCCTGCAACGGTTTTTATATGTTCCTCAAGTTGTTTTTCCATTTCCTGCCTGCTTTTTAGGTTGTTAAACCAATCCGGCATCTTTCTTGAATAGACTAAAACATGGCCTTGATAAGCCATCTTATTATCAATAGCAAAATTAATTAGCTTGTCTGCTTCTTCAAAAGAATATTGATTTAAAGCGGGATGGATTTTCGACCACTTCTCGCAGTTTTCGGAGGCCACCATGTTGAACTCGGAGGAAAGTGTATCCTT
Organism: Candidatus Amesbacteria bacterium GW2011_GWB1_47_19; assembly: GCA_001002325.1. Classification (GTDB taxonomy): domain Bacteria; phylum Patescibacteriota; class Microgenomatia; order CAZETR01; family Amesbacteraceae; genus UBA12042. Next base: position 142,854 of record LCNZ01000006.1, read on the forward strand.
ATACTTGGAGTCCTTTTCTAAAAATTTTGGCTGCACCGCCGCCCCCAAATATAAGTTACTCTTTTTAAACAATTCAACTAATTTCATCGCAACTCCCATATTATCATCAAATTAGTTATAAGAGGTAGCGGGCGTTAGAATCCTTTTTCTATCCCCGACATGGGATTCGGACCAGACGACCCTGTAATACGATTAGTGCGCCCTTAATGAAGTTATTGTGCTGTTTTGGATGAAAAGTGGAAATTGAAACAGGTTAAATAACTCTCTTTTTTCTTCCGCATTTTTATTAGCAAGGATATACTTTGAATAATCTCTAATATCCCAAACTTTTGAATTCGGATTAATATCTTGTTGTAAAAATAATGCTTCTCTCATCCTTTTGAATTCTTCCAAGCCTTTCTGGATTTTATCCGTTAAAACTAATTCTTGCGGATGTGCTATATACATAAAGTTTATGAGCTTAAGTAAACTTCTTTCTAATTCTTCCTCTGAGATATAAGGTTCTTTACAATTATGGTCAATTTGTCGTGTGCAATGATAATAAATATGATATTTTGGTTCTTTATTCAATCTTTGTCTAAATCTATCCTCTCCGATAATACTTGCTTTGCAGTTAGCACACTTGAGAAGTCCCTTGTAAGTAAACACTTTTGATCCCCATTTGGATTTAAATGGGACAATTAGTTTTTCCTGTACTCTGTCAAAGATTTCCTTCTCCAGCTCTTTCTTGAGCTAATTTATAAATGTTCAAGTTTGGTTTCATCATAGCCACATCACATGAGAAAATAATCTGGTCGTAATTGATACCTGGAATTATTCCCTTCTTTAGAAGAAGGGGCAACATTCCTTTGTAAATATTTGATAGCATTCCAATTTTGTATTTTGACTTGACCCTGAAGATCAAATCATGAATTTCATTAATTGGTTGGTAATCTGACACCCAGGAATTCAAAAAATCGTAGTCAGAGGCGTTCTTTAAATCATATCTTTGGATGCACTTACCCCAAAAATCCTTGGCATCCAGAAATCCTTCGGTAATTGGATCATGGTTTTCATCAAACACATCTCCAATATCGTCAACCGTTATATTGAACTTTGATGCGGCAGTTTGGAATACCTTTGTCCAGTCCAACAAAACCCCACCTACATCAAAATAAATAAATTTAATTTGTTTTACCATATGATTCTTGATACGCCGGAACAATCGCAGCAAATAAGATAAGCAGACCGCCTAAATAAACATTTACTTTAAGTATTTCACCAAGAAACACAAATCCAAAAATTGAGGCAAAGATTAGTTCCATTGGCAAAATTAAGCTTCCGACTTGGGCTTCAACTTCTTTAAAGCCCTTAATAAGGAACAATGAGGATAATATACCAGAAAAAGCAAATCCGATTATCCAAAGCCAAGTACTAACGTTTGATATTGGAGGCAACACCTCGTGAACCACTATCAATCCCAACAAACTAACTGAAAGCGTAGAAGACCCATCCAACAAAATCATTTGCAATTCCGGATAGTTGCCTGAAACCTTCTTTGTTAGAGTATTCCAAAACCCGACAATTAAACCACTCAGCAAAGCAACGAAAACATATACACTTGTTATTAAAGTAATATCCGAACGATATATTAGATATAATCCGATTAATACTAAGACTAAAGAAATTAGTTTGCCAAAGTTAAAGTTTTCGTGGAAGAATATTTTACCTGACAATATTCCTCCTAAAATCATGGTTGAATACAAGAGAAAATATGTTATTCCTACCGGCAGATGTGTAAAAGCTACAAAAGTTAGAACTGGTTGAAAACTGGCAGGAAGAATCCAAGTCAAAAACCACTTTACATCTTTACGCTCAATTTTCTTCCAGGTAACTTTTTTTAAAAGGAAAAGTGATAGCAAGAATGTACACAAAATAACGTATCTCACGGCTCCTTGAGAAAAAGCTCCGAAATCACTCGTGTTTCTGGAGAAAATTCCAAACAAGCCATAAATTATGGTTGATATTATTAAATATATATACCCTTTTAATTTATTTTTTTTCATCAAGTAAATAAAAGAACTAATCCGACTGTTACTCCAAATATTCCTATCAGCTTTCTAATACTCAAATCGTCCTTAAAAAAGTATGCAGACAACAAGGTGAGAAGCGAAATACTTGAGGCATTGGCAGCATTAACATAACCAACATTAGGTGCTAAATCAAATCCAACCTGCATGAAGTAATTAAAACCGGAAGCAAATACTCCTATCATAAGGAGTGTAAATAATTGATTTTTGGAAATATCGTTAATATTAACTTTCCTTACCTTTATCTCACTTAGGATAAGAAAGGTAACTATTACCATTGAGTAAATTAATCTTGTTAAAATTGGAACACCTAGATTCAGTAAATACTTTGAGCTTAAAGCCAGCATCCCCCAACAGAAAAATGCTCCGATTGTGTAGGGTAACCAAAGCTTGTTTGAGTTAGATTTTTCTTTACTTCTATCAACCATGATCAAAGCGGAAAAACCAACTATAAAAATAATCGCTATTACTGATTTGGTTGACAAAGGTGCGGAAAACAGAAAAATCGACGCTATTGCAGTAAAAACTACGTAACTTTTAGATATTATCAAGCTGTATCCGGGGTTAGGAGCATACACAATTCCTTTCAAAGAAAAAACATTACCCAGATAACTAAAAAATATTCCCTGAATGATAATTATGAAGTATTCCAGGGGTTTTAACTCAAAACGGACATTGGTATTCATAGAAATAAACAGATACACAATAACCGGAATCAAAAACATTGCCAAATTGTTTAACTGTTGAGGCGTTTTAAGCTGATTGCTTTTCCTGACAAACAAATACAAAACAACAGAGCTCAAAAACATCAAAATACTCGCAATAATCCAATTCATAATCGTAATTATAGCTTTAAGTCATCGGAATAAGAAGTATGTTCGGTCAATTTTGTTATACTTCAAATATGTCAAACAACAAAAGCCATACGATATAACTGAAAGTTGGGAGAAAGCTGGGTTTTATAGAATACGGAGATCCAAAAGGGAAACCCGTTTTCTTTTTTCATGGTTGGCCAGGTTCCAGATTTTCCGGGAAAGAAACAGATGAAGCTGCTAAGAAAATTGGAGTAAGAGTGATATCAACGGATAGGCCAGGAATTGGACTGTCTGATTACAAGGAGAATCGTAAACTTCTCGATTGGCCAGACGATGTAATTGAGCTGGCAAATCATTTGAGAATAAAAAAGTTTTCTATAATGGGAGTTTCCGGTGGTGGACCGTATGTTGCTGCATGTACTTACAAAATTCCGACAAGAGTTATAAAAGCAGGGATAGTTGTCGGACTAGCTCCAGTTAATGTTAAAGGTAATTTAGAAGGAATGGCTTTACAAGGAAGACTGGGTTGGGCTAATTACCACAGATTTCCAGTTTTGCGAACACTCGGCACACTGGGTGCAGCAATTCAATTTAAATATTTCCCAGCTCTTGGACAACTTATTACTTTTCCTACGAAACAAGATCGTTTAGCGTTTAACGAAGCAGTTAAAAATAAAGCTGGTGAAGAATCAGGTGTTAAAGAAGCGTTCAGACAAGGTATTAAAGGCCCAAGTGAAGAATTGAGAGTTTATACGGATGAGTGGGGATTTAAACTGAAAGATATTAAGGCAAAAGTATATTTATGGTATGGAGCAAAAGACAAATGCGCCCCCTTGAATATGGGTAAATACTATAAATCTCAAATCCAAAATAGTAAGTTGTTCATCGACAAAGACGGAGGTCATCTTGCCAGGTATAACTTCGAGGAGAAGATTTTAAAGGCGCTGACAAACTAAAATTAGTTAGTGTCAAAAAATCGCAAGCAGATCAGATTATATTTATTCACCCACTCCTATTCCGGAGAGAAAATTGTCTTTAGTCTTAAACATAAATATAAGGGTAAAAAGTTAACAAATATCATAGATCGGCTCTCCGTTATTTTGAATTTTAATAACGACGACTTTACTGATTACGTAATGTTTGACAAAAGACCTAATCTGCCTTATCGAAGGGTCCCTAAAGCACTGCAACTTTATCTGGAAATTGAAAAAGAATTGATTAAGATCTCAGAAGAAAAACTGGATGAGTATTCAACAACAACTGAAGATTATCAAGGACAGCTTCTTTGTCCTGCGATTGAACGAGCAGTAGGAAATTTCCTGACCGATGTTAAAAACGATAATAGATTTCAAATGCTAATGGAGGAAAATCTTAAATCAGCTTATTACACCTACTATAAAGTTGTTGATAAATACAAATTACCAACAATGAGAACAATACCCTTTTTATTAAGAATCATTTCTTGACTATATCAAACCACATCAAGAATAGTAGACGAAACAAATGCCTTTTTATACTGTCTCAAATGTCTCAATTAGCCTCGGTTGTGATACACTTGGAGAAAGTGGTTATGGGATCGAAAGGTTCTAGACCGAGCTGCTCAGCAGAAATGAACAATAATTCTATAAGTAGAATAAACAAAGTCTTTGATCTAGGAGTCATATTTTTATTAATTTCGGGAAGTTTGTATTTTATTTATTATTCATTATCTGCAGGTAAACTGATTTTTATTTTATTAAGTTTATTAATATATCTCATTAGTTATGGTTTAAGAAGATTAATTGCTAAAAATAACGCTTATTCGGGATTTACAGAAGTAGGAATATTTTTTATTTCCTTTTTGTTTTTGGCATATTCAATTACTTTATTGAACTTAGATAGCAATGTGAGAAATTATCTCCCAGATAAGATACTGGCAGGATCCTGGAGTAGCTTTATTTTTTTAATATTTATTTCGGTAATACCCTTAAAGGATAAGATTATTTTTAAGTTTGTAAATATATTAATTATTATATTTGCATTAGTGCTTCTAAACATATACAGCGGTGCCATAAACAACTACCTGCAATCTATACCTTGGTTATCAGGATTTATAATTGGGAGCCCTTTGTTTTATTTACTCATGGTTTTACTAGGATTAAAAACCAATACAAACTAAGCTAAATACTTAGGGATAGAATGGTTCCTGACCGGCATGCTTAGCAAAGTGGAAAATGGCGAGTTAGCGATTCAACAAGCCATGCAAGAGATTGTGGAGAGAGTTGCTATAAACTGAGGGAAAATCACCCATGCAGGAGCGAGCCCACAAGGGGACGGTATCAGGAATCCCCCATGAATCCCATTGGTCCCGACGATGGGCATTTAGCCTGATAATGTCCTCAGGAAGGTATTTCGACAGTGTTTTAATTTCGTGGTTGAGAGCTTGTTTCTGATGAGCAACCGGCGTGGGGGCTTGAAAGTATTTTATATTGATTTCGTGAGGATGGATCTGTTGATAAATATGCAAGGCGGATCTTAATAAATGTTCTGTGCTGGTGACGATGACTACTTGGTCAGGTAGAGGATTTAATTGCTCGAGCATTTGGGTACCATGGGCCATGGTGTTTTCTCCTTCCGGGAGAATTACATCTCTGATCGCATCCTGACCAATACCAAAAGCGGCGGCAACTTGATGCATGTTTTCCACCTGCCAACGATAGCCATTACAAATAAGTGACGGCTGCGGATCTCCCACTGCTTGGGCGGTCTGGGAAAGGATCTGATGGAGACAACAAGCGACACGGGATCTGGCGGCATTAATAGCGGGGTCGTTATTACTTAGGATCATTACTGAGTCATAACCAAAAGGGATACGCCGAGATTCGGTTTCCATGATCATTAAAGCTGAGGAAATGGTGTGTTCGACGCCTTCATGGGGCAGAGTTAAATCATGTCTGTAAGCCGCATCAGGAACAGGGGTCGGGTTGCAGGTCATTCGGATGAGCTCAGCTGTTGAGACATTGCTGACTTCGGGGATTTGACCACGACTTTGGACTACAGTCCAAATCCAAGTGTTCTCCTCTTTTTTCCACCTCATGAGCGGTAGTTCGAATACAGTTCCTCCGGAAACTACGGCTGGTGAAGCCATAAGGTTAAGTTCCTTTATATGGACATCCGGACTAAGAACCGGATGCTTATTTGAAACACGGAAGTCAAACCATAGGCTGTAAAGATATGCCAGATTAATTTTTTCTGTATCTAGTGCCCAAGAGTCGGGATAGCCAGCACCACCCATTTCAAAATGAGAGACTCGAAAATGAGTCATTATTTGCTTAAACTGCTGGGCAGCGAAATTATTGAAACCAAATTCTCGTAGTTTTAGTTCAGGGTAAATATCGGGCCATTGACCGTGATCTTCCCCTTCCAGATCTAGTTTAAGATAATCCGACATGGCTAGATTTTACCTTACTGTACCAGCTAAACGCATGGGCACAGATCAATTTACTTCTCGATTCCAGCTGGATACTCCAAAGGCAATAAATGCCCTTTATGAGAAATGGATATAGCTGATTCAGGTCGATCTTGTAGTTGACGAATAAGTCCTTTATGTGCAGCATACAAGTGATGATAAATTTAACATCCAAAAAATCAGTAAGTGAAGGCACCCATAGTGATTGTTAATTGCAAAGTGATCTTTTTGATATAGAGTAAGCTTACAGGAGTTATAATAATGTTAAAAATCAAAGACGAGGGGATAATTTTAGAGAAAACAAATCTGGAATTTGAAGATAAGGCTGTTTTAAATCCAGCCTGTATTCAGGAGGATGACGTGACTCACATGTTCTATCGGGCAGTTAACCATGATGACATTTCTTCCATAGGTTATTGCCAACTTAAAGACAAGAAAGTTGTAAAAAGACTTGGGAACCCGGTCCTTTTTCCCGAATTTGATTATGAGAAAAAGGGGGTAGAAGATCCAAGAATTACATATTTGGACGGAATCTACTATCTGTTATATACAGTCTATGACGGCAAGGACGCTCTCATCTCCTACGCTACAAGCCGTGATCCTGTTAATTTTACTAAACAGGGTCTTATCTCGCCGAAAATTTCCTACGATGAGGCAGAGGATATCTTTCGTGGATCGGGAATTAGAGAGAGATATATGATGTTTGAGAAACTTGTTAAGGAGAGAGTAGGAAGAGACGTTTTACTTTTTGAAAAAGATGCCTCTCTCTTTCCTAAAAAAATAAATAATATGTTTGCACTGTTACATAGAATATTACCCGGGATTCAAATTATTTATTTTGAAAGCTTTTCACAACTTACCGATAATTACTGGCGCGATTATTTCAAAAATCTTGGCGATTATATTGTGCTTGATCCTCTATATTGGTTTGAAGGCCGCAATATCGGTGGCGGTTGCCCTCCCATCGAAACAGAAGACGGGTGGCTGATTATTTATCATGCGGTGGAGGATACCCCTTTTGGAAAAATCTACCATGCTACCGCAGCCCTTCTTGATCTTAATAATCCCCTAAAGGTTTTAGGGCGATTGGCAGAACCACTGTTTTCCCCAACGGCTTTCTGGGAAAAAAGCGGCGTTACAGATAATATTGTCTTTCCTACCGGAGCAGTTGTAAGAGACAATAGACTTTACATTTATTATGGGGCTGCAGACACGGTAATTGCTGCAAAATCCGTTGATCTGTCCGAACTCCTGACCGAGCTTAAGAGCAGGCCTCAATAGTTGTGATAGCATTCCTTTCCACTTTTCCACCGCGGCAGTGCGGAATGGCCACCTTTACTGCCGACCTTGCCAATTCTGTTGATCAGATGTTTGGGCCGTTTATTGAATCCAAAATTGTCGCAATGAATACGAATGACATAAGTCATCTGCTTTATTCAGACAAAGTAATTTTTCAAATAAGTCAACCAAATGAAAGAGACTACGTTAACACTGCTTACAATCTCAATCAGCTCGAAAGGATAAAACTTGTCAATATTCAACATGAATTTGGTATCTTCGGAGGAGAATACGGCTCACATCTGCTTCTATTCTTGGAAAAACTTCAGAAACCGGCTGTTATCACCCTGCATACTGTTCTACCCAATCCTAATGAAAGAATGCTGGGTGTTGTTCAAACGGCGATGAAGTATTCGAAAGGAATGATCGTGATGACTAATCGCGCAAAGGAGTTGCTCAAGAGCGATTACGGGTTGGATCAAAACCATATCCAAGTTATTCCTCACGGAATCCATCATGTTCCATACAGGACCAGTGAGAACGCCAAGTCTAGTCTCGGATTTTCCGGAAGATTGGTTCTTTCCACTTTTGGACTTCTGAATTCCGGTAAAGGGATTGAATATGTGATTGAGTCTCTTCCACCGGTAGTGGAAAAGTTTACAAATGTTTTGTTCCTGGTTATTGGTGTCACCCACCCCGTTGTTCTGAAGCAAGAGGGAGAAAATTACCGTAATTTTCTTATCAACAAAGTTTATGAACTTGGCTTAAGCGACCACGTTCTTTTTTATGTAGCGGCCGTCCGGTAATATCCACAGCCTTTGCCCAGGCCAAAGAAGACATTACTGACAATGTAGGAATGTTGGTTGACTTCAATAAACCACAAGCTTATACCGATGCCGTCATCAAATTATTAAGCGACGATGAATTGCGTCTGCAAATGGGTAAAAACGCTTATTTCCGCACAAGATACAGGACCTGGCAAAATGTTGCCCTTTCTTATCTGAAATATTTCTCACAATTTGTGCCGGAGCTGATCCCGGGACAAAGAAAACTTCCACCCATAAAGCTAGCGCATTTGGTTAAATTGACAGACGATTTCGGTGTTATTCAGTTTGCCAAGCTTACGGAGCCTGACAATTCCTCCGGGTACACTTTGGATGATAATGCCCGCGCCTTAATTGTTGCCACCCTCCATTACAAAAAATTCAGAACTCCATTTTCGCTAAAACTTGCCTACACATATCTAAACTTCCTTTGTCGGGTAATCAAACCCGATGGTTACTTTAACAATTATGTCGGTCCCAACCGCGCTGTTGACGAACAGAGAAATCGTCAGGAAAACCTGGAAGATGCCAGCGCCAGAGCCTTGTATGCTCTTGCCCAGGTTTCAACCAGCAAACAAATCCCCAAACGTTTAAGAAAACAAGCTCATTCCATCTTTGAAAAAAGTTTTCGGAAAAACGTGGCTTTCTCCTCACCCCGCGCGATTGCCTCTTACATTAAAGCTCTTAGTCTTTTGCTTTCGAAGTGGAAAGAACCCAAGACCCTCGCTGAACTGATACACCTTTGTGAACAACTCGTCACTTTATACGACAAGACTCACACTCCGGAATGGGAGTGGTTCGAACCTTATTTAACATATTCAAATGCCATACTACCGGAAGCACTTGTCCTCGGGTATAAAACAACTGGCGAGAAAAAATATCTTGAAATAGCTCAAAAAACTTTCGACTTCTTAATTAAACATACCTTTAAGGATGACATTTATATTTCTATCGGCCAAAGCGGCTGGTTTCCCAAGGAAGGGGAAAGACAATATTTTGACCAACAGCCCGAGGACGCCGCTGCCACTGTAGAGGCTCTCAATACCATGTTCCAAGTAACAAAAGGGAAGCACTATAAAGAGTTGGCACACAAGACATTTAACTGGTTTCTGGGGGCCAATGTTCTTGGTCAGGTCGTATATGAATGGTCTACAGGAGGGTGTTACGACGGGGTGGGTGAAAAATATATTAACTTAAATCAAGGTGCCGAATCTACTATTTCTTATCTGTTGGCCCGCCTTTCTTTAGAGAGTTAAAGCCACTAGTGGCTAGCGGGAAAGTTTATTTGCCGACTGATACCCCAGCGTAAAGACTACGTGTTTTTGGCAAAAAATTCATTGAATGGCTTCAGATATTTTTCGTCAACATGGGGAGGATAAATGTTCCTGAACAAAACCTGTACCTGAACTTCGCTCAGACCTTCCAGCAAATTTGTAAAAGCCTGAGGATGGGATAAAATATCCCCGTAATTTATTCTTGGAGTGATAGCTTTTACCAACTCCCACACTCGACAATCGGATTCACAATTCGGATCACTGCATGGTTTTCCGGTTAAGGAGCAAGCTCGGGTTTCAGAAAAAGGCATAAAGAAATTAGATGAATTGTAGTTCTTTCCGGCCGGGAGTCAACTGTTAGAGATAGTCTTTTTTCCAGAAGATGATCCAGAGGACGGCGGTAATACCCAGGGTAAGCAGGATGATAGCGAGAAAAGCGAGGGGATGATCGGACAGCGGCAGGGGCACATTCATACCGAAGAAACTGGCGATGGCGGTGGGGATGGTGAGAATCAGGGTAACGGCGGTGAGCAGTTTGACAGTGCGGTTTAAATTGTTGGAAATAATGGAAGTGTAGGCTTCACGGATATTGGTAATAGCCTTGATGTTTGACAGACATAGCTTTACCAGCTGATTGGTACCGATCTGTAAATCCTCCACCAGATCCTGATCCGCTTCAAATAATTGAAGATACTTACCGGATAGCAACTGGCCGAGGGTAATGGACAAGGGTTCCAGCGAAGTCAGAAAGTCATTGAAGACGGATTCAAAATTGATGAGCTGCATAATGTCCTGGTTGGAAATATTATTCATGTCCACGGTGTAGTTTCTGACTTTTTTCCTAATATCATTGACCATGTGCGAATAGTCGGAATTTATTTCCAGAAGAAGCTGGATAAAAAGCTTGGTCTTTTGGGTAGTGGAAATTTCCGACCGGGATTTTTTGATCCTTTCGGCAATATTCTGGTCATGCCCGGAAACCGTAATGAAATAATCGGGAGTCACCACAATCAGCAGGGGGGCGGTGTGGATCTGGCCGGAAATATCCTGGGGGGTACGGATGAAGATATAGTCATTGCCGTCTTCGCGTTCGATACGGGAGACTTCGTAAGGATCCAGGGCATCTTTGAGGGTCTGAAAATCAAGTTTGAGTTCCGCGGCAATTTTTTCCAATTCGACCAGGTCGGGGTCGACGATATTTATCCAACAGCCGGGTTTGTAAGTATCTAACAGCCTGAGTTCCGTACCTTTGAGGCTTTTGAAAAATATTTCCACCATGAGTTCATTCTAACAATACCGGGGCGGTAGTAGAATATTAAAATTAATGCAGGAGACATAATGAACTTTATCTCCGAAGGCCTATAAGGTAAGATAGGGTGATATGAGCTGGAAAGATATATTGATAAGAATAATGCCGGATTACATGACGTCCGGTAGAAAGAACGAGGTTGAACGCCGGTACGAGGGATTGGACCCGAAGTTGAGGAGAGATGCGATTCACGGTAATGAGCAGGAGGCACGAAAAGCGTTCAGTGAACTTGGAGATGACACTACTTTACCTGATGGAGTGATCACGCTTCTATATGAACAGAGAGTGTTTCAGCAACAGGCTAACGATAACGCATCGAAAGAAGGCGGATTAAAGGGGCGCAAAAAACGGAAGCCTTAACGGTATGAGGTTAGAGGCCAGGGTCGTTTTCAAAACCAAAACTGCCGTCGATGACTCCGCGGCTTCGAAGAGCTATTAATCCCCTATAAGTTTCCTGCGGATGATATGCATTGCGATTTAGTATGTTTGGCCGGAAGGTCAATTCCAGGGGGATCAAAGCCAGCTGACGAATTTCCCGCCGGTTGACCTGGGATGGCGGATCGAATAAAACCGTGCCGTCATCAAGACGTCTGGGATTGTCCAACACAAAACGGTCAATATCGACCATAACGCCATATATCAAATGTCCCCGATCTGCTCCGTAATATTCCCAAGACCAATGAAGATATGACATTTCGTCCGGATCTACCTCCAAGCCGGTTTCTTCCCTAAGCTCTCTTATACCAACATCGCTGATAGTATTGTCGGATTCGCTGACTTTACCGGCGGGAACGCCCCAGGGCATTCCCGGTTTTTCTGCCTGTTGTACGGCCAAATAATACGCCGGGGTATCATTTTGCATGACTATAACCCAGACAGCCACGGATGAGAGATTAAATACAATTCTTTCCTCCCCGAACATTTCCAGTGGACAGGGAGGCCTGATTTCCACTTTCATAGGGGTTTCGGGTTATCCTTCCTTGAATCTGCGCCAAAGTCCACGAATCGTGATATCAGGCGAAACCTTACCTGTTTTGTGGTCGACCGGCACATCTATTAATAAATCCGGATTTTTAATATGTCCCACATTTTTTTTCATCACTCCCCGCTCATATACATAGCTTCCAGGGTCTGTTGAGTCCCCTTCGGCCAACACTTGAGTTCTTGGATGTCCCGGAGCACGAAATACCCCCCGTCTCGTATCTGTCCATTGTTCAACCCTTATCGTATTTTCATCAATGGGAGACATTTGACATGATATTACATTCATTTATCGGGATTGTGAAGACTGCCGGTGGAAGGCGCATGCAGGCATTCGGCAACTTCCGGATGCGTCGCAAGGCCCAGACAGGAAATTACTCCCCCGGCCGTGCGATGACCGGGTCGGCGCTCATGCAGTTTGACTGAATGTTTGTTTTTGAGAAATGGCTGGCTAGGAGTGTTAATGTTTTTGTAAAGCTGGCAATGTATACATCCGGCCATAAAAAGAATTACTTCTTTCAGTTTTTCAGAATTAAACCCTCTGGCCGAATCAGTGGTTACTTCAACAAAAAATTTGCCTTTTTTACGGTCAATACCCGTGTAGTAAATATCTTCCGGATTGCTCATCTGCGTGGTATTTTACCCTATCTTTGGGGAAAGTCGTGCTGATGGAGAGTATAATCGTCACGCATGGCAAATACGGCAATTGAATATTCCGAATTTATGCGGGTGAATTGTTATCCCTGCGAAATGAAGGAAATTACAAATGACGGAACCAGATTGTACCGGGCATGCGATAAAAACGGTGTACCTAAATTTATACAAGACGGTTTTTGCCTAATCGCGGTCGTACGGGGACAGGCGGGAACGATGACTAATGAGGGATTTGTTAAAAAAATCGCTTGAAACCTGGTCCTATTGCTTCAGCTCCGGACCTGGCCTAGACTTTGGGCGGAAGCGACAGGAGCGATAGTTTAATATATTGAAAAAAAGCTTATAATAAGTGATATAATAGATACATGGCCTGGAATAAGGAAGTGGAATCCATGTTTGTAGTTTTGAACTGCCGATCCTGTGATAACAATGTATTACGGAATGGTGCTTTCAGGTGTCAGGTCCGAAAGGCCGGAAAATTCAGGCGAAAGGGGGAGTGTGTTTTTGCAACGGTGAAAGATCAGCCGGGAAAGATGACATTCAAAGGGTTTATTGCATACGAGACAAGTTCCTGGGCGGGATTTTAGGTTGTGGCTTTTTTATACCCCATATATTAAAAACTTCTCCGGAATCAAACTGATTACTCTGCCTTCCCCGTCACCGCGCTATGCGGCCCTAAGTCTGCAGGCCAAATATACCCTGTATCTCAAACTTCTACCGCAATTGTAGCCTTCACATACCGGAAGTGTGATGTTGATTATTCCAGGGGGCCCATGGGGAAGGAAGCCTGTGATATTTCGTTGGCTAAATTTATAACCGGTACCCGGGTGCGGGCCCGGAAATCGTAAACGTAAATCTGCTGGGACCATTGATTGTAGTAGGAAACTTCTGACACAGACACCCGGTTGTTATCCAGCCATCGGCCGCAGTATGAATACTGCTGTCCGGAACTGAGTGTCTTTTTTGCCGCCAGATCGTAAAGGATATAACCGAAATATCCGGAACTGCCGTTTCCGAAACACACTTTGTTACCGTCGGCATTGGCTATCACTTTTCCGGCATATTCGGCAGCCGTCGCTTCCGTATCCGTAATATCCCCGGTAATTCTGTTTATCTGCATTAAATGGACGGGACAGCAGTCCTCTTCCGGTATCCAAAAAAGATAATTATTGTTATTGGCCGGATATGCACCGTAGCCGGTATCTACTTCCGCCAGTTTCTCCGCCTCCGGCCAGATCCGGTAAATCCCGTCGCCCATGCTCGCCTCTAATGTGTCGTTATTCCACCAGACCCCCATCTCCCCGTTCAGGTCGTCCGGAATTGTCCCCTGATATACTACCTCTGCCTTGATCTCTTCCTTATACGGCTTACTTGCCGGCATATTCGTGATCTTTACGACCGCAAATTTGTCATAAATTACCGCCGCCAGCCATTTGCTGTTTTTATCCCAGGATATCAATTCATTGTCCGGATACCTGTTTTCCGGATCTTTCATTACTTTCCAGATTTCCGCCAGAGACTCCCTCTGGACAAAATAATCCGAAGTTTGTTCCGTAATATATAACTCAAAGGTTTCCACCCCCTCCCGGGCATAATCGGCCAGGTATGCCAGGTACTTCCCGTCCGGTGACAGTGTCCCCACATCGATATCCCTCCAGATACCGCGCCTTCTGTCCGGCGTCGGTTCAATATCCTGGCATTTCGGACACGGCTCGCTGACCTTAACATTTTTCTTGATATTTAAGGCCAAAATCCCGTACCCGGCCCAAAGTATGACTGCCGTCATCCCCGCCAACACTACCACCTTACTCTTCACAATCATATTTTACCAAAACTGCGTTGGTTTATAATGTACCCATACTGGTATCTCTGCATGACGGTATTTGCGGAAAAGCTTTACGGAAAGACCGGGGCCCAGATAAGTGTTAATGATGAAAATGAGGAATTAGCGGGGTCGGTGTTTGTAACTGAATACGGTAAAAGAGTAAAGATTGGTGATTTGCATGTGAGACCTGATTATCGGGGTCATCAGTTCGGGGTAGAGCTTTTACGCGAGGCTGAATTATGGACAAAGCAAAGGGGTTTTAGAGAAATATTCGGCAAACTGATACCGGTGCCGGGTGGTGAGAAGGCTTTGTTGGACGCGCTGAAAAACCAGGGATATACGATTGATTACAGAACCGGTATCGCCAGAAAAAAAATCTGAATTTTGTTTGTTAGAATGGATGGTAATGGGGGAGTTTAAAGTAATCGGGACTAAGACTCTGTTCTAATCGGAAAAAGTGCAGGTAGACAGGGAGACCATCTCCCTGCCGAACGGAAACCAGGCGGAATGGGATTTAATGGTTTACCCCGATTTTTATGAGGCAGCGGTAATTAAAGACGGGAAAGTACTAATGACCCGGGAATGGAGGCAGGGACCGCATAAGACTGAGGAAGAAAATCTGGCCGAACTTAAAAGGGAACTTAAGGAGGAATTGGGAGTAGAAGGCGGAGATTTCGAAAAAGTAATCCGGTTTGCCCAAGGAGAAAGACTGACCGGATTTTGTACGGTGTATTTCGTTACTAATTTCAGGCTGTCCGAAACCTCCCGGGACGCCAACGAAATCCAGGAACTCATTGAACTGTCCATAAAAAATTTGTATCAGGAACTTACGGCGCACCACACCGTCATGCCGGAGACCCTCCTCATCGCCAAAATTCTGGAAGAAGAATTGGGCTAAAGGGGTATATTCACCGCTTTATTTTAACAAACTGAGAACGAAGAGGTTATAGGTTCTAGGTTATAGGGATTAGGGATTATTAGAATTAATCTAAATCCTGATTGACCTACTACTCTTGTGATTGCGAAGCTTCCGGAAGAAAGTATTGGTTAGGATCCGGGGGAGTTAACGAAGTGCCGCAAACCGGCCATTGGCCGTTGATTGACTTTGGAATTCACTAATGGAACCAAAGGACGTACAAAAGGACATTCGGCCAGACAACGGCTGCAGTGTTTTCTGACATAATATACATTATCCCCGTTTTTCATCTGTAAAACACTTCCGGAAACCTGAGCTTCTTTTAGCATTAAATTCTTGTAACATTCGGGGGGGGCGGAGGTCAAGGGCGGGATGATATAATCGGGGTATAAAAACGATTTTGGTGGATGCGGTAGAAACCTTCGTCCTCGAAGGAATCGGGGTTTATCATCCGCTTTATAAACTTCTGGAAAAATATCCCAATCGGAAAATCATATTGACCAACGCTGATGACGCCCAATTAATTGAATTCGGGCTTATCGATCTGCCTTACGAACTTTTTTCTCTGAAACACAATCCGAATAAGGAGGACTCCGGGTACTATAAGCAGATGATGTAGTGTATTTTGAACATAATCCAGAGGCGGTAATAAGTGCCCAATCGGCGGGGATAATTTCATATCATTATGATCCCGAGAAAAAGGATTTGGAGAGCTTGAAGGAGTTTTTGGACAAAAACACTACCAGTTAATAAGGACAATCCTTTAAGGATAATCCTTTGGGACTATACAAATTCCCGTGGTTAGCCTGCACACACCGGGAGTGTGAAAGCTAAATACATTGGCTAAACCTTGTGGTATATAATACTTGAAGATTAATAATTATGGTTAAAAAGATTATCTTTATTGCTCTGGCAGTTTTGGTTTCGTTCCCACTGCTATATCTCCCCGCCAAGGCCAAGAATGCTGATCCACCGGACTTACCGGATTCAGATCTACCGGAAAATAACGGCGTTTACCCGGTACCAGGCCATCCGGAACTTAAACTTCACGTTCTTTCCCATCCCGCCCGGGGCAGTCGACCTGCCAAACCTACTCCTACTCCCACATCCGCTCCGGTTTTGAATTGCAGTCTTGAAGATCCCGATTCTTCGTCGGTCAGCGGTGTTACCGGCTGGTATCTGCCCCCAAGTTTTTCTTACCTTCTCAATTCCTCCAGTGTTCCTGCCTCTGTCGGAGCTGAAAATTTAACCTGGATAGCCCAAAACGGTTATTTGCAGTGGGCTGAGGCTTTGAGCGGACAGGTATCCGTCAGCTTCGCTGGTCAGACCTTATCCACCCGGGCGAGGCTGGACGGCCAAAATATCATTACCTGGGGCAGGGCGGCAAGCGGGACTTTGGGGGTGACTTACATCTGGACCTACGGCGATGGAGAAGTTGCCGAGGCAGATACCATTATGAATAAAGGTTATGCTTGGAGTTGGTCGGATCCCGATACCTGGCACGGATCTGTCTGCGCTTACCCCGGATCGTATGACGCCCAAAATATCCTGACTCATGAATTGGGCCACTGGTTCGGAACAGATGACGACTATGATCAGGAGTTTGAAAATAATACCATGTATGGTTTCGGCGACGTTTTGGAAACCAAAAAGGATACGCTCACTAATGGGGACATAACTGCCGTCCGTTCCATCTACCAGTAAATTGATTTCGGTCATTGGGATTAAATGATTACTTTATGGAAAGAATAAGAGGGAGGTTTTTAAAAATTTAATTATTCAAAGCGATACTCACCAATTCAACGAGTATCTAATAAAAAAGGGGGGGGAAACAATATATGAAAACAGAAGTAACAACATCTTACGGTCCGGAAAGCCGGGATGATTTGGCTCACTTTCTATTGGGGTCTATATAGAAAGAGATAGTTCTTGGGAGGGACCGGGTACTATAAGCAAAGGGCTTGGGGGCTGCTAGTTAATAAGGTCGATCCTTTAAGGATAATCCTTTGAGGCTATTTCAACTTCGTAAGTTTTTTATTGTCCGTAACGAATAACCACAATTTTTCGGGGTCATATTCCCCATCATCCTGTGAACCGGACACGACTACAATTCTGGATCCGGATTCTATATTCGCGGAATTATCCAGCATAAAATCTATAAACTCCGCAATTTGCTTCGGCTGGTTGGTCTGGTTCCAGTCAAAATCTTTTTGGTTATGATGAAGACTACGAAGCAGGGGCGTATCCACATAACTGGGAAGCGCATTTATGACTTTTACATCTTTATTCTCTGCCGCAATGGTTTCGAAATAGTTATTCAGCGCGGCTTTTGAACTCCCGTATAGTCCGTCCGGGAACCTGTCTGCCAAAGAAGAAATATTAATCACTATCCCGTTGGTTAATTTCGGAAACAAGGCAATCGTGAGTTTAATCGGCGCAATAAAATTGAGTCCGAAAATCAGATTAAAATCCCTGTCTTTGAATTCCAACACTTTTTCGTGAACCGATGTACCGGCATTATTAACCAATAATCCGATAGACTTCTCTTCAATTTGGTTTGGGACATTTCTGATATCGCTTTCGTTCATTAAATCCGCCTTCAGCCATACAAACTGCGGGTTACCGATCCCGGGAGGCGTACGGGATATTCCGTAAACCTTAAATCCTTTCTCCAACAGTTTCCTGCTGATGGCCTCCCCAATTCCATAACTGGATCCGCTGACTACTGCGACTTTAATCATTGTGGTTATTGTACCAAAAGGTTAAATATGTCGGTTCCCCCTGAGATAGTATAATAAAATATATTGTGATTACGGTCATTACAAAAATTATTAGAATTCACCTGCCCCGGCCAAGATACAAAATAATTAGTGAAATTGCACTGCGTTGGAGCCCCCGGCATTATTCTGATGAAAAAATTCCACAGGAACATATCAATATTATTTTCGAAGCACCGCGGTGGGCACCTTCAGGCCACAACCATCAACCCTGGTATTTTTATACTGCTAAAAAGGGTACCGGTATTTATGAAAAACTTTTTTCTACTCTTGACGAATACAATCAGTCCTGGGCTAAAACCGCTCCGCTTCTGATTCTTGCCTGCGCGATTACTTCTAATACTGAAGGAAAAAACCCTTATGCTTTTTACGATCTTGGTGCGGCCGTGCTTTCCCTGATTTTGCAAGCGCAGTCTTTGGGATATTATTCCAGACAAATGGCTCTTTTTGATAAACAAAAGGTGAAAGAATTCTTTAAATTGGACAAGAATCACGAGCCCTTTACGATCATCGCTATGGGTAAAATCGGCGATTACACAAAAGCTTCAAAACAAGTCATCGATTATGAATTTGATCCCAGACCCCGAAAAACCGATCTAGTGAAAGAATTGGAAACCCGCTTGTGAGGACCTGAACCTTTTGTTTTTTTACAGGGAGTAAAATACGGAGATGGCGGCAGGAATTTCTTAATTATTTACGGACGCATTTTTAGCCTTTATACAGTGCTGTTTGCCAATGCTATAGCTGCCTGAGCCTGCTGGATCAGCGGCTCGCAGCCAAGTTTATCCGGCCAATGGTTCCCGGCCATCCTCCCCCGCATCCCCGACTGCATGGTGCGTTTCCGTCGGCCACAGGACACCCTGCTGAAATTATCTCTCCCATATCTAATACCACCAGTTTTGACTTTCCGTCAACACCAGTAATTCGTGTGGCTACGCTACCGGAATGAGGTTATAGGGGATTACAAATTAATCTAATTACTAATTGACCTAAATATCTTTTTGATTACCGGATAATGATAATCCTATAATATTTGTCTGTATGGCAGGTGTCTGATAAAATTCATTCGTCATGACTGAAATGGGGATAACCAATGAAGCCGAAAACGTATTAATATGTCTGAGAAACGACAGGGTTGAGGCAGAGGTGGATCCGAAAGGGGCGTTTGTGAACAGGTTGTCAATTGACGGTGAGACGGTATTGTTCCCCAGGACCAGCGAACTTCCAAAACGCGGAGGTATTCCGGTATTGGGGCCTACACCAGGGAAAGTGGCCGGGACAGAATGGGGGCACCTCTATTCGGATGAGAGGATGCCGCAACACGGCACGGACAGGGTGATTTTGTGGGAAATAGCTAATATGGGGGATGCACAATTAAGATTAAGAAGGTATATCGGACCCGCTGAATTTCATTTTGCCGGACGGAAAGATATCGACATAAAGCTGATCGAATCCGGACTATCAATGGTAACAACGATTGTGAATCACACAGGCAGTCCCAAGGAGATAGGCCACGGTCTGCATCCTTATTTTGATACCAGCCACGGGTTTGACGTTACGACTGCCGGATTGGCTGATTATTTTCCTCTTGAACCCGGGAAGGCGGTGGTAACCGACGGCCGGGGTTTAGGAAGAATTGAAATGGTAATAGGAGGAAGTAATTTCGTGATGGAAACCAATCCGGATCCGGTGAAAATTTTGTTGTGGTCAGATAAACCGGATCAATATGTGTGCGTTGAACCCTGGCATGCAGACCGGGGATCCGGAATTATTATTCCTGCGGAGGGAAGCTTACAAATCTCCACAGTGATCCGGAAGATTTAACCGTGAGGTCTTTTTAGAGCTTCCTCAAGCGCCCGGGCCAACCTTTGTCTTTTTTGTCTTTCCCGTTTATTCCGGATTAATACCCCTAATCGTTCCAATGGACCGACCGGGTGGTCCTGGTTATGTTTTTCGGCGATCAGGGCAATTTGTGAACTGATCCTGCTCCATCTCCTTTCCAGGCCCATATGCGGAATATTTAACCATACTTTTATAGTTTTTCAAGTAAAACCTCCGGCAGGGATTGGCGCCGGGGGATAAAGCGGATAGACAGGGAATTGACACAATGACGGGTGTTTTTCGGAGTCTGTCCTTCCCCTTCAAAAACGTGGCCCAGATGGCCGTGACAACTGGCACATTGAATTTCGGTCCTGACTCCGTCAGGATCCGGAATCCTAGTGATGGCGCCGGGATAATTTTCATCAAAAGCCGGCCAGCCGCAATGGGCGTCATATTTGGCCCGGCTGGAAAATAACGGGGCCTGGCAGCGACGACAGATAAAAGTACCGTCCACGAAAAAATTGTCGTATTCTCCGGTAAATGGCGGCTCCGTGCCTTTGTCCCCTATTACCCTTTGTTCTTCGGATGTTAATTTGTTATATGGCATAACGGATATTTTATATCAATCTGCAAGAGAGGGGTTAGTGGGTAGCTTAGAAACTATTTACATAGTTACCGAAGGCGATTATACTCACCACTTATCTATGTCCAGAGATGAATTGCTGTTACCATCTCAGAAAGATTTGGAAGCTTGAGTTACCAATGGAGAAATAACGGCATTGAATACAGGCCGCGTGATTATCTGAATAAATATAACTTAAGTGAATTCGCCTATCTTTGGGAAACTCCTGCTGAAAAAACAAATCACGTCACCTAAAAGGTAGTGAACCTGCCGTATCATTCCTGACCGCTGGGTAATTCAGGGGGTTCAGAAATTTGATCCTGTAGAACTTGACATAACTCATAAGGATTGCTTATGGTGAGTGAAGTTTCTGTGATTATTATTCTACCAATGGGATACTTGCATCCTTCAACATCGCACATATAAAGCGGGTTGCAAACCTATAGTTTAGTAAAGGCAAGGTGAGGCTATAACCACCGGCTAAAATAAATTAGCCTGAAGATTTGAGGGGGGTGTACCTGGTTCGTTAAAAATACATTCTCCTTCCCGAAGCAAAATGGTAATTGTTTTGATTTTCCCCCCTCTTTTGCAACCAAAAATCAATTTACCGCCGGACACTGTACAACCTTTAATAATCACATCATTTACTCCCTCAAGTAATCCCTGATTATTTTGTGAAATGTACAGACTGGCAGGCTGTTCCGGGGAAAAAGTACTTCTGCCACCTCTCCAAATTTCAGGAAAGTATCTTAACTGTAATTCGTGATCCGGTGGTCCTGCGGTCAGGTTAAATCCATATCTTTTTTCGGTCCACCCACCCGCCTTTTGATATTCTTCAAGCACAAATCTCCAATCAGCAAAATAGTAGGTCGCATCAATTGCAGTTATTAATCCTTTTATCTGAAACGCAGTTTCCAGCGTTTCGGGTTTCCCGGGGTCGATTCCAATCGCCTCGACGTCATTGTGTAATGCGCTAAAAAAATTACCATATATTACCTGCTTATTTAACTCAACCAATGGCATACTGTGCTTATAAATGAATTTAAGGTGTTTTACAACGTTTTTTATGAAATTAGCCTCGCTACCTGAAAGGTGACGAGGCTACACTACTCCAAGTCCTGCGCAGTTAATTGCTCTCCGGTAGAGAATTTTTTAACTTTATCCAAATGGCCAAGCAGAAGGGTTATTAAGTCCGGTACCAAGTCAAGGTGGATTAATTCGTCGGGAGAAAAAAATTTTATATTCTGCCCTTCGTTTCCTTTCCTGATATGAGATATCTGTTCAGGAGTCAACGCGACCGTGCCGATATATTTATGGTGACCCTGATCGTCACCCGCTAACAATTTGCCCAGGATTCGGGTTTGACCGGGCAGGAGAGTAATATTAGCTTCCTCAAGCAGTTCACGCCCGAGCGTCTGATCCGGAGTTTCTCCCAATTCCCCTACACCGCCCAGAAGCCCCCATTTGTCGGGATGGGGGATATTTGGGTTATTATCCCTGAGCTTGAGCAAGAGTTCACCGTCCGGTGAAACAACCAAAGCTCCGCAGGAAAAGGGATATGTCCCAATCTTCGTCTCAACATCAACAGCTTCCATTACCATAACCTCGGGTATTTTACTATAAATACGGGTTATGGGGATTAATGACGATTTGTGTTCCGGTTGAAATGTTGGTGCGAAATGTCTAGCCTCGCTACCTGAAAGGTGGCGTGCCTAAAGGTTCTAGTGACCAGGTTTTAGAGGTGGTATTCTGTTTGATATGGGAAACAGGATCGAGAACAGCCGAGTGGAGGTAGACATGGTAAAAAATTACGGGACTATCGAGTACGAGAGATGTGAAAGCGGAGAAATGGTGATGGTGACAACCCGATGGGGGGTAAAGACGGAGACTCCGGCAATTGAAGGAGACTACCCCACGGGTTTTTCACATATCTGGAGGAGCGGACCCGAACTGAGCAAACCGGAAAGGGAGAGGCAAGAGCTGGAGGCATTTGCGGAAAGCCTGCGGCTGGTGACCGATAAATCACCGGCGCTATTGGCTGTCGGGTCCGGATCCCCGATATTCCCGGATTATGCCGGGGAAATGGCGGCCCGAATGGGATGGAGTCAAACGGAGACCAGCAATGATTATCTGGCCTGCAACAGCGGAGTTGAAGCATTGCGAAGAGTCCTGATGGATCCCCGATTCCTGCCCCGAGGAGTACTTGAGGGACGGGAGGTGATTGTCGGAGGATGGGAGGGGCTGACGAGAATGGTGGACCACGGCGACCCCGACAATACCGATCCCCTTTCCCGGCGGGTGTTTAGTAACGGCGGCGCACTTTTAAAATTTGTGCCCGGGAGAGACTTGTCTTTGGTAACAGAAGTATTTTTTTCCAGGGAGGATGACGGGAACCTGGCGGCAGTTATGCCATACACCATAGATCCGGACGGGCCGCTGGTGCAAATTGAAGGGAATACCAAAAAAATCAGGTTACCGGTACCGGAGCCGGGGGTATCGATATGGATGAAGGCCAAACCTACTGCCAAAATGTTTGTCCGGGCTTTTGAAGAAGGGATAGAAATGTTGTGGGCGAAGTATCTGCAAGGGATAGCGGACAAAATCATTGCCGACAAACCCATATCCTTGGTGACCGGACACCATCCGAGCACCGGACCATTTCTTTTGACCCAAAAAATACTGGAGCGGGTGTGCGGAATCAGCGCGGAAAGATATCCCTGGGTGGTAGATGACGGCAATTCCAGCGGGGCGACGGCACCCAAAGCGCTGAATAAACTATTGGGGCGGGTCCGGCCGGGAGAACGGATAATGTATGTAGGTTATGGGGGAGGGATTAGTTTTACGGGCATAATTATGGACCGGGGATAAAAGTATTTACATCGGTACTAACAGGCTGTATACTCTCAAACTATTATGCCAAGATACGAATTAGGTCTTAACTCCGAAGAAGCAGCTGCCAGAATGCTGGAAGTCAGCCGGGAGCTGAGGCAGCTGGCCAAGAAAGACGGTGGGGCATTCAAATTGAGAATTGATACAGCGGTGGCTGCTGCCAACTTAAAAAACCCCCAATTTGCCGCAAACGGACATCCGATCACCAGAGGACAATTGCTTAATCAATATCAACTGGGCGATCTGAGTATGTTGTGGAGCAAACCGAGGAAAAGAACCCCATAGGCAGTCAGGGGTATAATGCTAGGCGTGTGGGAAATTTTGTATTCTTAATAATCGTCGGGGTCAGCGCACTGGCCACCAACCGGGGAATGGAATTTGCGGCTGGAAAAGTAGTGCTGACTGCTACTCCCACGCCAGTACCGTCTGCCACTCCCACACCCACCCCCACATCAACCCCTACCCCCAAACCGACTGCCAAACCCACTGCCAAACCGACTCCCGCTCCCACCAAAGTACCCCAACCGAAATTTTCTTCCGAGCAAATATACCAGATGACGGACAGATTCGGGGGACAATACGGCGTGGACGCCAATGTGCTAAGACACATTGCCCGGTGCGAGTCGGGAATGAATCCGGCGGCTACCAACAGCATTTACGGCGGTTTGTATCAGTTTGATCCGAGTACCTGGAGAAATTACCGGAAAATGATGGGGGAAGATGCAAATGCGGATCTGAGATTTAATGCGGAAGAAGCCATCCAAGCCGCGGCTTATGCCCTGTCACTCAACCGGGCATACATCTGGCCCAACTGTGTACCCCATTAGCGTGAAGAAAGTAGCGTCGGGGAGGTAATTTTGGTAAAATAGGCGCGCCCGAGGGAGAGTTAGGCCCGGGGTATTTTTTTTGAAAATATCATGCCTGAAATACGAAATATAGCCGTGATTGCCCATGTGGACCACGGCAAAACCACGCTGGTAGATGCGCTTCTTAAGCAGACGCATGTTTTCCGGGAAAACGAGGCGGAAATGAGCCAGACCCTGATCATGGACAGCAACGAGCTTGAACGGGAACGGGGAATCACGATTTTGGCCAAAAACTGCTCTGTGAGGTATAGGGACGTAAAAATCAACATTATTGACACGCCCGGACACGCGGATTTTTCCGGGGAAGTGGAAAGAACCCTGGGGATGGCCGACGGGGCACTATTAATAGTAGACGCGGCGGAAGGGCCTATGCCCCAGACCCGGTTTGTCCTGAAAAAAGCGCTGGAGCTGAAACTGGCGATTATTGTGGTGATTAATAAAATCGATAAAAGGTTTTCCAGGCCGGCGGAAACCCTGAAGAAAATTGAAACACTGTTTCTGGAACTGGCGGCAGACCACGCCCAGCTGGAATTCCCGGTGTTGTATGCCGTAGGACGGGAAGGAACAGTTTTTGACCGGATACCAGAGACTGCGGATGCAAAAGGCGACGTGACTCCCCTGCTGGAAGCGATCGTAGCGCATGTTCCCCCAGCCCGGAACCGACCGGGGCCGTTTAAAATGGTGATCAGCTCGTTGGATTGGGATCCGCACCTGGGGAGGATTGCCGTGGGCAAGATTTACCGGGGAAAAATTGAAAAAGGAATGAAAGTGGTAACGGCCAACCGGCTGACCAACATCAGAACCGTGGAAAAACTGATGGTATACGAAGGACTGAAGCGAACGGAAACGCAGGCGGAAGAAAGTGGGGAAATTGTCTCCCTGTGCGGACTGTCTGATGTAAAAATCGGAGAGACGGTGTGCGATCCGGCGGAAATCACGGCACTGCCCGGAGTAGAGATAGGAGAGCCGACACTGCACATCCTGATAGGTCCGAACACCTCACCGTTTGCCGGACGTGAAGGCCAATTTACCACAGGCAGGCAGTTGGAAGAACGGCTGCTACGGGAGCTGGAAAGCAACCTGAGTTTGCGGGTGGAAAAAAACGGTGGAAAATTTATTGTCTCCGGACGGGGTGAGCTGCATCTGGCGATACTTCTGGAAACCATGCGCCGGGAAGGCTATGAATTGGAGGCCGGTAAACCGGAAGTAATTGTTAAAAAAGGAGCCGGAGAGACGCTGGAACCAGTGGAAGAAGTGTCCGTGATCGTACCCCATCAACATTTGGGAATAATTAGTGAAGAATTCGGCAAGAGGCTGGGAAAACTTTTGAAAATGGACCCCATATCGGAGCAGGAAACGGAATTTATATACCATATTCCGACCCGGGCGGTATTGGGCCTGAGAAGCCAGTTGATGACGGCCACCCGGGGAACCATGATTTACTCGAGTGTGATTTTGGGTTACGAAAAGATGGGTAAACCGGTTACCGGGAACCGGAGGGGGGTACTGGTAGCCAGCGAGCCCGGACAAGCCCTGGCTTACGGCCTGGAAAATGCCCAAGGGAGGGGGGCGACGTTTATCGAACCGGCGACTGCGGTGTACGAGGGAATGATTGTAGGCATAAACGCCAAAGAAGGCGATATTTCCATCAATGTTTGCAAAGGAAAGAAGCTGACCAATATGCGGTCCAAATCCCACGACAGCGTCATCCAGCTGACACCGCCGGTAATATTGACTCTGGAACAAGCGCTGGATTTTCTGGAAGACGACGAACTGCTGGAAATTACCCCCCTAGCCCTGAGGCTGCGTAAAAAACACCTGACGGAATTGGAGAGACGTAGAGCCGGCAGGCTTCACACTCCCGGTGTGTGAAAGCTGAATGTGAGCAAACCGACATTGTTTTTTGGCGGATTATGATACACTGTGCGGATGCAAAAGTTGGTTTTGGCGGGAGGTGTAGCAATTTTGGCAGTGGCGGGAACAATACTTTTTAAATCTCAAACCACAAATACCAATTCACAAATAACGAATCCCGAACCCCAACAAACCGTCAACATACCGGAAAGTACTAGAGTTAACCAGTATTCGATTCAGGCTTTGAGAGACAGGAAGTATAACGGGGGGGAAATTGAAATCGTGAGGAAGGTGAGGGAAACCGGGCGGTTTGTATCGTATGAGGTGACTTATGATTCCGACGGACTGAAACAGTATGCCCTGATGAATGTCCCTAACGGAAATAAGCCTGCTACGGGATGGCCGGTGGTGATCGTCAATCACGGACATATCGACCCGGACGTATATTCGACGGAGAATTCATACATCAATACATCCGCCTATTTTGCCAATGCCGGATTTCTGGTCGTAAAGCCCGATTACCGGGGGCATGACAAATCCGAAGGGACCGCCGAGGGGATCAGGTCCCGGGTAAGTTATGCGGTGGATGTTTTGAACCTACTGGCTTCCTTGGGAAGTATTGAGGGAGCTGACACAGCTTTGGTGTTTATGTACGGGCATTCGATGGGAGGAGACGTAACACTGCGGGTGACAGAAGTGACGGATAAGGTCAAAGCGGCGTCACTATGGGCTCCGGCGGTAACCGACTGGCCGGAAGCGGTATTGTATTTTACCCGCAGAAACAGGTCCGAAAGACTGCCCACCCTGGAAGCACAATTGGAAGAGAATTTCCGCCGGGAAGAATACGAAGCCGTCAGCAGCTTTGCCAATACCGGTCTGGTCAAAACACCAATGAACATCCAGCACAGTACGACGGACGAGTCGGTGCCGTTCAGCTGGGGAGAAAAACTCCGGGATAAACTTTTGGGAAACGGTGTGAGCGTGAATTATTATGCCTATCCGGGAGATAACCACGATATTGCGCGTAACTGGGCCACTGCGCTGGCCCGGGATGTGGAATTTTTCAGGAAATTTTCAGAATGAGATGTTAAGTTGGTGGTTCGTGGTGAAAATAACACTTTTCGTTGCGGGAGCAATAGTAATACTGGGAACAGTGATTCTGACACAGACCGGAAGAGTACCAAAAATTTCGGGGGCACCGATGGAAGGGGTGAGTGAAGAAATTCCGGCGTCCGCAGAGAAGGTTCTGGACTGGTCAAATTGGCAAAGGCCTGAAGGTCCGGTCCGGGCAGGGATCCAGGCGGGACATTGGAAAGTCCAGGAGGTACCCGAGGAGCTGCAGAACCTGAGAAATAACACCGGCTCCACGGGGGACGGGAAACGGGAAGTGGATATAAACCTGGAAATTGCCAATAGAATAGCCGATATTCTGCGGGCTGAGGGAGTGGAAACAGACGTACTGCCGACAACTGTACCTCCGGGGTATCTGGCTGATGTATTTGTGTCGATCCATGCCGACGGGAGCGAAGATTTGTCCAAAGCGGGGTTTAAATTTGCCGGGCCGAGAAGGGATTTTACCGGGAAAAGAGACCTGCTGACGGAACTTTTGGTTAAACATTACAGCCTGCAAACCGGATTGGCCCAAGATCCCAATGTGACCCGGAACATGCGCGGTTATTATTCGTTTGCCTGGTGGAGGTATGAGCACGCCATCCATCCGATGACACCCGCCGCAATTGCGGAAACCGGTTTTTTGAGCAACCGGGGAGACAGGAAAACCATTGTTGATAATCCCGATATACCCGCCAGAGCATTGGCAGACGGCATCCTGGAATTTCTGAAAACGCAAAAACTCTTATAAAGCTGGTTTGAGGGTCATGAGGAAGGGTCGCCTGAGGCGACCCTTTTCTATTTAGGTTGACGGAGACTACTCCACAATTAAAGTCCCCTTCATGCCCATAACCCGATGCTGTCCCACACTGCAATAGAACTCGTAAGTTCCCGGCCGGTCCGGTATGAACTCTACTTCTGCGGTCTCACCGTCTTTGATCTGGGTGGTTTTGACATTGAATTCGTCGATAACGAAATCATGAATACCATCCTTGCTGGTAAGAATGATTTTTAATGGCTCGTTTAACACCGCCCGGATCTCGTTGGGCTGAAAGTAGAAATTACCGCCTTCAACCGTGACAGAGGCTGTTTCCAGAAAACTGCTATCGGTGGCTGCGCTTTCTACTGCCGGAGTAGTTTCGGTAACTGCCGGCATGGAGGTGGATACTTCCGGAGAGGGGTTGTTGCCACGAGTGGCAAATAGTACTCCCGCTACTGCGACACCTAAAACCACTACAATGCCGATAATCATCAGAGGACTAGTCTTGGATTTACTTTCTTCCATTTTCTTCACCTCCTTTCACGAGGTTTAAAGCTTAACATACGGGGGCAAGGGTTGACAAAAAGGGGAATTCAAAATAAGGTAGTTGGGATGGATGATAACTCCCTGGTTACTCCACCGGTATCTCCGATGCCCGTGGAACCCACCCCGGTTACCATGCCGCAAGAGCCGGTTGTACCGGTGACGGTCGAGCCGCCGGCCGCCTTGTCAGTCGAGCCGCCGGCCGTGCCCTCGGTCATACCCCAGGAGCTAACACGCAAAGATAATATGCTGTTTCGGAACCTGCATCCTCTGGTAGTGGTGGTAACGATCGGCCTGACTGTGACTGCTATTTTGGGAACGGTCAGCTATCTGTACGGAGGAGATATAGATCCGACCCAAAAAACTCCAACCCAGGCGGTAATTGTGAGACCGACAGCTGTCCCCGAACTGACTTTGAGTCTGGCCAGTCCGGCCAGCGGTGTAGTGACTGAAAACAGCATGCTGCCGGTATCCGGAATGACATTGCCGGGAGTACCGGTGGTGTTTTATACCGAGAGCCATGAAGATTCGGTGCTGAGCGATGAAAAGGGAAATTTCTCCGGTAGTATCCTTTTGGACAGCGGGATGAACACACTGACGATAACCGCCATGGACGAAAACGGCCAGGAGAAGTCTCTGACTATGGAAGTGGCATACGACGATCAGGTGCTGGGGGTAAAAACGGAAAATTCCAATGTGATGGCGGATAAGAAAGCAATTTCCGGAAAAGTGGAAAAGGTATCGGACAAGCAATTGGAAGTAAAACAAAACAATCTGGGGAAGAGCGAGACTGTGAATATTGACAGGTTGACAAAAGTCGTTAATTCAAAGAATAAACCGATCAAGATCAACGGTGTAAAACCCAATGATACGACCATGGTAGTGGCATCCGATGATGCGGCTTCGGGTGCGGCAAAAATCAAAAAGGCGGTGAAAATTTTTGTGAAGACGGCCACGGAATCGGCCCAACTGGCAACCAAGCGCAAGGCGGTACAGGGAGTAGTGACAAACGTTTCCGGAAAAACGATTACACTAGCCCATCAGATACAAAGAGACAGGACATTTACGGTGATTGCGACCGACCTGACGATTATAAAAATGTCCGGGTCCGCTTCGGCAACGCTGGCGGATGTTCAGGTGGGTAAGAGAATTACTGCCGTAGGTGACAATGACGGGGCAGGGGGTATAATCGCCAAAATGATCCATATTATTCCCGGAAAAGCGACGGGGGTATTTAATAAACTACCGGTGACTCCCCAACCCACGCAAGCTCCTTCGCCGACCTCAACATCATCAGCCACACCGATTGTTCTATTGCCGTCTGTCACTCCGTCCCCGACTCCGGTTCCACCGACTTCAACCCCCACTCCGACCGAACAACCCGCTACCCCGACACCATAATACAGCTCCCCCACGTGCGGGAGAGCTGTTTTTTTAAAGGCGCCGAGATTACTTCATCATCCATCCACCCCGGCCCATCATTCCTCCACCATGACCCCCAAAACCTCCGTTTAGATATTTGAGGTCAATGTTGTTCTGAGTTGCCCAGGTTTGTAATTCCTGCCTCTGGGCCTGCATTTTGGCCTGAAGCTCGGCATGCTTGTCCCAGAGCAACTGTTTTTGGGCGGCGGTAATTTCTCCGGCAGTAACCGCTTCGGTCAGACGGGCCTCGTAACGGGCCTGCATTTCTTTCTGCCGGTCCGACTGCACTTCATCCATGACCGATTGGACATCGGACTCTTTAAGCCCGAATTTTTGCATAAATTTAGTCACCAGCGGCGGATATTTTGAATCCGTAGTGGCGGCAGAAACACGGGAAATCCCCATCCAGGCGGTACCGGCCAGGGTAATGACCAAAGCCGGTACCAGTAACAGTTTCTTTGAAATTTTCATTCTTCTTATCACCTCCCTTCTTGTTTCCCAATCTACTCTGATTTTCTGAAAATCAGCTTAAACTCTTTCGCCAACGATCAATCCCCTTTTCGCTAGGCTCGCTACCTGAAAGGTGGCGTGGCTAGAGGGTAGGGGTGAGATTTTCCGGGAAAGCGCGGAGGACGGGATTGAGCTGGATGTTTTGGGCAGTAACACTGCCATCTGAGTTTTCCGTTCCGAACACCGAGACTTTTTCCCCCACTTTCAATTCTTCGGGTGTACCCGAAGCGGCTTTGTTGATCTCTGTTTTGTCGGATAAAATGACGATTTTGCTGCCTCCGTCATTGAGTTTGACGGTGAAGGATTTGTCATCCCGATTGATAATTTCCCCGGCGACGGGACGGAATCCCATACGATTACCATTACCGCTGGGCACACCCCTGAACTGCAGGTTACCATCGGGACGGTTGAACCCCGTGGTGCGTTTTGACGTCTGATATTTCATACCGGCAAAAAAGCCTCCGCCGCCGGCGATAGCGACTGCAGCAATTATTAATAAAATTACAGTTTGTTTATTCAAAGTGAGTCACCCCCTTCCTTCAACAGGCTCAGGATTATAATCACTCATATCTCAGTGCTTCGATGGGTTGTAAATTGGCAGCTTTGCGGGCAGGATACCAGCCGAAGAGGACGCCGATGCCGACGGAAACAAAAAAAGCCAGGAGGACTGAAGCCGGAGTGACGACAAAAGCGGAACTGTTTACTCTGGAATAGATGTAAAAGCCGACAACACCCAATCCAATGCCGATTAATCCCCCGGTAAAAGTGAGGATAATTGATTCGGTAAGAAATTGGGAGATGATAACTTTTTTCCTGGCCCCCAGAGCCTTCCTCAGACCAATCTCACGGGTCCTTTCGGTAACCGACATTAGCATGATATTCATAATGCCGATACCGCCGACCAGAAGTGAAATGGCGGCGATACTGGTCAGCAGTGCAGTAAAGGTGCCGGTGATCTGGGACGCCGTCTGCAATATGTCCTCCTGGGAAAGAATTCTAAAATCCGCTGCAGCAGGATCAGTTAAATGATGCCTTTCCAGAAGCAGGTAGCCCACCTGGTTTTGGGCAGTGGTCATTACCAGTTCACTATTTGCCTCCAAGGCAATAGAGGTCAGATGCTTGACTCCGAAAAGCTGTTTCTGGGCAGTAGTCAGAGGAATATAAATCCGATCGTCCTGGTTATTAAATCCGGTACCGCCCTTGGAGACGGCAACTCCGACTATCTGAAAGGTTTTACCGGAAATGCGTATGGACTGACCTATCGGGTTGGCGTTTTCTCCGAATAAATCCTCGACTACCGTCGGACCAACTACCGCCACCCTGGACATAGAGGAAAGCTGCTGGCCGGTGATGAAACTGCCCGAAGACAGAGTCATTTTATGAACCTCGGCATAAACGGGCTGGACACCGACAATCTGGGTGTTGGTGTTGTTACGGTCGGCTATTACCTGAGCCCGGCCATTGTATTCCGACGAGACATTTTTGATAGTAGTGACGGAGGAGGCGGTTAAAATAGCAGCGGCGTCCTCGTTGGTCAAAGTAGTCGCCCCACCGAATGCCCCGCGGATACTTCCTGACTGCTGGGATCCGGGAGAGACAGTCAAGAGGTTTGAGCCGATGGACTGGATTTGAGACTGGACCGCGCGTTTGCTGGATTCACCCATGGAAATCAGGGCTATGACGCTGCCGATACCGATAACGATACCTAAAATCGCCAGACCGGTACGCAACTTGTTGGCCATTAAATTTCTGACACCACTTTTGACAAGTTTCACAGGTTTCATAATTTTTTGGATATCCGGCGCTGCTGATGGCCGTTACCATCCTCTATTACCCGGCCGTCAAATAAATGAATAATCCGCTTGGCATGTTCGGCAATATTCAGTTCGTGGGTGATCATGATGATAGTGTGACCGTCGGCATTTAATTTTTGGAATATAGCCATAATCTCTTCTGCCTGGACTGAAGCTATATTGCCGGTGGGTTCGTCCGCCAGAATTATTGCTGGCTGCATGACTAAAGCCCTGGCGATGGCCACCCGCTGTTGCTGTCCCCCGGAGAGTTTGTTTGGTGGATGATCCAGGCGATCGGACAGACCCATCATAGCCAACACGCGTTTGGCCAAGATCAACTGATCGGTATCAGGTATACCCGCATAATCCATGGGCAGCATGACGTTTTCCACGGCCGAGGTCCGGGGTAACAGATTATACGCCTGAAAAACGAAACCGATTTTTTTGTTTCTGATATCCGCCAGTTCATCGTCGGACAGACTTCCCACATTTTGGCCATCCAGGTAATAGGTCCCGCTGGTGGGTAAATCCAGCACTCCTAAAATATGCATGAGAGTGGATTTGCCCGAACCCGAAGGACCCATGATAGCTACGAATTCCCCGGCATCGATATGCAGATTAATATCCGACAGGACTTTGAGTTCCAAATCATCCGTCCTGTAGATTTTGTTCAGACCCGAGACTTTGATGAGCGAATCCCGCATACATGTGTCAGAAACCTCCGGACCCCCCCACCTGAAATATCCGGCCGGACCTGCCGACACCACTGAAAGGAGAAGAGGAACTACCCTGACTGCCGCCGGTGGTGTCTGAAGTGATAGTTGATGTGACAACCGCGTCGCCTTCGTTAATCCCGGAAACGATTTCCGTCTGAGAACCATTGGAGCTGCCGGTTTCAACCAGCACATTGGTGATTTCACCGTTTTTCAGGATCTGCACCGAGGTCTGGCTGTCCGAAGTTTGAACGGCGGAGGAAGGTACTGATAAAACATCTGTTTTGATGTCGGTAATAATGTTGACATTGGCCACCATGTTTGGAAGAACCTCAGAAGAACCCGTATCCAGTTTGATCAACGCGGTGTAGGTAACAACGTTACTGGTACTGGTACCTAATTTATCCATGGCCACGACCTTGCCGGTGTAAGTTTTGCCTTCCAGGCTGTCAAAAGTGACGTTGGTTTTTTGATTAGTTTTAATTTGCAGGGCATCAATTTCCGAAATGTTGACACTAATTAAAGGAGTTCCCTCGGTAGTGATGGTGGCCAGCCTCTGGTTGGAGGCATCCGATGACGATCCGGCACTTATCTGGGATCCTTCAGCAACCGACAAGTTAATAATCCCGGATAGAGGAGCCCTGATAACGGGAGAGGTCAGGTTGTAGGAAAGGGCGCTTGAAGCTAACTGAGCCCGGGCGCTGACAACCCCGTCATAGGCATTGTCGTTGGCTACTTCCGCTTTGGTTCTTTTTTCTTTCATTACCAAGGTCTCGTCGGTATCGTGTCCTTTGATCTCGTCATAAACAACCTGTAAGGAAGCTTGCGTAGAGCGGTAATTATTGTTGGCGGAATTAACAGACTTCTGGGCGTTGATTAAGCTTGTGTAGGCGGCTGCATTTCTCTGTTGACCTACAAGATCCAATTCTATTTGGGCAATAATTTGTCCTTTGGCGACTTTCTGACCGTCTTCCACATCCATCTTTTGGACTACCCCCGTGGCCTGGGTAGTAACTTCCTGAACATTTGAGGTGGTGACCGATCCGGAGGCGGAAACCGAGCTAATTAAAGTACCTTTTTCGGCCTTTGCTGTCTGGTACTGCGGAGCAGAAGATTTAGTGTTTTTCCAGAATGAGAATCCGAACCAGACCAAGCCGGCAGTCAACAACATAACCCCTATTTTAAGGGCTAAAGACTTTTGGTTAATCCGCTGAAACAGGCGCATGGCAATGAAACGTTAGGACTCAATGCTGAAATTTAACTGTATGAGGCCGGCGCAGAGGCAATCGGATGGTAAAGGCAGAACCGGAACCGGGACGGCTGACGACGGTTATGGTTCCATGATGTGAAGCAATAATCTGTTTGGCAATGGATAGGCCTAGGCCGTAACCGCCGGGACCGGGCCTGGACCGGGAGGAATCCGCACGATAAAAACGGTCAAAAATATGAGGCAGATCCACTGCAGAAATTCCCGGTCCCTTGTCGGAGACGGTGATTAATACAGATCCATCGTTCCTTTTGGAGGAGATAATCACCGGGCTTTTGGCTGAACTGTATTTGACCGCATTGTCTAACAAAATTACCAATAAGTTTACTAGAGCGGAAGAATCGGCTTCGATTTCCGCATCAAGGCCGGACTTATTGACGGGTATATGTTTTTTTAGGGCTAACGGTTTAATTTTCCGAATTGCTTCTCCAATAACTTCCCGAAGTGAGACTTTGGTAATTGATAACTGATTTTCCGGTACACCATGCCGGGCCAAGATGAGCAGGGATTCGGAGAGAGTCTGTAACTTATCTACCTCGGAGATACTTTCATTAATTAAAGTATGAGCGTTTTTGAGACCGGGTTTGCCTCGCAGATAAACTTCCATAGCCGTTTTTAATGAAGTCAGCGGGGTTTTCAATTCATGGGAGGCGTCGGAAATAAACCGGTTTTGTTCATCCACCATATCACTGATAGGCTCCAAGGTCCGACCGGCTAGAATATACCCCAACACCCCGGATGAGATGAGAATGCCGGAGTTGACCAGTATCAGGAAAAGCAAGATCCGGTGCCGGGCTTCGATAATCAGGTCCGGGTCCGGGTCGACAATTAACGGAATGGGGATGGGGCCGATACGGCGTTCGATCCGGAACCGCTGGGCTTGGGCAAACCTGGTTACTTCATTTAATAAAACTCTGTAAATAACAGTGCTGAATACCAGGCTGATTGACATGATAATCAACAGATACCAGGCAGTGAGTTTGAGACGGGCGTTTTGAAACATATTTTTCAGGAAATTTTGTAGCCGAAACCCCGGACGGTATGAATCCGGGGTGGAAGCTTTGGGAAAGGGTGGTCTATTTTGTTGCGTAAGTTACGGATATAAACCTCCACAGTATTGGGCAGGATATCGGCATCATAATCCCAGACATGGCTGATAATCTGGTCCTTGGTGAGAATTTTCCCCGTATTAATGAGCAAATATTCCAGCAGGGAAAATTCCTTTTGGGTGAGAGAAATATTTTTTCCAGCCCGGGAGAGGGAAAATTGGGTGGTGTCCAATTTAATGTCTCCGGCAGTCAATACCGGTGCAGAGGTAACCGGCGGACGGCGGGTAAGAGCCCGGATGCGGGCCAGAAGTTCGGAAAATGAAAAGGGCTTGGTCAGGTAATCGTCCGCACCCGTATCCAAACCCGTGACCTTGTCCCGGATCTGACTCTTGGCGGTGAGGATGAGGACCGGTGTATGGCGATGCCCGTCACGCAATTTCCGGCATAAAGTGAGTCCATCCATACCGGGTAACATCAGGTCCAATATCAGCAGATCGTAGTCTTCGGTTACCGCCAGATCGTAGCCTTCGGGACCGGTATAAGCCACATCCACGGCGTAGCGTTCCTGCTGTAAGCCTTTTTTGATGGCGTTGGCTATGCGGTGTTCATCCTCCACGACCAGTAAGCGCATAAGGCGGATTATAGCTATTCAGCTGAAAAATAGCTGAATTCAGGGACGGTTCTTTCGGGTCAGTAAGCCAGCATTTACTGTGGCAACTATACGTCTCTGCCTCTTTTCTCCTTTGAGTAAATTTACTTTTTCGGGGTCTATGTCGGGTTCGACTGTGAACACTACCGGAAGGGATCCATCTTTTGCCACATCTGCGGCTACCTGCCATAAAGCTCTAGCTGCAATAGGGCAGATTTCACGAACCCGCAAACTCCCGGGGCTTCAACGGATTCGGAATTTCTGGTGGAAGTTCCTGTCCGATCACACCAATTTCCTTTCAGGGGGCACCAAAGTCTACGTTCTCTTGCAGACGTCATGCGCGGATTATACAAATTACTACAGGTATATTCAAGGCTGGGAGATTTCTCCTTTAATTGCGGTTACCGTGTTTTTTTCTCCCTGAAGACTTATCCCTTTTTTCCTTTTTTTTGCCCTTTTTTCAACTTTGCCGCAACATCCTTCTCTATCGTAAGCTTTGCGCCATATTTCGACCATATCAATTCCTTTCATCCTTAATAGACTATTCCTAAATCCTGCTTCGTCAAAATTTTTGGGTACCATGGCATCTGACCTGAATTCTCAAACTTCTCCTGTCACGGGACATATATACTTGGTTTCACTGTTACTCATATGGAGTGAATTATATCCCGTACTATAGGTTTTATCAAGTGTGGGAGATTTCGCCGGGGAGGCCGGGAAGAAGGCCGGGGATACCGGAAAGACGGACATGAATTTGGGGAGGGGATTTTTTGGCTGCAGGGTAGGGGATTAGGGGTAAGATTATTCCGGAGGCTTCTTCTTTGCGGTCTGAAAGTTTAACAGTGACGGAATTGCCGGGAGTAAACAGGGGTAAGTCATCCCAATCTACATCCGCCACCAGGCGAAATGTATTGTTATCGAGAATAGTAAAGGGGTAAGAACCGGGAGTGATATTCAAACCGGGACGGATACCCCCGTCGACAATGACCGTCCCTGCCACCGGAGATTTGAGATCGGCATCATCAAGACGGAATTTGGCCAGTTCGACGGATTTGACGGCCGCGTTTAGTACTGCCTGGGCCTGGACTTTTTCGTATTTTTCCCGGTCACTGCCGGGATTGGCATGCGAGGCCACAAAAATCTCAAACTCCGCCCGGATGCGTTCGTAATCCGCCAATTCCTGATCCAGCTGGGCCTGAGGCTCTTTTTTTGACAGACTGGCCAGCCAGTCGCCGATTTTTACGCTATCTCCGGGATGTTTGTAAACTTTGGCGACTTTTCCGGAGTAGGCAAAACGGACTTCAATCTGATCTGCGGTAACCACCCCGGAAAATTTTTTGGTCTCCCCCACTGCAACAATGATACTACAATCAGAAGCAACTCCCTCTTAATTCCCTCGATAGCCTTCACACACCGGGAGTGTGAAGGCAGATAAAGAACATTCCGGAGGCTAAAACTATGAGAGCGAGGTAGATATATTTCATCAGGTGCAATGATTGTTTGAACAACAGAAAGGAATAAATAATGGGCAAACCGGAAGCCAGAAATATTCCCCCAAGAATGACTACCGGTGCATACCAGAAAAAGAAAGCTTCGGCGATGGTAACAATGCCGGCGATGACGAAACACCAGCTGGCAAAACGATGGGTCTTGTTCCAGTTGTCCTCGTCGGCCAGGGTCCAGGGAACTTTAATACCGATAAAATAATTCTGACGGATTTTGGATAAATAATTCCCCAATAGAATAAACAGAGAACCGATACCGATAAACATCAGGGGCATTATGGGGACTTCAGGATGCAATGAGAGATAAAGAATTATGAAATGCAGATAGGCAAAAAAACCGATAAAGCCGGTCTGGATGATTTCCCACTCCCGGGCGAAGAGACGGTATTTTTCCTTTTTGGGATCAAGTGAGGGAATAATCCGGAAGAGAACGAAAAACAAAACGACCATAACAGGCATAAGCCAGACGGATTGGGATTTGGGCATATAGTTGTCTACCTGTCCGCGGATGTTCCAGTGGACGGGCAGATTTTCGGGCAGGGCCGGATATAAAATCCAACCCGCAATGAACATCAGGGCTATAACAATGAGATTGAATATTTTCATTTTTGAAAAACACTGATTAAAGCAGACACGACTGCTTCAAAAACGGAGGTATTGAGAGAGTAAACAATATTACGCCCCTGCCTCTGGCTGATAATAAGACGGGCGCGTTTGAGGATATCCAGGTGATGGGAAAGCGATGCCCCGGTGATATCGAAATGCATGGCAATGGCGTGGACCGGCATATCACGGATTTTTAAAATTTCTAAAATTTTGCGGCGGTTGGGATCCGCCAGGGCTTTGTATACGGAGTCCATAAGGTAAAAAAGATATCTATTAGATATTTAGATATCCGTCTAAGGATAATAGGGGAGAAGGGGAGTTGTCAAGATGACGGGGAGGACCAGGTATGGAATAATGGAGATTAACAAAATGGAAAATAAATTGAAGCAGAAAAAATGGCTATTTATCGGGGTAGGGGCGGTGATACTGCTGCTTTTTATAGTTTTTGGGGGGCTGGTCAGAAAAAATGCCAATCAGCAAAAAGCCTTTTCCGACCGGGTGTTCCCCACCCTGAAGCCGGCGGACGCGATTGACCCCGCCTCGGGTATCTGCCGGGATTATCCGGACAGTGAAATAGCGGAAGTAGCGATAAGCGAAGATATACCCGATCCCAAATGCATGAAAGTATTGCCGGGACAAAGACTGAAAGTGGTGAATAAAGCTAACGTGGAAATAAATATTTATCTGGGTGACCTGAAATTTAAAATAGCTTCCGGAAGCGCCTACACGGCGGAAAGAAGTTTCGGGGAATTTCTGGCCCCCGGGGTACATGTCCCGGTAGTGGCTCCCTTATCTGGGCCGGAGATCTGGGTACAGTAACTTCACTGAACTACAGTACAGTCATCAAGACCGACAACACCAATTGTTTGACTACCAACCGTACCCCGGACTGTAACGGACTGACCGTTTGTGAGAGACATCAGCTGATTTTTATCGCTGATTCGACAGCTGATCTGGGTCATGGAAAATTCTTTCGAGGCTACGTTATAGAAAGAAATCCCCGAGTCGGTAATATTGGAAACGACTGCGGAAAACTCCACTACTTTGCCTTTCCAATTTGCTTCTGCCGCGACCTGATTGGCGTCGAAATCGTCTGCCAACTGACCGGCTGTGATTTTTTGAGCAACCGGTGCAACTGTCGGTTGGGCGTCGGATGTCCCGGCTGGGCCGGATCCGGATTTGTTACCCCCTCCCATGGCTGTACCTAAAATTCCGATTACAAACAAGACTAACAGTCCGGTAAGTATCGGGTGACGGGCAAACCAAATCCTCTGATCTGTCTGACAATGGGGACATTTCCTGGCTTTGGCGTCGATTTCCATCCGGCAACTTTTACATTTTTTCAAACTACTCACCTCCTCATTGGGCAGGTGTTGAGGGCTTAATTGTAACCCTAGGTCAATGGCATTTCAAGCAGAAATACTATCGGCAACCGTTAGCCTCGCAAGAGGACCTCTTGTGAGGTTTAATAGGTGGAGATGGCCACACTGACTTTTAAGCTCCGATTTCGGTAGAAACAGGCGGGTCTTTTATTTTTTTATCGTAAACGGGACAGTAGAATACGCCGGAGCCTACAATCCGGGCATCTTACACATAATTATTGTATCACCCGTTGAGGCTAATAATACATAACTTGTCCAGGACAACCAATGGGAAATTCGATAAATTGACAGAAATTGTGGTGGATTTCGCAGGTCAGGTGAAGAAATTTGACGAGGAACAAGTGTTGCTGTCCGGAAAATTGAGTTGGCAGTAAATTAGGTGAGGAAGGAACGGAAGTCGTCGAAGTAAGGGTATTCGTGATCCTGACCGGGGCGGGATAAAACCGGAATATGCGGATTGACGGCATGGATTAGTGTTTCAGCCTGATCAAAACTACCATGGGGATCATCCCGGTTTTGGAGACAGAGGCACTTATTGACAGAGAATTGTTTCAGGATTTCATATTCTGCTGCATTCCCGGGCCGGAAGTCGTTCACCGGAATTCCGCAGAGAAGCACTTTATGGATCAAATCCGGTTTAGCCTTGATAACCCGCATAGCGATGAGAGTGCCAATGGATTTAGCTAACAGGCTGACCTGTTCCATGACTATCCGGTCAATAATCTCCGACGTTTCCCGCTCCACCCAATCCGGCTCGGGACGGCCGGATGTCCAATGGTGCCAGCTGACTACGCTTTCCCCGGAGAGATGAAGCTGCGTCCGTACGGATTCCGCCCAGGATTGATTTTGGGGAGAGAAACCGGGAAGAATCAGGGTATTCATAATGATATTTTACCCTATGGCAGCCGGGTAGACTCGTCAATAAAGTTGACAATCCAAGGAGACGCATAACAGGTCAGAGCCGAACCTAATGCCACGACAATGACAGCCACCCCATACCGCAGACGCAACCGGCGCTCTTCATCCGATAAAGTCCGGGAAGAACGCTCGTATATCCTTTTAGAGTGCATGCGCGACAAGTCGTATCTTTCGACCAATTCGGGATTAGTAATATCCGGTTTTTCTTGAAACATAAGGAGATTATACAATATCTTATAGTAAATTGTAGCTTGATCAAAACCCGTAATTTTTTCTCCAGGGACATTTCGGGCAAAGCTGGTTTCTTTGTCTCAAACTCAGAATTTCGGCACCCATTTCTTTAATAGCGCTTCTCTGTTGCCTGACACCCTTATTCAATATATCTACCAGTTCAGAATTCTTGCGAGGATCTTTTTCCCGGGCATCCAGATTGATCAGATAGATAACCAATTCATCAAGCCGGTCTTGTGATGCCAGAAAAAGCTCCCTTGCGGGGCAGGTACCGTCCAGTCTCAGGCATTCGGCCATGGTGAAGGATTTTAGCACATGGTAGTGTAGAATAGCCGGTGTATGGCGTATAACCCGAATGCGATATTCGTCTCCCCTTCCTCCCTCTCTGACCTGGAAAAATGTCCGCAGTTGTACTTTTTGAGAAGCATTTTCAGAAATAACCGGGGTAATAAAATCCAACTGGTAAGCCCGGCTCTGGCGCTGGGACAGGCGGTACACGATACCATAGACCAATTCCTGGCCCTGGAACCGGGAGAGCGGAATGAGGCAGAACTTAAACGAATCACCAATCTTTTGTGGGGAAACAATGCTGCCGGAGAGAAAGGCGGATTTACAGATAAGACCCAGGAAGCGGAATTCCGGGACCGGGCGGAAGCGATGCTGGCGCATTTTTGGAAAAATGACCATTTCAAAAATGCCGTCAAGGCCAAACTACCTAATTTTCCCAAAGTAGATCTGGACCGGGATGTAATACTAACGGGGAAGCTGGACTGGGTGGAAGCCGGAGATGACGGATACTATACCATCATTGATTTTAAGACAGGAAAAAATAAGGAGCGGGAAGATTCGCTGCAGCTGCCGATCTATGCACTGCTGGTGGGTAATATTTTCAAAACCCATAAACTGAAGGCTAAGTACTGGTATCTGGACAGCACAGAGGAAATGGAAGAGGTGGCCCTACCTACGCTGGCTGCAGCTCTGGAAATAGTGAAAAAGAAAGCGGAAACCGCCAAACTAGTGGTACAGACGAAATCATTCCAATGCCGGACCGGCAAGGAATCATGCTGGGCCTGCAGAGATATGCAGGCGATTTCCCGGGGAGAAGGAAAGCTGGTGCGGGTAGATATGTCCAGAAAGCAGGAAATTTATATCCTGCCGAAGGCAGATAAGACACCGGAAGCGGAAAAATGGGCGGATGATATTCCTTTTTGATTTAGGTTATAGGTTTTAGGGACCAGATTTTAGGTTGGAGAGGCGGGAGAGATATAAGTTGTTGAGCCAAAGACGGGTGGGTTTGCCATCCTTCTCAATTTGAATATAGTTTTTTACCAGATCCGGGAAGAAGCGGGAATAATGATCCGGATCATCATTGAAATTCATACTACCCAAGAAAATTACGGGGATGGGAACGGAGGCCAAAGCGGTCAACCGTTCCAGGCGGTAAGTCGGAACCGAGTCCACCCAGGGAAACCAATAGATAAACCGGTCAGGAGGAAAACGGCGGGAGAGAGCATACAAATCCATGTCGTGAGGGTAGACGAGAATTTTTTCATCCGGACGGGTGAGTGATTCAATCAGTTCAGCGGCCTGCTGACGGGGACTCCAGAATACATGGTATTGATAGCCCGGTTTTAAGGAGTCCTTCAAAATCGGCTGAGAATTGACCAGGGATAAAACTAAAAGCAGAGCGAAAGCGGGTGCAGCAATTTTCCGATACTTTGAATATTTAAACAGCAAGGATATCAGAGCTGCGGACGAGATGACTAAAAACGGGTAAATACCAAAATTGAAAATGGAGCCGGGAATAATTTTTACTTCCCGGACGCGGGAGGTAAAAAAAAATAGGCCGAGTACCAACCCAGCCCGCAAATTTTTGGTCATTACTGCCCAGAGGATTAGCAGGTAAAAGCCCAGATGGAGAGTGAATTGGAATATCTGGTGATTATTGCCGATATGAGTAAAAAGATAATATTCGTTTCGCAATAAATAGAGAGCCGTTTGGATGTAACGGTTGCCGACAGGTAAACCGGAAAGAAAATACGGGGAGTAGACCCGGATGTTAAACAGTATCGCCTGTTCCCAAAAAGATGACAGTTGGCCGGAAAGAACGAAAATTGCCGGGGGTAGAAGATTGACGGCAAACAGGGACAACAATACCAATAAACGGTGGCGGGAAAATATCAGCGGCAGAAATGACAATAAAATCAGTAATGGCTGGATCCAGAACGCAGCAGAAGAAAAAAGTACCAGAAGCAGCATAAAATACCGGGTGGAGGTTTCCCAAGCCAGTAAGCGAGTCAGGCACAACCAAAAAAGACTGCTTAAAAGTATGGCCGAAAAAATCTCGCTTAAAACAATATTCCCGTGATAAAGCGTGAAAAATGTGGACAATAATATTATCCATACTGAATAAGACAGCCGGCTGTAGCGGTGACGAAAAGAAAAATAGACCAATAAAAAATTAATCAGGTAAAAAGCCAGTAAGGTAAGGCGGAAAACGGTGATTGTACGAGGTATAGAATAATCGGGGTTGAAAGGAGAAAATATGCGTACCCAATAGTAGACAAACGGAAAATGGTGGGTAAAAACATCCCGGTAGAGACTGCGGCCGGATTGCATGAGGTAAATCGTAGATATATAACCGTTTTCGTCAAAGTTGGTCATAAACGCCCGCTGGATGAAGAATGAGGAGGAAAAAATG
This sequence comes from Candidatus Amesbacteria bacterium GW2011_GWB1_47_19, assembly GCA_001002325.1. Taxonomy (GTDB): domain Bacteria; phylum Patescibacteriota; class Microgenomatia; order CAZETR01; family Amesbacteraceae; genus UBA12042. Next base: position 186,235 of record LCNZ01000006.1, read on the forward strand.
GTCAGGGAAACCAGAAATACCAGCAGATATCTCATGGAGTGATTATAGCTTTTTAGATAGTCAGAGAAATTTTAGCCTTCACACTCCCGGTGTGTGAAGGCCAGGGTGAAGGTGATTCCAAGCGGTGGTATTATACGGGGATGAAAAAGGGGGCGTATGAACACCTGAAAAAAGACCCGGTAATGAGAGGCCTGATTGAAATACACGGGGAACTGGAATTGGCTTGGGAAGCGGACCTGTGGGAAGACCTGGTGGACTCAATTATTAACCAGCAATTATCCGATAAAGCCGCGGCGACTATCGGCAAGAGATTCCGGGCACTATTCGGGAAAAAATTCCCCAAGCCGGAACAAGTAACAAAGATGCCGGACGAAAAAATCCGCGGATGTGGATTGTCGTGGTCCAAAGTCTCCTATATTAAAAATATTGCCAGAGCCCTGCAAAGCGGAGTCCTGATCCCGGGGAAGCTGCTATTAATGGCTGATGAGGAGGTTGTGGTTGAGCTGACAAAAATCAAGGGGGTGGGAAGATGGACGGCAGAAATGATTCTGATGTTTACCCTGCAACGGCCAGATGTGTTTTCCATCGGAGATGCGGGGCTGCGCGCGGCGATGGCAAAGCTTTACAAAATCGGGCGGGAAGACCTGAAGCAAATTGAAAAAATAAGTGAAAAATGGCGGCCATACCGATCGCTGGCGGCCAGGTATTTGTGGAAGAGTCTGGATTAAGCGAGGTTAGAAAAGGCGGTTGAGCCAGGCGAGGAAGCGGAACCAGAGAGATGGAAGGGCGGCGACGGTTTCAGTAACCGGAGCCAGCGGGGAAGAAGTAGGAATCGGGGAAGGCAGGCGGTAGGCCAAAAAATTGTTGGGGTCCAGCCAATTGGCATTTAATGAGGCCAAATCCTTTTCGTGGCCGGCGAAATAATGACGATGGCCTGTGGCCAGGGCAAAATGCAGATGCGGGCGCTCCCCGCCGGTTTCCGGGCTGTAACCCCGGCCCAAAACGGTAAGTTTTTCCCCCGCGGTGACGCGGGTACCGGAACGCGGCTTCAGACCGGCAATTTTTACATGACCGTACAGAGCGGTGATTTTGCTGTCATCCAGATATTGCAGAATTACTCCCCCGTAGCCCGAGACGGGGCCAACGAAATCCACCACTCCGGAACCTACGGCATAGACCGGTAAAGCCATTTCGTCCTCACCGGGTAAAACTTCCAGATCCACACCGGCGTGATATCCATAAAAGCGGTTTGGGAATAGCCTCTCCCGGTCGATGTAGAAATCCGGGTCGACAAGTTTGGCAAAAGGCTTGAGAGTCTGTCGCTGCCAATAGTTTTCTAAGGGATATGCCCAAGAGGGGGCTGCTCTGGCAGTGAAGCCGGGGATAAAAAGAAAAAAAAGAAATATAAGGACCGCGACCGGAACAATCCGCTTTCCCATATTGTATCCCCCAAGCGATCAGGGAGATAATAACTTAATGATACCAGAAAGCCTGCTGGATTATATCCAGACGTGCCTGAACAGGGGCACAAGCGCGGAAGCGATTAAGGCGGTCTGTATATATGAAGGTTGGGATCCGCAAATGGTGGAAAGCGCGGTCCGGGTAGTGCAGGCGGGTGACACCAGGGGCAGATATGCCGGTTCGTACACTCCCCCACCCTCTAAGATACTTAGTAAAGACCCATATACCGAGACACAGGGCGAGAAAACGGGCAGGTATGTGGAGGCCATTCTTTCCGGCAAACGCCGGTTCCGGGTATTGTTAATTTCCCTGGGACTGGCTTTTTTGTCCGCAATTTACCCCAGTTACAAAACCATCAAAGCCGGGTTACCTTTTATCGATAAATTGCAGACCAACATCACGGCGGCAGTGAAAGAAGTGATACCGGAAGAGCTGACAATAACCATTAAAGACGGCAAAGCTTCCACCAATATGACGGAGCCGGTATATCTGACAATATCGGGGTCCACTCTGGAAAAGTTTGAGACAAAAAGCGACAGCGACAACGGAGCCCAAGCCCGTCACAGACTCCTGGCCATAGACACCAAAGGCAACGTGGAAAATTTTGAACAATACCAAAGCTCGGCTCTTTTGACTGCCAGTTCCCTGGTGTCTTATTCGAATGAAGATTTGAAAATTTATCCACTGAGCAGAGTCCCGGACATGCAGATATCACAGATGGAAGTGCTGAAGAAAATGCTGGAGATCAACAAAAACAGCCGGGTTACCAATTATTTAAGAGCGGGGGTTTATGCCAGCCCGCTGATTTTGACTTTAACCGAGTGGCTGGGGTTGATTTTTAATATGCTGGAAATAACCATAGTGCTCTGGATCATAAACAAAATCCATCAGAAGAAAATCCGGTTTTCCAGACTTTTTGCCGTCGCGGGTCTGTTCTCCCTGCCGGTGCTGGCAGCAGCAAACATCTCCATTAATTTTTTGCCTGCGGCACCGGTTCTTATGCTGATCAACACTTATGAAATACTGGTGATCTGCGTGATGTATCTGTTTATAAGCAAATATTCATCCGGGGATAACCCGGTCTGAAAATGTGAAAGAGATAATTAAAATCATTCTGACGGTGTTTTTGCTGCCGCTGGTACTTTTGGCGGATGCACTGAAGGCACCCGCGAGTCTATTGAAAAAAGCGGGTTACATAATATTGGTGATTATTGCCGGGGGAATTTTTTGGGGGGTGTGCTACCGGAATACGATCCGGGGAGGAGAAATATTTTTGTACCAAACGGGTTTTTTGGACAAGTTGTCGGAAGTAAAAACCATAGGAACTTCGATGCTGCCGACAGTGAAAAACGGGGAAGCGGTGAGCATGCATAACCCGAAAAAATTCGGGGTGGAACAGGGGGATCTGGTGAGCTTTAATAACATCGAGACCGGATCCAAATATTACCTGAAACGGGTAATCGGAATGCCGGAAGAAGAGCTGGCACTGGTAAACGGGTACGTGACGATAAACGGCCAGGCACTGAAAGAAGATTATATTCTGAAGCCGGGAGTAACATGGGGGAATACTTTCCTGCCGGACTGCGAAAAATACAAAATACCTAAAGGAAAAGTGGCCGTGATGGGAGATAACCGGCAAGCCAGCACCGACAGCCGGGTGATAGGGTTTGTGGACCTGGATGATATCGAGGGGGTAATCAAAAAGAATAACGAAAGGCAATTTATTGAAGTGCCAAAAAAAAAGAGCCAGACGGATCTGACCATCAGTCCGGAAAAACTGGCGGAGGAACTGAATAAGATGCGGGCAGAAGTGAATGCGAGACCTTTGAGAGTAAACAGCAAACTAAATGTGATAGCTTTAAACCGCGCGAAAATGGTAGCGGGAAATGTGCTGAACTGGAAAAATGACGGGGGTAAACTCACGGATACGGTGGACAAGTCCGGCTATAAATATCTGCTGGTCCAGGAAATGATTACTTTTGGTCAATACACCGAGCTGGAGCTGGTGGAACAGATAGACAATTCGGCTATATACAGGGCGGATTTTGCCTCCAGCCAATATTACGATCTGGGGGTGGCGACGGCACCCGCCAACCGGGGAGCATGCGGATTTCCGGTAGTGGCGATAGTCATCGGATGGCCGACGACTCCGGACTATACCAGTGAAACTATTAACGACTGGAAGAAGGAACTGGAAATCGTGTCAGGGTTTTTGACTATCATCAAAGACCTGAAGAATAAACCCGGATTTAACAACAGTGAAATCGATAAACTGGTGACGGCGCTCACAGAACAACTGCTGATTGCCCAAACTCTTTTTGACAGGACTCAGCGTAATGAGTGGATGACTGAATCTGATTACGCGTCCATAGCAGACTACAATGAAAACCTGAAGGAAATCCTGCCGAATCTGACCGCTTTTTTTGAGAGCAATGCACAAAAATTTGATGCCGGGACAAAAGAACGGATAGATAGCCTGACAACGTCCGTTATCAACATGTCCGACTATTTGAAGAAAATGGAGGAGGTGGGACAGTTGATGGCGGCAGAAGATTGGGCCGGAATGAAGAAAAAAGCTGAAGAAATGCTAGCCATATCCAAAACCGATGATGAAAAAGCAGCCGGTAATTTCTGGATAGGGGCGGCTGAGTATCAAAACGGACAAATTGTTGAAGCCACCCAACATCTGCTCCAGGCAACCATGCTGAACCCGAAATTTTCCGAAGCTTACGCGACTCTGACGGAGATAAGTCTGTCTCAGAGGAACCTGACTCTGGGAATGACTTACGCCCAGAAATGCATTCAGCTGGACGGGCAAAACGTGACCTGTCATCTGGGGCTGGGAACGATTTACCTGGGGATGGGAAGGAAAGCGGAGGGGATTAAAGAGCTGGAGGCAGCGGCCCGGCTGCAGCCGGATTCGGCTGAAATCAAGGAAATTCTGAAAAAGGCTAAGGCTATTTAAATTATTAAAGAAATCGGGTATATTGGATGAATGGTAAGAAAGGGGGTGAGATAATGAAAAAGATATTTTTGTTGTTGGCTGTGTTTCTGGTCTGGGGAATGATACCGGGTAAGATAAAGGCTGAGGAAAAGCCATACAATTTTTTTTCCGGAACGGGTAGTGAATGGTGCGAACTAACCCACCCGTATGCCGAGACTGAGGATCCCTGTGAAAGCTGGTGGATGTACTATAATTTATCCAAGAATGACAAAGTGGTTGTCAGGTGGACGGACCAGATTGAAAAATATTTACAGAAACAGGTTGTTCGCGAACCGGATGATCCCGAACCAACATTTTACGGCGCTTGGTTGGATTTGGAAGGCAACGGCAAAGTACCCGGAGGATCGGGAAACATAGTTCACCGGGAAATCAGGTATGTTTGCGTGATGAATAGTGTGGAATGCGATACATTTCCCGGTTACGTAGTCAACGGATTTCAAATAATCCACTGGACGGTGATGGGGCCCGACGGGTTGACATGGTTTGCACATCAAGTTCAGTCAGGATTCTTTGAAAAATTCGGGCCCGATTAGTCCGCAAAGACAACCCCGAGTATTCATCCGGGTAGTCCGGACGGGGGTGGTTTGGTTATAATGGTACATATGGAAACGTATAAGTTGAGGGGGTGAAAAAAATATGAAAGGGTTTATGGAATTCATCAGGGAACGGGGGGTGGTAGGTCTGGCCGTAGGATTTATTCTGGGGGGAGCGATATCCAAACTGGTGGCATCGCTGGTCACCGATGTAATTAACCCCATCGTAGGGATATTCCTGGGAGCGGCCGAGGGATTGACCGCGGCAACGTTTTCATTGGGTGGTGCGGAAATCCAATGGGGCAGTTTTGTAAATACCATGATAGACTTTCTGATTGTTGCCCTGGTGGTATATTTCGGGGTAAAACTTTTAAAGCTGGATAAACTGGATAAAAAGAACTAAAATAATTTAGCCGTTTCATGGGAAAAGTCCCTAAAGTCTCCCACCATGCGATAGAAAGATATGCGGAGGAATACCCAGAAGAGGGTTGGGATTTGAGTGATGACAATCAGCGAAGACAATTAGCCTCGGTAATAATCGGCCTGTGGAGTGCGAGCAGGGTAGCCCCCAAGCCCAGCCATCCGGGCCAAACGGATTACTTATACTATCCGCCCACACGAACAATGTGTCCGGAAACCCAAATTGTGGTCAAAGGATTGGAACCGACGATTGTAACTATTTTTAAAATACGATAACAAATCCGGGGAAATCAGAAGAGGGAAGACTGCTTTGAACTTTTTCTGAGATCATAGACAGAATAGGAAAAATCTACCTCCACCCGACGGGGAGTGTTCCAACGATCCGTGAATTTGAGATGATGGTGGTGCAGGCCGTGGTCGTAAACATCCCGGGTGAGAATGACATCGGCCTCACAGTATTTTTTGAGAAGAGCCAGACTTTTTTTATCACCCGCCTGCCAATATTTGATGGCGTTGGCGGGAGCGTCGACTTTGGACTTGCCCAGAGTGTCTTTGGCAAATGAATTGAGGGAAGCGGCCCGTCCGTTGACCTGTTTTACACGATCGTAAATATCGAAATGGGGCAGTTTGGAAAAGTAGGAGGGGGCGTAAGGTTTAAGAACCGGGACGTCGAAGCCTAAAGAATTGAAACCGATGATACGGTCGGCGTCGGTAAAAAGTTTCCACATGGCATCCAGCTGGTTCTCCCAATAACTGAACATTTGACCGGAAATTTCTTTCAGATCCGGATCCAGATGCCGACGGTAAACCGAAACCAGGGAAACTCTCAGTTGAGAGGGGTCGGAATTGCCGGTGTCGTCAAAAAATTTTTGAGTCTCAAGATCAAAAATTATTTCGTACATAATATAGGTTTTAGGTTATAGGTTCTAGGTTATAGATAAGTGATTAGGGACTAAGTTTTAGGTTATAGTGATTTGTAGTGATTAAGTCATATAAAGAGTTGATTGTGTGGCAAAAGTCGATGGATTTATGTACGATAGTATACAAAATTACGGCCACTTTTCCCAAGTATGAATTATTTGGACTGACATCCCAAATCCGACGATGTGCAGTGGCAATACCATCGAATATCGCGGAGGGACAAATCAGGGGACACATGCAGGAATACATCCAGTTTTTACGAATATCCATGGCTTCCGGAGCAGAGTTGGAGACTCAATTATTGGTTGCTCTGAACATCGAATATATTGAAAAGAAGGCATATGACGAAGTATTCGATTTATTGCAGGAAGTTATGAAAATGCTAAGTTCACTTATCAATAAGCTTCATTTTAAATCCACCCTTTAATTTCGCTATAGAAAATAGCGAGAATTTCGTAAATAAAGATTGTAGCACGGGAGTAAGTCTGGATGGATTTCCAGCCGGAGGCGGGTTCACCCGGCGAGTAGACCGAGAACCAATAAAGACCGGTCCAATCCATTTTTTTGGCCGTGGCCACAGCCCGGCGGGTATGCAGATCCAGAGTGATCAGACAAGGCTGCCTTAATTTGCGGCGGCGGACAATTTCGCGGCTGAATAATAAATTTTCGAAAGTAGTCAGGGAACGATCCTCTTTGATAATGTTGGCAGCCGGGACTCCCCGGGAACGGGCGTAAGCGGCCATAACAGCGGCATTGGAAACACCCAATTTCTGGTTGTCCCCGGTGGACATGATGATTTTGGCATTCGGAAATTTTTGCTGGAGTTTAGCTGCGAATTCAATCAAAGCCCGGGTGGGACGGGTGGGCGTACTTTTGTCTTTGAGGGCGTAAGACAAAATAATAAAACAGTCAGGATTGGGGGGAGGATTGTCGGGTATTATCCAGTTCATCGTTATTCGTTAATCGTTATTCGTTAGATAAAGAAATGGTTAAGGGCACATTTTACACCAGAGGTATTACCCTGTTATTATTGACTTAGTGCGAAAAAACTACTTAATTCCGATTATAGTAGTCGTTGGCATATTTGTCTTGGCAGGAGGAGTATTTTTTGGCCTGAATCTGATTAAATCCGGCGACTCAAACAAATCCAATTCTCTGAGTAATAAACCAGCTAAACAGGCTATGCAGGAGATCGTTGATTTGAATATTAAGAGACAATTTATCCCCGAAAATATTCAGGTTGTATTAGAAGATAAAGACCTAGTCAGATACGGTTTCGGCAGAAAATATGCTGATAATTATAAGGCGGAATGGCGGAAAAACGGATCTTATTTTTTAACCTTTGCAGGATACCAAAAAAACCAGAATAAGGATTTTGTGGGATACACGATTAACATTCATACCAAGGGTAATAACTTAAAAGGTTTAAGTGCGGCCCAACTTTTTCTGAAAAATATGCCTGCCACCGGCTGGAAAAGTGCACCGCCAAATTCATTAAGCGACGTGACAAGTGAGGTGTCTACAATAATATGGAAGGAAGGCAGCAATAAAATTTACCTGGAAGTATTGTCCCTATCTTATAAGGAACTTAAATATAATGAAACTTTGGGTGAGAATATCAAGGATTTAACAATAATCAGAAAGCTGCTTTATACTCCGAACAATCCTGATTACGGGATAGTTGATGAATTTCAAAGCGCAGCCCTTAAGCTTTTTAGCCCTTAGTCCAGCCTCGCGACCTTTCAGGTGGCAAGATGCGGAGCGGGTATAATAATAATGGAGTGAAAAAAATATTCTTAATTCTTCTGTGGTTGTTTTTAGTGTTGTTGCCGGTTAAGACGGAGGCAAAAGATTACAGTATTGAAAAGGTGGGGTTTACGGTGCAGTTGAATGAGGACGGAAGTGCGGATATTACGGAGGCGAGAACTTATAAATTTGACGGTTCTTTTACCTGGGCTGATGAACGAATAGACCTGACAGGGAAATGCGAAGGGCAACAAACATGCAGTGATTATGTAATAAGCAACGTGGCAGTTACCGGTGCGGATAATATAACTACGTCGACGGGACCTCATGAATTGAACGTGAAGTGGTATTACCGGGCAGTTGATGAGACTAAAAATTTCGTTCTGAAATACCGGGTGGAAAATGCGGTGACGGGACATCCGGATATTTCTGAGTTTTACTGGAAACTGATCGGTGACGGCTGGGTTAAAGGGTCAGGCCTGGTGACAGCGACTATCTATCTACCCTCCCCTGCCCCGGATGACCGGATATGGGGTTTCGGACACGGGCCGTTAAACGGAAAAGTAAATATTCCGGACAATAGAACAGTTACATTTACCGCTGAAAACCTGCCGCCCAAACAAATGTTTGAGGTGAGGGTGCTGTATCCCAAATCCGGAATCTCCGGTGCCAGGGAAAGCACCCAGACATTGGCCCAAATTCTGGATGAGGAAAAAAAGTGGGGGCAGGAGACGCGAAAAAAAGTCTGGTTTTATAATCTGTGGGTGCTGGCGGCCGGATTGATTGCTTTTGGGATTTCTGTCAGAGCCATGTGGCGGACAATTTACTGGGTAAGAATGTGGCGTAAATATGGCGATGATGCCCCCTTGCCTGAGATAAATTTGGCAGGAACCCTGCATGAACCCCCTTCCGAATTGCCGCCGGTGGCAGTGGAGACGCTGATGAATATGGGGACGACGGCTACCGGGAAGTCGATTACTGCTACACTTCTGGATTTGATGCATAAGAAAACAATTACTTTGATACCACCGGAAGGAAAGACATTTTGGGGAACGGGAAAAAAAGATTTTTCTCTGAAATTGGAAAGAGGAAAAGTAAAGAATTTGAATGAACCTGAAGAAAAATTGATTAATTTTTTGTTTGCTAATATGGATATTGTCAGCCGGAATGACATAAAAAACCGGGGGAAAGTAGCCCCGTCAACTACCCGAAGTTTCTGGGAAGATTGGAAAAAGTTGGGAAAGAAAATTCTGATGTTTTCCGGGATATTGGATACCCACGCCAATATGCTGAAGCAAAAAATGGGGAGGGACATACTGGTGCATGCGGTGTTAATCATGTTCGGTCTTTCTTTCGTAAAGAATCTGAGGGAAGTAGTTCCCGTACCGGGGATGATAGTGGCCATAGCTATCGGAATAACGGCGACGGCGACGGTAGTTATGGTCTTTACTGCCGTATTTATGGAGAAACTGACGGAAAAAGGATTGAGGGAAACCGCCAGCTGGAAAGCTTTTAAAAAGTATTTACAGGACTATCAGGTGACAAGAAACAACCCCATCGACTCGGTGGTGTTGTGGGAAAAATATCTGGTCTACGGCACAGCCCTGGGAATTTCCCTGAAGGCACTGTCGCAGCTGCCGGTGAATTTTGATGCTAACTCGATGGCGACTTCCGGTTTGTATGTGGCTACAACGGGAGGCGGAGCATCTATAGGTAATTTTTCGGATACGTTTGCTGTTACTTTTGGTTCATTGATAGCAATATCCAATAGTTTTTCGGGATACGGAGCGGCAGGTACGGGGGGNGGGGGCGGAGGGGGAGCGGGGTAATAAGTTATTAGTTATTCGTTGTTCGTTAATCGTTAATCGTACCGAAAAATAATGTTTAAGTTTGAAGAATTGCGTGTTTATCAGGAGTCATTGCAGTTAACAAATGTCATCTATGAAATAACATCAAAATGGCCCAAGCGTGAAATGTTTGGGTTGGTGGATCAATTTCGAAGAGCAGCGGTTTCAGTTTCATTGAATATCGCAGAGGGGTCGAGCCGGTCACAGAAAGATTTTGGTCATTTTTTGAATATGGCCAAAGGATCGTGTTTTGAGTGTACAGCAATATTAACAATTGCTAAACATCTGGGTTATATAGATAAAAATGAATATGAATCGCTGTATGAGAGATGTGAAAAGATGGTCCGAATGCTATCTGCACTTAAGAAAGCGCTGCTGGTTGATCGTTAATCGTTGTTCGTTGTTCGTATTTCGTCTAAATAGTGTTTGTAGAAGACGGTTATCGGGGCTTGGGTTTTATAAAATTTGAGGGGAAAAGCGTCTATTAATTCCGCCTTGGTTGTGGCCTTATTCACTGATTCCAAAAATTGCCATGCCCGTTTTTCGTTAAGAGCTCCTGAACTGGTGATGAACTGTCCCCAAAGTCCGTTCCCGTTAAACTCGCCGGGAGATTCACCCAAATTGGTAATGAACTCCTGAGGAAACAGTTGCCGATAAGAATTGTAGGCATATAACCAGGAGCCTCCTTTGACAACTTGAGCTGTGGGAAATTTATGTTTTATTTCTTTGAAGATATTTGTTAGCTCCTGTATTCTTGAAGGAAAATTTTCTTCGGATAAGGGACTGGTTTTGGATGCAAAATTGTTTTGAAAATGAAGGGCAACAGAATAATTATCTTTTTCGTAATCATAAGAAAAACAGCCGGAGGGAGCAGTCGGGGGGTAACCAGTAAAAAATTGTGTTTTGTAAATCGAGAAGGCTAATTGAGCGGGATTTTGTCCGGAGTGAATACCGGAAATAAGTTTTTGCCATCGGGGATGACTGGGGTTATGCTGCCAATCGTCGATTCCGATGCGTTTATAATAAGCGGTATATTTCAGAAGTGCTTCGTCTATTGACATTCCGGTAATATCTGACATTTTTTGAGCAAATGTATGTTGGATCTGAAAATAAGCCAGAGGGTAATGGTGTGTACTCATTTATATGATTATATTGAAAACCATCCTCCTGCGTTAAGGGAGGGAGACGATCTTCATAAAATCTTAATTTACTCCTGTCTATTATGGGGTCGTGCCTGTAAAAAATATCCTTGTTGGATTCATGGGGTTAATGGTAGTAGTGACGGGATTGGTTTTTGTTGTCAGTAAGCCAAAAGTCGAGACGGGGGAGACTTCTGCCGACGTGGGGGAAATTAAAATATCAGATGCAGTTACCCGAGATTTTGAGATCAAGAATACCGGGGAAAAACCTTTACAGATAACTAATATCAATTCCAGCTGCGGATGCACATCGGGAAAAATTATTTACAAGGGTTTCACGAGTAAGGAATACAGTATGCATACCCAGAGCGGATTTGTGACCGAAATATCCCCCAGTGATACCGCCATATTGCAGGTGACCTATCGTCCGGCTTCAATGCCTGTCTACGGTTCAGTGCAGAGAGAGGTTTATGTTTCTACCAACGACCCGGATAAATCAAGGCTGGTTTTCGGGATCAGGGCTATAGTCCGTTAGATATGGATTCTAATTTCCTGTTCGGAATTTCCCTGACCGCATCCTTTCTGGCCGGAGTGTTGGCCTTGTTTGCACCCTGCTGCATCACCTTCCTATTCCCGTCTTACCTGGGCATGGTATTTAAAGAGAAGAAGAAAGTGATGTATTACACTATGGTTTATGCTGCGGGATTATCCATTATTCTGATGCCGATAGCGCTGGGGTTTAGGGCGGTAGTTTATTTTCTGGATAGTTATCACGCCCCTGTTTATTACTTGGGTGCCGGATTCATGATCCTGATGGGGATTATGACAATTAAACCTCTATTTCACCTTCCAAAGCTGGCTATACCCAGGCAAAATAAAACAATAAATACCGGCAGTATATTTGGGTTGGGAATAATGTCCGGATTAACCTCATCTTGTTGTGCTCCTGTGTTATTAGCTGCTGTTACTTTGGTATCTCTATCTCCATCTCTACTGCAGGCGAGCGTTGTGGCTTTGGTTTATGTAATGGGAGTGGTGATGCCGTTATTTTTAATGTCTATGTTATATAAAAAGCTGGCCACAAAAATTGAGATTGCCGGGAAGAGGGAAATTGCATCGGTTATGAAGTATATCGGTGCCGGAGTGTTTATTGTAACCGGACTGTTGATTGCCATTTTTAATTACCAAGGGAAGATTGTGATGAACCAGATGGAACCCTACAGTCAATCCCTGAGATTGGTGGTGTTTGAAATTGCCAGGTATTTCAGAAATCCGATCCTGGATATCTCGATTTTTCTGATCGTCCTTTTTGTTTTTTATAAATTACTCAGATATTCCGCTATAAATGAAGAATAAACTGGTGTTGATTGCGGCTGTCAGCCTGTCATTAAACCTGTTTTTTATTGCTTCGCAGGTTTTACCGAACCTGATACAGCGCGCTGTTCCCGCACCGGTCGCCAGTAATGGAAGTGTTAACCCGCCCGCCTGGGAAAATAATCTTTTTGACGAGATTAATCCCGTATCCGGTTATCAAATCAACGCCAAATTCGGAAAATTGGGCCCAAGAATGGTCAAAGGCGGAGTTATTGACCTGAAAAAGTTTAAAGATATTTATACCCGGTCCGGTCAGACTTTAACACCTGAGCTGGAAAAAATACTTGAACAGGAATCTGTAGAAAATATTGTCATCAACAGGGACAACTCCTACTTTCTTTTAAATTTCTTTTGGGCTGTAGGGCTGAGCAATAAATCGCAGATTTTGGATAACGGGGAAATGTCCAAATACGGCGGCCGGGCAGATTTGGGTAATTTTGCCTCGACAGGAGGCTGGACTTTATCCAAAACCGAAGCCATGAATTATTATTCCAGTGACAACCTGATTCCTTTGAACCCGGCACAGGAATCTCTTGTCAAACGAGTGGCTGAAAATATTTACCGGCCCTGTTGTAATAACTCCACCGCTTTTCCCGACTGCAATCACGGGATGGCTTTGCTGGGAGTTTTACAGTTGATGGCTGCGGATGACGCCAACGAAGATGAGATGTATCAGGCGGCCAAGTATTTTAATGCTTACTGGTTTCCGGGAAATTATTATGACCTGGCGTTATATTTTAAAGAAACCTCGGGCAAAAACTTCGCCGAAATTGATGCCAAACTTTTACTCTCGAAAAAGTATTCCTCTGCATCGGGTTGGAGAAGCGCTAAAAATTGGTTAATAGAAAATGGTCTGCAGCAGGAGCCGCCGAAGCAGGGCGGCGGGTGCGGGGTATAAAATACATTAATGATTCATTATGAAGAATCTCTACTGATCTCAGCTAGCTCCCGGCAGGTTTTTAATTACATCGACGATCACAAGAGCTTTTCTTCCCATATGAAAAAACCGTCGTGGATGCTGGGCGGAGGATCTATGGATATTTCCACGGATAAAGACAACGGGCAAAAAGTCGGTTCTCATGTGCGGATGCGGGGTAAAGTGTTCGGCCTGGATCTTTCACTGGATGAGGTGATCACCCGGAGAGAGCCACCCCGGGTAAAAGAGTGGACAACAATCGGTACTCCAAGACTGATAATAATCGGCTATTATCGGATGAAAGTTAACCTGTTGCCTCAGAGCCAAAAAACATTGCTGCGGGTGGCTATTGATTACAGTCTGCCTGAAAAAAACCCGTGGCCGGGTAAGATATTCGGCGGTCTATATGCCAGCTGGTGTGTACGGCAAATGATCAGGGATACGGGCAGGTTTTTTGAGGGTTTCTCAACTTCGGGGATATAATACCCATATGCGTATACTGCTGGTTGAAGACGAAAAACACTTGTCGGATAACATTAAAAAGGGCTTGTCTGAAGCCGGTTTTGCGGTGGACGCGGCGTTTGACGGCGAAGAGGGGTTGTATTTAGCTACGACCGAGACATACGACTGTATTATTCTGGACATCATGCTGCCAAAAATGGACGGGGTAAAGATATGCGAAACCATGCGGCTTAAGGGTTACAAGACCCCGATATTAATGCTGACGGCCAAGGGGTCTGTTGAGGAGGTCGCCCAGGGATTGGATAGCGGGGCAGATGATTATTTGACTAAACCGTTTGCTTTTATCGAGCTGAAATCGCGAATCCAGGCACTACTCCGCCGAGGCCAGACGGAGGCATCGCCGGTTTTGCGGGTGGCTGACCTGGAGCTGGATCCCGGTAAACATACAGTTTCCCGGGCGGGTAAAGGTATAAGTCTGACCCCCAAAGAATTTTCCATTCTTGAATATCTGATGCGGCACAGAGGTGAAGTAGTCACCCGAACTATGATTATCGAACACGTCTGGGATATCAATTATGAAAATATGAGTAATGTGGTCGACGCCTTCATGGCTACATTACGCAAGAAGGTGGATAAAAACCGGTCTGTCAAACTGATTCACACTCTGCACGGAGTCGGTTTTAAAATTTCCACCAAACCATGAAGTTTCACAGCATCAGGTTTAGGTTGACTTTGTGGTATCTGGCGGCGCTGACCGGCAGTTGTATAGTCCTTTTCGGGTCGTTTTATTACGTAACGGCGCAAATCCTAAAAAGCCAGACAGACAGGGAAATCTCCAACCATGCCCAGACTATCGTCAGGCTGGTGACGGATCAAACAACAGGTGTGCATATTACTTTTCCCAAAGAACAATTATCTTTCGAATTTGCCCAAATGCCGGGGATGCTGGTGGCGGTATCAGACGACTCCGGAAAACAATTGACCACCTCCCAACCGGTTGACTCCGGGATGGAGGTCCTGAAGGATACTCTGGAAAAATCAGCCAATATCATCAAACCCACTTTTGTGGACAGGAAAATCGGCAGCCTGTCCATGCGGCTGGGTATTTTTCCGGTAATAAAGGACGGATCCACTGTCAATTTGGTATTAGTGGCCCACCCTACAGATGTCATCACCAGGTCTTTAAACAGCCTGATTAAAATATTGATCTTTCTGATCCTGGCTGTGGGGATCCCGGCAGGGTTAGCCGGATATTTGATTGCCAGGGCGGCCTTGATGCCGCTATCCAAATTGAAGCAAAGACTGGATGAGGTCAGCAGTACCAATCTAAATCAATCGCTGCCCAATCCCGGTACCCGGGATGAGATTGAGCACTTGACGGCTACATTTAATTCCATGCTGGCCCGGTTGGATGAATCTTTTAACCGGGAAAGGCGGTTTATCGGTGATGTGGCACACGAGTTGAAAACTCCGCTTGCTACTCTCAAAAGCAGTATTGAGGTAGCTCTGTCAAAAAAAAGAGACTGTGAAGAACTTGAAAGCACCTTAAGCGGTAATCTGGATGTGGTTGACCGGCTGTCCTCAACTATTAATGACGTTCTGGATCTGGCCATGTCCCAATCAGGAGAAATAGAGTCGCAATTTGTACATGTGAATCTTTCCGAACTTATCAATGAAGCGGAGGAGATGTTAAAAAACCTGGCCACCTCTAAAAAAATCCGGGTTTTGTCCGAAATTGAAGATGAAATTTACGTGCGGGGCAGTCCCAAAAAGTTATTCCGGGCAATATATAACCTAGCGGATAATGCGGTTAAATACACTCCGGTGCACGGAAAAATCGCCCTGAGTTTGAGAAGGGAAAAAGAGTCGGCCGCTTTTGAAATATCCAATACCGGCCGGGGGATTTCCCAAAAGGACCTGCCGCTGGTTTTTAAACGCTTTTACAGAACTGATGTGGATACTCCCGATGCCGGCAGCGGTTTGGGGCTGTCTATCTGCAAGTCGATCGTCGAAACCCACCATGGGGAAATCTCGATACTCAGCACCCCGGGTAAAATAACTACTTTCACTGTCAGGATACCCGCTACCCCGAAATCTTCATAAATTCTTAATAATTAATCCTGTATTCTTCCCCTTATGAATAAATGCCGAATAGGCATCTCCGGAATGCATT
Source organism: Candidatus Amesbacteria bacterium GW2011_GWB1_47_19 (assembly GCA_001002325.1). Lineage (GTDB taxonomy): Bacteria > Patescibacteriota > Microgenomatia > CAZETR01 > Amesbacteraceae > UBA12042. The sequence continues at coordinate 202,231 of LCNZ01000006.1, forward strand.
GCCGTTCCTGTGAGATCCTGGTTGAGGATGAGCTGAAAAAAATCCCCGGGGTTACGGAGGCCTATGTAAATCACAAAAACGGGAGTGCATATATTCATTATCGGGGGCATCTTTATGAAGATGATCTCATCCGGGCGATAGAAAACGCCGGATACAGCTACGGCGCCGGGGAGGGCACGGACAACAAATTAATTACCGGGGATGTTAAAGCCTACAAAGAATTGGGGATTGCGGCGGTAATTGCCGTCGGTTTATATCTGATAGCTAAAAGCTTTGGCTTATTCAGTCTGAGCGCCAATATATCCGGAAATTATAATAACCTGCCGGTAGTCTTTTTGATAGGAATTACCGCCGGGGTATCCACCTGTATGGCCTTGGTCGGGGGATTGGTTCTGGGGGCCTCGGCTCAATTTTCCAAAAAACATCCCGAAGCCTCCGGTATGGAAAAATTTAAACCGCATCTGTTTTTTAACCTGGGCCGGATTATCTCTTTCTTTATCCTCGGAGGACTAATCGGTTTTTTGGGTTCCGTTTTCCAACTCTCCACGTCAGTATTGGGGGTATTGACGGTCGGTGTCGGGATAGTGATGCTGCTTCTGGGTACACAACTTATTGATATTTTTCCATTCCTCAAAAGATTTTCTTTTACCATACCCAAAAATATTACCCGTTTCTTTGGTATCAAAGACCGGGCGGATTCGGACTACAGCCACAAAAACTCCGCCATAATGGGAGGTCTGACCTTTTTCCTGCCCTGCGGCTTTACCCAAGCCATGCAGCTTTTTGCCATGAGTACCGGGAGCCCGATTGCGGGAGCTTTGACTATGGGAGTATTTGCCCTAGGGACTGCTCCCGGTCTATTGGGTGTGGGAGGACTAACATCAGCCGTCAAAGGCCATGCAGCCAGGCTCTTTTTCAAAACTGCGGGGATTGTGGTAGTCGCCCTCTCTTTGTTTAATATTTCCAACGGATTAAACCTACTGGGTATCGGATCATTCCCGAATATTTTATGGACAAATCCCGCCTGGGCAGCAAATACCAATGCAGACCCTAATGTCAAACTGGTTAACGGAATCCAGGAAGTCAGAATGCGCCAGGTGTCTTCGGGATACGTACCCAATAAATTCACGATCAAAAAGGGTATTCCCGTCCGCTGGATTATTGATTCCCGGGACAGCAACACCTGTGCGGCCAGTATTGTTTCCCAAAAGCTGGGTATCCGCCAGGGCTTACAGCCGGGTGAAAATGTCATCGAATTCAACCCTGACCAAACAGGTACCATCCGATTTTCATGCAGCATGGGCATGTATACCGGGGTGTTTACCGTGGTTGACGAAAACACCTCCGGAGCTGTTTCACCAGAAACTGATGCCGTTTTGGCGCAAAACCCGATCCCTCCCGCCGGCGGGGGTGCCTGCGGAGGCGGCGGATGCGGGTGCGGGGTGAAAAAACAGGTGTCCGTTACTACCGGTGAGGTTACGAACCAGAATTCAGTTCAAGTAATTAAAGCGGTATACAGCCAGGATAAGGATATAGTCCCGAACCAGTTTTCGGTGAAAGCCAACCAGCCGGTCAGATTTGAAATTGAAGCCCAAGATGACGGGTATGGTTGTATGAGCAGTGTTACCCTGCCGGGGTTGTCCAATAGAGTGGAAGTATTCAGTAAAGGTACAACTGTGACTTTTGAATTTACTCCCACAAAGCCGGGCGACTTCGGAATTACTTGTGCCATGGGTGTTCCCCGGGGACGGATCCAGGTCAATTAATATGACGACTACGATAATTATAAAGGGGCTGCATTGCCCAGCGTGCAAAAAACTGACGGAAAAAAGAATCGGTTCAATCCCGGGGGTGACTTCGGTGGATGCAGATCCGGACTCCGGAAATACCAGAATTACCTCTATTTCTGAGATTCCGGTTGTCCAAGTAAGGGCAGCGTTATCCGGGACACCGTATTCAGTTTCCTGATTAGCAGAATGAACAAATTATTAAATTTTCAAGTCTCGGGAATGCACTGCCAGTCCTGTGAGTTATTGATCAGAGAGGAGTTATCCACGGTCGCGGGAATAAAAGATATTTCAATAGATCATAAAACAGGAAGGGGGTCCGTAATGCTTGCCGGCAAGCAGGTTAAGCCGGGTCTGATTCTCGATGCCGTTAAAAAAGCCGGATATTCCGCAGTTATACATGATGATTACGTTTCTGCCAATGATATTTTGCTTACGACGACTGACAAAACTTTTCCGATCCCATCTTTTACTTTACCGCCTGAAATACAGTTGGAGGGTAAAATCAGCCGTGATGCTGACGGACAATTTTCTGTCAAAGGCAAACTTATTTTTTCGGCGTCTTCCGCGAATGGTGAGGTTTCCATGACCCCTGCTGTCTCTGTCGTGAACGACCGGGCAAATTTGGTGATTTCGGGGATGCACTGCAGTTCCTGTGCCGGCCTGATCGAGCGTCAGCTGAAAAAAGTCCCCGGGGTGAGCGCGGCTAACGTAAATTTTGCCGCGGAAAAAGCTACGATAACTTATAATCCGTCCCAAGCCGGGGTTGAGGATCTAATCAAGGCCGTGGGTAAAGCGGGGTATAAAGGAGTACAGGAATCTGCTGAAAACGCCATCTCCCAGCAGGACCGTCAACGGTCAGAAATAAATCACCAGTTACGCAAATTCATTTTCAGCTTTTTGTTGTCCTCCCCCATGATCTACTTTATGTTCATGGACTTTTTCCCCGGCCTTCCGGGAACCACCGTCCTCCTGCCCGTTGTCGGAATTATTTCTTTGGTTTTGGCGACACCGGTTCAAATTTTTATCGGTGCCGGGTTTTACAAAGGCATGATATCCGCCCTGAAGATGAAAACTTTTAATATGGACAGCCTGATTGCCATCGGTACTTCAGTGGCTTTCGGGTACAGCCTGGTGAATTTTATCAATCATTTCCTGAGATACGGCACTATCTACGGTCTGGGCGGGGTAAAGATCCCCGAGTTGTACTTTGAAACCGCCGCTTTTTTGATCACATTCGTTATTTTGGGTAAATTTCTGGAGGCCAAAGCCAAAGGCCGCACTTCCGAGGCGATTAAAAAACTCATGGGATTGCAGGCCAAAACCGCCCGGGTAGTCAGAAACGGACAAACTCTGGATATCCCCATAGAACAGGTGGGTAAAGATGAGATTCTGGTGGTCAGACCCGGTGAGAAAATTCCGGTGGACGGCGTAATTATCACAGGTGTGTCTGCAGTGGATGAGTCCATGATTACCGGCGAAAGCCTGCCTGTCGAAAAAAATCCCGAAGACTTTGTCATAGGCGGTACCATAAACAAAACCGGCAGCTTTGAGTTTAAAGCGACCCGGGTGGGCGCGGAAACTACTCTCTCCCAAATTATCCGGCTGGTGGAAGATGCCCAGGGGTCAAAAGCCCCCATCCAGGCTGTTGCCGACCGGATTTCCGCCTGGTTTGTCCCGGCAGTTATTATTGTGGCCATAGCCACGTTTGGCGTGTGGTACTTTCTGCTGGGGGCAACGCTCTCTTTTGCCTTAATGGCGTTCACCGCCGTGATTGTGATTGCCTGCCCCTGTGCCCTGGGACTGGCTACACCGACGGCCATTATGGTGGGTACCGGCAAAGGCGCCGAGCACGGGATTTTGATCAAAGGCGGGGAACCTCTGGAAAGCGCCTGCCATATCAAAGCAATTGTATTTGATAAGACCGGAACGATCACCAAGGGTAAGCCCGAAGTTACGGATGTCGAAGACCTCGGCGAGCTGGATCCGGACGAAGTGTTAGCCATTTCCGCAAGTCTGGAAAAATTATCCGAGCATCCCCTGGCAGAAGCTATCGTTAACCATGCAAGCGAGCAAGGCCTGCCCGCAGAAGGGAGAGTCGAAGCATTTTCGGCAATCCCGGGACACGGGGTCGAAGGAAAAATTGACGATGAGACATATTACTTTGGTAACCGCAAGCTGATTACGGAGGCGGCAGGTCTGGATGTGAGTAAATACGAACGCAAGATAGTCCGGCTCGAAGAGCAGGGGAAAACCGTCATGATCCTGGCAACAAAAACAAAAATACTCGGACTGATCGGAGTCGCCGATACCGTTAAAGACACTTCTAAAGAGGCGGTGGAGAAACTGATGAAGGCGGGAATCGAGGTCTGGATGATTACCGGTGACAATATCCGGACGGCCAAAGCCATCGCTGTGCAAGTGGGGATTACCAATGTGCTGGCTGAAGTTTTGCCCCAGGATAAAGCCCTGGAGGTGAAAAAACTGCAGGACAAGGGTTGGAAAGTGGCGATGGTGGGTGACGGCATTAATGATGCTCCGGCTCTGGCCCAGGCGGATCTGGGGATTGCCATGGGAAGCGGTACCGACGTGGCCATGGAAACCGGCGGGATAGTCATTATCAAAAACGACCTGCGGGATGTGGTCAACGCCATCAATTTGTCCAAATCTACCATGAGCAAAATCCGGCAGAATATGTTTTTTGCTCTGTTTTATAACGTGATCGGCATTCCCGTGGCCGCCCGGGTATTTGCTTTTGCGGGGCTGGTCCTGAAGCCGGAATTGGCAGGACTGGCTATGGCTCTCAGCTCGATTTCCGTCGTCGGTAATTCCCTGCTACTGCGCGGTTTTGTCCCCGGCAAAAGAAATTACGCCTCCGCCCTGGCCCCATGGGTAATGGCTGTCGCATTTACCTTTATGTTTTTTGAATTCGCCCGCTTTAGTTCCGGAATGGCCAGATGAAAAATATTTTTCTATACCTATTGCCATTTTTATGCATCATCATGCATTTAGTCATGATGAGAGGGCACGGATCAGGGCATGATCACGAAGACAAGATGAGGAAAAAGAATTAAAGTTGGAGTATGTATACCTGTCCGATGCACTCCGAGATTACGAAGGATAATCCCGGTATATGCCCCGAGTGCGGAATGACTTTGATCAAATCCGCGGTTCAAGGACATCGAGGCCACACTTTTTGGGAAAAATTCAGAATGGGAATGACGATGACAATGGGGATGGACCACTCCGGTATGGCGGGAAGTGAAATGGCGAAATTGATGGAAGAGGATATCAGAAACAAATTTTTTGTCTCCCTAATGCTGACCCTGCCCATTGTCGCCTATTCACCTATGGGCATGTCTCTTTTGGGTTTCAGATTGCCGACGCCAATCCCTGAAAGTTGGCTGATGCTGGTATTAACCACCCCGGTCTTTTTTTATTGCGGCTGGATATTTTTGTATTCCTCATATTTTGCCCTAAAAAATAAGACCCTGAACATGTCGGTACTGATAGCAGTAGGAATCACCGCTTCGTATCTTTTCAGCATAGTACTTATATTCCTCGGGAGTAGTGATTCCTTTTATGAAGCCGCGGCCATGCTGATTACCTTCGTGCTTTTCGGCCACTGGATGGAGATGAGATCCAGGAGAGGCACAACGGACGCCCTGAAAGCTTTATTCAATCTGGTCCCCCCGCAGGCGAGAGTGGAAAAGGACGGACGGGAAGTTCTTACCCCCACATCGGAGGTGCGAATCGGTGATGTCATCATCCTCAAACCGGGGGATAAAGTCCCGGTCGACGGAAAAATCATTGAGGGAGAAACAGCGATTGATGAATCTTTGGTTACCGGAGAATCAATTCCGGTTACTAAAAAAGTCGGAGACGGTGTGGTCGGCGGGTCAATAAACCAAACAGGTACCGTGAAGTTTGAAGCGACTAAAGTGGGCAGTGACACTGTTTTGGCTCAGATTGTAAAACTTGTCGAAACCGCCCAAAATTCCAAAGCCCCGGGCCAAAGGCTGGCAGATAAAGCGGCACAGTATTTAGTCATTCTGGCGGTTGGGGCCGGATTACTTACCTTTGTTATTTGGTATTTCGGAACAAGCGCCGGGCTAGTCGCAGCATTAACCTTTGCCGTATCAGCTATAGTCATTGCGTGTCCGGATGCTTTGGGATTGGCTACACCCACAGCTGTAGCGGTAGGCACCGGATTGGGAGCCAAGCATAATATACTGATAAAGAACGCCGCTACTCTGGAGCAGACATCAAAAATTACGACTGTGGTTTTGGACAAAACCGGAACCCTGACATCCGGTAAACCGGTAATTACCGACGTAATTGCCGCCCCCGGTTTCACAGCCGGTGAGGTGATTAGTTTTGATGCCGCTGTCGAGGCCAAATCCGGCCACCCGCTAAGTGCCGCGGTCATCGCCGAAGCCGGGAAACGACGCATTTCACTGAACCGGAAAGTCGAAGGTTTTCAATCGTTATCCGGATCGGGTGTGGAGGCGACAGTGGACGGCAAGGCTGTGGTTATCGGAACGGTGAAATTGATGCGGGACAGGAAAGTTGATCTGGCTTCGGTGGCTTCCCATATAGAGAACTTATTAAGCCAGGGAAAGACCATTATGATTTTGGCAGTAGAGGGGAAAGTGGCCGGGATTGCGGCGGCACAGGATCCGATTAAGCCCACGGCAAAATATGCCGTCGACAGAATGAAAGAATTGGGTTTGGAAGTAGCGATGATCACCGGAGACAACCAGAAAACAGCCGAAGCTATCGGCAGGAATTTGGGTATTGAAAGAATATTTGCGGACGTGCATCCGGAAGACAAGGAAAAATATGTCAGGAAAATGCAATCTGAAGGCAAGTTTGTGGCGATGGTGGGTGACGGGGTAAATGACGCTCCCGCCCTGGCGGCGGCAAACATCGGTATTGCCATCGGTGCCGGTACAGACGTGGCCATCGAAACTGCCAATATAGTTCTCATGAAATCGGACCCGGCAGATGTGTTGAGAGCGATCAGATTGTCCAAGGCAACAGTCCGGAAAATGAAGGAAAATCTGGTTTGGGCAAGTGTCTATAATGTACTGGCTATACCGGTTGCTGCCGGAGTTCTCTATCCGAATTTTGGTATTTTACTGCGGCCGGAAATCTCTGCCCTTTTAATGTCCGCTTCCTCGATAATCGTGGCTGTAAACGCCGTACTACTAAAACGATCGGAAAAATATCTGATATCGGGAGAAAGCTAGCAGGGTTTCGAAGGACAACCGGCGGAGCAAGCAAGGCTATCCGGGTATTGCAGTATGACGAACCTGGATATGAATTTGGATATAGACAATAATATATCTAATGTATATATATTAGATACATGAATACTGCGATTGTGATAACTAAGACTGACCCAGCTATTAAAGAAGAAGCCCAGAAAATTGCTAAGAAACTAGGTATTAGCCTGAGTTCTCTGGTGAATGCATATTTAAAACAAATCGTCAGAACCAGAAGAGTGGAGTTTAGTCTGGATGAAGAGCCAAGCGCGTATTTGGTCAAAACCATTAAGCAAGCCGAGGAAAATTATCGCAGAGATAAAACTTCACCCGCGTTTAGCAACGCCAAAGATGCAGCAAAGTATTTGGATAAGATGGGGATATGATTATTCGGTACGATTCCGACTTGTTGAAAAGAATAAAGAAAATTAGGGTAAACATTCGCAAGAACTTTATAAAAACCGTGATTGTTTTTTACTGATAATCCCCATAACTCCCGACTGAATAACCATTCATTAAAAGGTAAATGGAAGGGGTACCGCAGTATTAATGTCACGAGCGATTGGCGGGCTATTTATACGGAAAAACGCGAAGGAAAGGATACGATTGCGTATTTTGTGGCTATCGGTACTCACGAGCAGCTTTATAAATAATAGCGGGGGTTGGGGGTGGATAAGGAAGATTTTCTAAAACTATTTACTGCGGCGGGATTTGCGGATGTCTTCCAGAATTTCCTTTTTTACCTTGACAGCATGGGTGGTGATCTGGGATTCGATATCGATACTGATATGAGTTTTGAGATAATCCAGTAGTTTCCGGTCGTGAGGAGTTTTGATAAACAGATTCATAAATTCCGGGTGTTTGTCTTTGGGTAAATGATTGAGTATCACGTTCAGGATATGATGATGGAGATGGGAATCGACCAGGCGAACCAATTCCTCTTTTTCCAGCGGATCCAGAGAAAAGGCATCGAGGGCGGTAATGACGTCCTCGCGGATAACAAGATGATCGTAAAAAATTTTTAACATAAAAATTTTATATATCTGTCCCGCTGCGCGGGAAGTATATTCCTTCGGTGCTGACGCGCCTGCGGAATTGGCTATAGAATATTTTACTCATGTAAGGGTAGGGCTTTTTCTAAATTGTACTCCAGCGGACCCAGCGGAATCTGATTTTGGGGATCGTCGACGAAAAACATCAGTACCGGACCCCGCTGGGCTCCGTCCAGGCGACGTAAGTAGGCCATAACTTCGGGGGAACCTCCAAAGTGTTTGCCGGTAAAGGCCGCGGGGCCGGAATCGGCAACGGCGGCAACTATAGCTTTGCCGTTTTCGGGGTTGAGTACCAACATCTTGCGGTATTTATACCAGTCACGAAGATAGGCCAGGCGGGTGTTCCAATCCGGCAAATACAATGTCTGGACAGCCACGTAGTATTTTTCAGTCTGTTCCAGCAGGGGAGTGAGATCTCCTCTCGAGTTAGCGAAATATCCCCAGGCTCCCCTACCGGGGGTAATTCCTGCCCGGATATAATCCTGATGCTGGGAAGCCGTATCCCCAGGGAAACGGGGTAAATGCTGTTCTGCACCGATAATGCCATAGCTGCGATTCAGACGGTTGCTTTCCAATTCGGCTGAAGCATGAATTCCGAGGTGATCGTGCAGAATCCTGCTGATCTCTTCTTCCTGTGCCGGAGTCAAGACACCTGCTTCGGGACTGATAACCGAAGCGAGGCTGTCAACCAGGGAGTGATGCAGATCCATGGGAGTCATAAACGTTGACTGGGATGCAGAAGGCAGGGAGGCCAGGATGGGGAGTGAATTGGTAGGTGTCAAGAAAAGAGCGGAGGCCGTAGCTCCGGCTGCCAGGAGGCGGGAAGCATGATCACGAATACCTCCTGGTCTGATTCCGGCAGATTCCAGCAGAGCGACAGCCGGGGAGTGGTGGGCTTTGAGTAGTAATTCCGACTGGATATTTTTCAGTTTCAGGCGGGAACGCAGAGAATCGGTATTGAGCAGATTACGACGTTTCATATATTTAATACCTCACCCCAAGCCTCTCTCCTAATTTAGGAGAGGGGAATTATAGGGAGAGGTGTTCCATTGCATTATTGATTCTTCTTAGAGTTTCTTCTTTACCCAGAACCAGCATGGTTTCGGTAAGAGGCGGGGTATGTCTGCTGCCGCATATGGCGATCCGCAAAGACATGAAGAAATCCCCTACTTTCCAGCCTTTTTGATTAATTAATGTCATTAAATTGCTTTCGATTTCCTGTTTGTTCCATGCAGATGAGGTCAGTAATCCAAGTCCAAGTTCAAGATGTTTTCCGGATCCGGCCGGATCCGTCCAGAGATCCCGGGTATAAGCGGGGGGGGTAAAAAAGAAACCGGTAAGAGCGGAAAAATCAGATAGCTTGACCAGTCGGTCTTTGACCAGCGGAATTATTTGCAACAACTTTTCGTCGAGAGCATCTTCTTTCACGTATTGTTTCACGAGGTGGATAAGTTCTGTATCCATTTTTTTACGAATATAATGTCCGTTTAACCAGTTGAGCTTGTTTTCGGTAAACAGCGGGTTGGCTTTTTGGAATCCGGAAGGGTCGAAAGCAGCGACAAATTCCTCTAAAGTGAACAATTCCCGGTTGTCCTTGGGAGCCCACCCCAGAAGGATTACAAAATTTAATAGTGCACCGGGTAAATATCCCTCCTGCAAATAAGTTTCGCAAAATACTGAATCCCGACGTTTGGAAAGTTTCCCGCCTTTGGGTGATTGGATATCGGTCAAGTGACCTATTTCAGGCCGGGTACCGCCAATAAAATCCAACACCAGAAGATGAATGGGGGTGCTGGGCATCCAGTCGTGGCCACGGAGAATGTGGCTGATGTTCATTTGAACGTCGTCGGTCATGGCAGCCAAGTGATATGTAGGAAAGCCGTCACTTTTTAAAAGTGTGGCGTCATAAACGGTATTGGTATTCCAGACAACATCTTTGGCCAGGACAAAATCCCTATAGGAAATTTTTTGATCGTCAGGAACCTTTAGTTTTATAGCGCCGGAAGCTAAATTTTTGTTCCTACACGGGTCCCTGAGTACTTGAGAAAAACCTTCCTTTTTCGCATTCCTGGCCGGGCATTGGCAATAGAAAGCATGATGATCTGCAACCAACTTTTCGGCAACTTGCTGATATACACCAGCATTTTTTCTTTCTGACTGAATATAAAACTCGTCCCATTTGAGGCCAAAAGCGGTAAGAATATTTTTGATATCGTCTATACCATTGGGGTCGTAACGCTTTTGGTCTGTATCCTCGATACGCAAAACAAACCGGCCGTTATTATGTTTGGCTAATGCGAAAGCATAGACGGCAGTACGCAGGTTACCGACATGCATAAGACCTGTGGGGGAGGGGGCAAAGCGGGTGCGGACCATATAATACAAATTTTATCACGGCTCACGTTGTATAATTTGACATATGGCGACGCTAACGGAAGTAAGCGGGATTGCGCGGAAAACAATCAAATACGGATCGGTGGCAGTAGTTCTGATTATTTTGTTTCCGGTTTTTTCCAGAATTGCAAAAACCATTTATCTGAGATTGAATCCCCCTCCTCCCGAGCCCCCGACTGTGACATTCGGCAAGCTGCCTAAATTAATTTTTCCCCCGACCAGCGCAGGCAATACTCCCGAGTACAAACTGGAAACGATTGAGGGTACTTTGCCCAGATTACCGGTGGTGGGCAGGGCATATGTGGTGGGAATAAATAAATCGCGGCTACTGGAGCTGGACCGGATCAAAAACAAAATACTGCCTTTGGGTTTTGTGAGCGAACCCGAACAACTGGATGAAGTGACTTACCGCTTTTATCATCCTGAGATACCGGCTGAGGTGGTGGTAAATATTGTTTCTCGGGGATTTGCATATAAATACGACTGGACAAGCAACAGCGAGATAACCGGCACTAAAACCGTACCGTCCGGAAATTCGGCCGTAACGGAAGCTAAAGGCTGGTTCCAGAACCTGGGACTATTGCCTGACGATCTGGCGGCAGGAACCGGAGAGTTTACTTATCTGGCGGCCACCGGTTCGGCAATGGTGCCGATTGATTCTGTATATGAAGCTAATTTTGTGAGGGTGGATTTATTCAGAGCGGATAAGGACGAGCAGAAAATCGTAACGGCCGGAGGGGATACATCGCCGGTTAGCGTAATTATTTCCAGTGCGGGAGACAATAAGCGGACTGTCCAGGCAAATTACCAATACTCGCAGGTTCTGGAAAATAGTTTTGCCACTTACCCTTTGAAGATCGTGGATAAAGCATGGGAGGAACTGCAGGGCGGTGGCGGATATATCGCCAAAAGGACAATCCCGGTTGTGATTATCCGCAAGGTATATCTGGCATATTATGAATCAAACGATCCGCAGGAGTTTTTGCAACCGGTGTTTGTGTTTGAGGGAGACGGAGGGTTTATGGGTTATGTGCAGGCGGTGGATTCAGGATTTGTGCAGGAATGAATTTTCTAACTCACTCCCCTGCCTGCCGGCAGGCTGGCCTAATCCCCTCTCTTTAATCAAAGAGAGGGGGAATTGAATTACTACCAGGTGAAGCTGGTGTAGACCCAGTTGATGAGTAATTCCGTGTCCCGGAAACGATCGTCGCTGCCCAAAACAGAAATAATAACCGGATGGTTATTACGGTTTACTAATGTAACCAGGGATTGACCAGCTAAATCGGTGAAACCGGTTTTGGCACCCAGAACCCCTTCGACCTTGCCCAATAATATATTGGTGTTGTTGAGAATATGGGCGGAGTTGGAATTTTCAGTGGCAAGAACCGCATTTTCTGCGGAAACGATGCGAGCCAGAAGGGTTTGGTGCATGAATTCATCGGCCAAACGGGCTAAATCCGCAGCAGTGGAAACATGACCGTCTTGGTCCAAACCGGAGGGGTTTTGGTATACGGTGTGCAGAAGATGCAACTCTCCCGCCCGGTTATTCATCGCGGTGACAAAAGATTCACGGCCTCCGGGATAATTTTCGGCGAGGACTTCGGCAGCATCGTTGGCGGATTGTACCAGGAGAGCATACAACAGACGTTCGACGGTAATCTGCTCACCGGGGGTAAGGCCGATATCCTGGCCTTCGGAATAGGCTTTGGATACGGTAATTACCCGGTCCGGAGGGTAGAAGGCCAGGGCCACCAGGGCAGTCATCATTTTGGTAGTAGAAGCGGGGTGAATCCGGGAATCAGCGTCCAATGAATACAATGGGGTACGATGAGTAACATCCCAAATAAAAATGTGCCGGGCGGAAATCTGCGGCAGGGGTAAATTTTTAGACTGAGGCAGGGGAGCGGAAATTCCTGTTACGGGGAGCGGAGCTGAAAACGCAAACCAGCGAACAGCCAGAGCGACAAGCAGAACTAAAATCCCCATGGATATTAAGAGCCGAGTCATGATCTTTTCTGAAGGGTGGAGAGGCGGACGTCTGCCAGAGTTATTCCCAACTCTTTAAGTTGTTGGGGAGAAGCCGGTGAGGGCGCGTCCATGACCGCGGTTTGGCCGGAAGAACTGGTGGGAAAAGCTATAACTTCGCGAACACTGGGTTCACCCAAGGCGGCCATCAGGAAACGGTCTATTCCCGGGGCTATACCACCGTGCGGGGGAACACCGTAAGTAAAAGCCCTGAGCATATGTTCAAACTGGAGTTTTTGGGAAGGGGTAAAACCGATAAGATCAAAAATTTTGTCTTGAATTTCGGGTTGGTGAATCCGGATACTCCCCCCCCCGATTTCGAATCCGTTGAGCACCAGATCGTGCTGTAAGCCTCTAACCTTCATAGGGTCAGTATCCAACAAAGAGATGTCTTCGTGATGAGGGGCGGTAAACATATGATGTGAGGGGGCAAATTTGGCTTTGCCGGATCCGTAATAAAAATCGTCCTGTGATTGCTCGGTAAACAGGGGGAAATCTATAGTCCAGGAAAATGCCAATTCGTCAGGGTCATTTGTATCCTGCCGTAAATCCGGTTTGTCTGTTCCATACTTAGTTTTAGCTTCGAAATGGGGAATCCGAGGCCATGGAGATCGGGAGATGTGTTTGTCGGGAAAAAGTTCTTTTATCAGCCGGGTAAACATGGTTTCAATAAGTTCCAAAATTTCATCCTGGGTAACAAATGACATTTCCAGATCCAGCTGGGTAAACTCACCGTACGCGCGATCTGCACGGGGATCTTCGTCGCGGAAACAACGGGCGATTTGGAAATATCTTTCCAGACCGGCCACCATTAACATTTGCTTGTATTGTTGGGGAGACTGGGGGAGAGCATAAAAGTTACCCTTTTGCAGGCGGGAGGGAACAATGAAATCACGCGCGCCTTCAGGTGTGGTTTTGGTAAGAATGGGGGTTTCGACTTCGATAAATCCCTCCTTAACCAAATGATTACGAATGAAAGTGGTTACTTGGGAGCGGAGACGAAGATTATTTGTCATGCGATTACGCCGGATATCAAGATACCTGTATTTAAGGCGAATTTCTTCGTCTATCTCGAGACCGGAAGTGTCTATTGGAAGCGGTAATTCGGCGGCTTTGGAGATGAGTTCCATTTTTGCCGCTTCGACTTCGACGGTACCGGTAGCGAGTTTGGGGTTGACTAATTTTTCCGGGCGGGCTTTGACGGTACCGGTAATGTAGACTACATCTTCGGAATGCAAATCTGCGGCCAGGTCGGGAGTTAAAACCACCTGGACCAGGCCGGTGCGGTCACGCAGGTCGATAAAAACAATTTTGCCGTGATCCCGACGGGTATTGACCCAGCCTTTGAGCAGGACCAGCTCCCCTACTTTGGAAATAGTATCGATGGTCAGAGTTCTGTTCATGGATGTACCCACGAGGTGATCGCTTAACTATAAAACCTCACCCCCGACCCCTCTCCTGATTCAGGAGAGGGGAGATAGATTGAGATAATTTTAACTCAATTTGGGGTGATTATCCGGGTTGACAGCCTGACGGTCAAGCGGTACAATTTAGGGACTTTATGAGGCTGTATTCTTTCATCTCCCGCCGGGCAGTCCAGATTTGGGACGGCTGCCTGATGCTCACTAATAAGAGCTGAGCGGGGGGGGAAGAAAAAGATTTAAAAATATTTTCAAACCCTCCCGAAATAGAAAGGGAGGTTTTTTTATGAGTAAAATACAATTATCGCAAGCGCAGGGACAACTGATATCCGCGGTGTACGCCGGCGGGGAAGAGGCGCTGTGGCGGATTGCCCGAAAAGGTGGACCAGCCGGGGAGCTGGCCATATCAGCGCTGGAACAGTTGACCACGCCGGATTCCGACCTGTCCCCCATTGAAGCCGTGAATTTAGTTATTGAAGAAAATATTCATTAAGGGGGTGAATTGAATGGCAAAAGAGATAGTCGTAGATTCAAAAACTTATGGAGGCCAACCGGTTAGGGTTCATATTAGACCCGGAGAGGGCGGAAAGCCTGGTGAAGTGGTAAGGGTCGTAAGAGTGCCCAAATCATCTGATAACAAACCTAGACCTTGAAGTGATCTAAATAACTCACCCCCAACCCCTCTCTTAAATTTAAGAGAGGGGAGCAGCGGGGAATCTATTTAATTTTTTAGAGTTTTTTGGATCTTGCGGCGGGCGGTAGTGGTAACGGCAAATTCCAGCCAGTCGGTGCTGGGAGCAGTGCGTTTGCGGTCGATAATCAATTCCACGACATCCCCGTTTTTCAGCTCGTGATTTAAGCTGACCAGTTTGCCGTTGACTTTGGCTCCAGCCACCTGGTGGCCGAGATCGGAATGGACAGCGTAAGCATAATCGACAGGAGTGGCCCCTTTGGGAAGATCATAAACATCTCCTTTGGGGGAAAAAACCAAATTGCGGTGCTGGAGGGCGTCAAATTTGAGAGCGGAGAGATATTCCTCGTTGGAGGTGAGTTCCTTTTGCCAGGCGGCAAGCTGTTTTACCCAGTTAAGCTTATTTGACGGCCCGGTAATTCCTTTTTCCAACCGGGCGTCTGAAATACCGGCGGTTTTGGCTTGGCTATAGTGCCAATGAGCGGCCACACCCATTTCCGCTTCCTGATGCATGGCGTGAGTCCTGATCTGCAGCTCGACAATCCGACCCTGGGGGCCAAAAACGTTGGTATGCAGGCTCCGGTAACCGTTGGCTTTGGGATTGGCAATAAAATCACGGACTCCCAAGTAGGGCACGGGGTGAAACTTGCCATGAATAATCCCCAAAGCCTGGTAGCATTGGGGGGTGGTGTCCACCAGGATACGGGCGGCGGCCAGATCGTAAATGTTGGCCAGATCGTTTTGGTGTTCCGGACGGGCCAGTTTATGAAACAGGCTGTACAAATGCTTGTGACGGGTGTTGATTACCACATCGGGTAATTGAGGGGTGAGCAGGGTGAGCAGTTGACGGCGGAATTTCTGGATAAAAGCCTCGGACTGGGCGTAAAAAGATTTGGCTGTGGCGATTAACGCCTGATACTCGGCGGGGTACACATAGGGAAAAGCCAGGTCTTCCAGACGGCCTTTGATTTCCCCCATCCCCAACCTTTCTGCCAGAGGAGCATATATTTCCAGAGTTTCTCGGGCGTTTGTAACCTGGTTTTCGGGCGGCAGAAATTGCAAAGTCTCCATATTGTGCAGACGGTCGGCTAATTTGACTAAAATAACCCGCAGGTCCTTGGCCATAACTAAAATCATTTTGCGCAAGTTCTCGACAAATTCCGCCTGGACGCTGCCCCGAAGGCGAATATCGGTAATTTTGGTGACACCATCGACTATCCGGGCGATGGGCTCTCCGAACTCCTTTACCAGGTCCGCCCGGGTGGCACCACCGTCCTCAACTGTATCGTGCAGGAGGCCGGCAACGATGGTTTCGGTATCCAGATTCCAGAGAGCCAGAGTTTTGGCTACCTGTGTAGGATGCGTAATATAATCGTCACCCGAAAGCCGAGACTGACTGGTGTGAGCCAAATTCGCGAAGTTCCAGGCCTTTATTATTAAATCCTCGTCAATGGGGCGAGGGGTAATCCGGATAGCGGCTAATAAATCTTCAAGAAGCGGGCGCATGAGGAATTATATCCTGAATAATAAGCTGGAGTGATGAGCGACCATTGAAAATATTGAGCGTAGGTTTGTAGATAATATCGTATGAGGTACTAGGTTCTAGGTTATAGTGATTAGGAATATTAAACCAGATGGCTTCCAGATTATCGACCCGGAATTTGAGGTGTTGTCTGTCCCTGCCGACGTGACTGATACCTGTAATTTGTATATTTGAAGTGGTAAAGACCGGCTGGGGATTACCGAGACCATACGGCTCAAAGTCTTGGAGTTTAGTGATTAGGTTATAGGTTATAGTGGCTAGTGGGATTTTAGCGTCGATGCGACGTGTATTAACGAAAATTTTGGGATCTATAACCGGATGGGAGACGGCTAAGATGAATTTATCCAAAATTTGATTATTTAAAGAGAAGCCTGCGGCACCGGCATGACCTCCGACTGACAGGAGGAGATCCGAAAGAGAACGCAGGTGGTCGGTGATATTAAAGCCGGGAAGGGAGCGGGCTGAACCTTTGCTGATGGACTCCCCTATGGCGATGGCAATTGCGGGCCGATGATATTTTTCCGCCAATTTACCGGCAATCAAGCCGATTATTCCTTCGTCATATGAGGTATCGGCGACAATAATCAATGGCGGAAGATTATTTTCGTCGATCAGTGTCTGTGCATGGGTAAAAGCCGACAATGTCAGATCCTGGCGGGAACGGTTGGTGTCACCCAAAGAACGGGCCAATGATGCCGCCTTATCGGGATTGGTGGTGCAAAGCAGCCTTAAGCTGTCTATGGCATGCTCCAACCTGCCCATGGCATTGAGACGGGGACCAACTATGAAACCTGCGTGGTAACTGGTTATAACCTCACCCCTATCCCCTCTCCTGAATTCAGGAGAGGGGAAAATGTTAGCCGAATGCATGAGGGCGAGCAGACCGGGACGGGAGGTGCGGTTTAAAGCTTCCAATCCAAATTTGGCCAGACTACGGTTTATCCCGAGGAGGGGAATGATGTCACAAATAACGGAAAGGGCGACGAGTTCGAGAGTAGAAGTTTTTGGGGTTAGGTTATAGATTTTAGAAAATTCACGGGAGAAAAACCAGGCCAGGCCGGCGGCAGTGGTAGCGGTGGAGTGCAAAATAACCGAAGCCGGGGGAAGTGTGGCCAACGGTTCGTGATGGTCGATGATGATTAAATCACAATTTTTACTTTGGCAATACGCGACCTGTTCGTGAGCGACTATTCCGTTATCGACGGTAATAATCAGTTTGGCCCCCAAGGAGAGACAATGGTCTATCCCTTTGCGGGACAAACCGTAGCCTTCTTCACGGCGATGGGGGATGTGGGGCAAAACCCCGGAATATACAGAATGGATGGCTTCCCACATAACAGCTGTGGCGCAGAGACCATCCACGTCATAATCCCCGTAAATAAAAATCTTGTGACCTGAATTAATATGGGAACGGATGAGGTCGGAGGCGGCAGTAACCAAGTCTAAGTCTAAGTTCAAGTCTAAGAGGGAAATGTCATCGGGGTGGAGAGGGTGAAAAAATTCTTCGATAAGACCGGGGTTGGTCAGGCCGCGATTTTTAAGAAGAAGGGTGATAAGTTCGTCAGGCTGCATGCTACAATTTTAACAGCATGACCCTAAAGATCCCCGTACCTTCAGATGTGACTGGAGTACTGAATAAAATGACTAAAGCAGGGTATGAAGTGTATATAGTGGGAGGAGTGATAAGGGACTTTTTGCTGAAAAGACCGTTATACGACTGGGATATGACTACGAACGCAATGCCGGAAGAAATTTTGAAACTGTTCCCGGACGCGTTTTATGACAATAAATACGGAACGGTGGGAATACCAAGGGAGATACTAAGCGACAAAGATACAAAGTTGCAGAGCAGGCCGGTTGAGATAACCACTTTCAGAACGGAACACGGATATTCGGACAGCAGGCATCCCGATGAAGTGAGGTGGGGAAAAACCCTGGAGGAAGATCTGGCCCGGCGCGAATTCACGATCAGCGCAATGGCGCTGCGGCCGATTCAGCGGAAATATACGTTTGAACTGATTGACCTGCACGGAGGGATCAGAGACCTGGAAGACAAACTGCTCAGGACGGTGGGAGATGCCAACCAGAGATTTTCAGAAGACGCCCTGAGAATGATCCGGGCGGTCAGAATCGCTTCCCAGCTGGGATTTGCCATAGAAGAGGCGACTTTTGCGGCAATTCAGGCAAATGCAGGCAATATCAGGCAGATTTCGGCAGAGCGGGTGCGAGATGAATTATTGAAGATCATGGCCAGTGATTTCCCGGCGGACGGATATCTGCTTTTAAGAAACACCGGGCTGGGAGAATATGTGCTGCCGGAGATGGAAGGGGCATTCGGGGTGGAGCAAAAAAGCCCGGGGAGACATCATATTTATGATGTGGGAACTCACGCGGTGGAATCCCTGAGGAATTGTCCCAGCAAGGATTCCATAACCCGGCTGGCAACGCTGGTGCATGACGCGGGAAAAGTAAAAACCCAAAAAATATTTCCTGACGGAAAAATCACTTTTTTCAACCATGAAATGGCGGGGGCAAAAATTGCAGAAAAAATTGCCGGGAGGCTGAGATTTTCTAACAACCAGAAAGAGAGGTTTGTGACGCTCGTCAGATGGCACCAGTTTACGGTTGACGAACGGCAGACTGACAGTGCCATCAGACGGTTTATCCGAAATGTGGGGGTGGAGAATGTAATGGAAATGCTGGCACTGCGAACCGGGGACCGATTGGGGGGTGGGGCTAAAATGACCAGCTGGCGGCTGGAAGAATTTAAAAAGAGGCTTCTGGAAGTCCAAAAACAACCATTTTCTGTAGCCGACCTGAAAATTTCCGGTTTAGACGTAATGGAAATAAAGGGGATCAGCCCGGGACCAGCGGTGGGCAAGTACCTGCAAGCGCTTTTTACGGAGGTGGAAGAAAAGGGATTAGTGAACGAGAAAGAAATTTTAATCGAGAGACTGAAAGGGTTAGTCGTTGATCGCTGATCGCAGGATCGCTACCTGAAAGGTCGCGAGGCTGATTATTTCTTCTTGCGGGATTCCCAGAGGACGAGGATGGGCGAGGCGTTGAAGATACTGCTGTAAGTACCGGAAGTGACACCAACAAGCAAAGCCACCACAAACCAGCGGATGGATTCTCCGCCGAACAGAAGCAAGGCCAGGAGGGTAAGCAGTACGGTGACTGAGGTGTTTAGAGACCGGACCAAAGTTTCGGTCAGGGAAAAATCCATAATTTGTTCAAATGTAGCCCGGGGCATTTTGGGAAGATTT
The DNA here is from genome assembly GCA_001002325.1 of Candidatus Amesbacteria bacterium GW2011_GWB1_47_19. GTDB lineage: Bacteria > Patescibacteriota > Microgenomatia > CAZETR01 > Amesbacteraceae > UBA12042. The sequence continues at coordinate 221,677 of LCNZ01000006.1, forward strand.
TCCCGAACACGGTCAAAGACCACAATGGAGTCATGAACCGAGAATCCGATGACGGTGAGTATAGCCGTTACAAACAAGGCGTCGATCTCAACATGGTAGAGATGGCCAAAGAGAGAAAACAGGCCCAATACGACGACCACATCGTGCAGGAGAGCCAATACGGCAGAGGCTCCGAACTTCCAGGCCGAATAGGGGCGGGGGATGGATTTGAATGACCAGGCGATATATAAAATTATGGCCAAAGAGGCTAAACACAGCGCCAGTATGGCCCGGCGGGTAAGCTCTGCACCGACGACGGGACCGACCGTTTCGAAGCGTTTTTCCTCGGCACCGGCGAATTTTTCTGCCAGAATTTTCTTGAACTGATCGTTCTGATCCTGGGACAGAGGTTTGAAACGCAATAAATAAGTGTTTTCACCGGCCGGCTGGATAACCGACAGGTCCAGACCCTGTTCCCCGGCCAGTCGGGAAAACTCTTCACCGGTGACCGGATTTTTGGTCTGAATTTCCAGGAGGCTCCCGCCGGTAAAATCGATGGACAAACGGAGCCCGTATCTGGCCAGCGAGTAGATACCGGGAAGCATAACTAAAAATGACAGGCCAAAATACAACCATTTATATTTCATGAAACTGAAATAGTGCCCGGTTGACGATTCGGAGAGCGGAGATTTTGTCCGTTGAAAGAGTGATAATAGGATGGATGGAGTTTTCATTATTTTCGGGAATAAATAGCCCGAAGTAACGTCCGGGTGATCGTGATGGAAGTAAACAGGGACACCAGGATGCCGACTATTAATGTCAGGGCAAACCCCCGGACAGGCCCCGTACCCAACCAGAATAGAATACCGGCGGTAATGAGGGAGCTGGCATTACTGTCACGGACCGAAGTCCAGGCGCGATGGAAACCCAATTCCAGGGCAGCTTTTTTTGGCCTACCCCAACGAAGTTCTTCCTTGATACGTTCAAAAATGAGAATATTGGCGTCTACAGCCATACCCATGGAGAGTATAAAGCCGGCGATTCCGGAAAGTGTCAGGGTAACCGGAATGAGTTTGAAAACAGCCAGGGAAAGGAGAACATAAACAGTCAACGCAAAATCAGCCAGCAAACCTTTTAAGCCATAGTTGGCTAACATAAACAACCAGATGATGGCCAGCCCCACTCCCCCGGCGAACAGACTTTTGGCTACGGATTCACTACCGAGGGTGGCACCGACGTTTCTCTGTTCCACGATTTTGATGGGTACCGGTAAAGCACCGGCGTTGAGCTGAACACTCAGCTTTTTGGCAGCTTCGAGTGTAAACTGGCCGGAGATTACGGCCTTGCCGTCGGTAATCTCGGTTTGAACTACGGGAGCGGTAACCAATTGATTGTCCAGAAAAATTGCCAGCGGTTTTGAGAGATTTTTTTTGGTCAGTTCGGCAAATTTTTTGGTGCCGTCGGAATTGAATTCAATGCCCACGGAAGGTTGACTGCCGACCTGACTCCCCCCGCCGAACTGCACCTGAGCCAGTTTGAGATCCTGACCGGTAAGAGACGTGGAGATAAAATCGGTAATCTGGGCAGAAGCACTGGCGTCACTTCTTAATTCCCGGAATTCCAGCTGGGCGGTGGCTCCGATGGTATCGATGGCTTCCTTGACATCCTTGACCCCGGGAAGCTCGACTATCAAACGGTAGTCATTGCCGACTTTGGAAGTCTGAACCAGACTTTCTGCCACTCCCAACAGATTAACCCGGCGCTCAATGTTATCACGGGTGGCATCAATGGCTGCCTGTTTGTCGGTATCCCCGATTTTGGATATATCCGCCTGGTAAACCAGGTGGCTGCCCCCCTGCAAATCCAATCCCAGTTTGAAGCTCAGATCACGGTAAATTTTTTTGCCGAATAAAGAAAGGTTTATCACCGGACGGTAAAACTTTTGACCCCTGAATGATATATCGGCGGGCATATTGATGAGAACAGCCACCAGTAAGACGAGAGACAGTATCAGTGATGTGCGCATGGGAGTAAGTTTAACGGGGCGACGGAGTTTTGGGAAGTAAAGTCAACTGACCTGTGCCATGAAAGATAAGAGTCAATGTTCCCCGGGAAGAATCGGTTTTGACCCGGACCGAGCCTCCGGATTTCAGCCCCAAATTTTTGGCAAATTCTGCGGGAATAGTCACAGCGATGGAATTACCCGTTCTGATAATTTTCTGTTGCATTTTAGCCCACCAAGTCGGATTCGTCACCTAAAATCATAACCCGGGTACCCGTCAGGATCTCCAGAAGAAAAGGGTCACGACGGTTGCGGCGGAACCTGAGCTCCTCCTCGGTCATGGGGGTGTAATTAACCGGTGATCCGCGCCGGGTTTCCTCCTGCCGGATTAGTGAGCTCAGTTCCGGAAGAGTAATATCGCCGACGATCAGCAAATCGACTTCATCCGGCTGTTTGCGCGGCAGATTGCGGACAAAATTTCCCGAAAACATCACCAGGGAAACTTTACCCAGTTTGTGACGGTTTTTTATGAGTGCCGCTCCCAAACCGGTTGTTTTGGCTATCAGGCCTAACAAGTCTGAATAAAATATGTAGTCTTTTCTGAACCAGTAATAAAGTCTGTTTCCCCGGGGTTCTTTTTTGACCATACCCACGGATTCCATACGGGCCAGCTCCCGACGAACGGCATTTATCTCTTCCCCGGTTCGCCGAACAAGATCCCGGACATGATACATTTGGGTAGGGTCGGAGAGGAAGTTTTCCAGAAGCTTGACACGGGTTTTACTGATGACCAGATCCTTTAGCATTTCACCATCAAAATACCACTTTATGGGAAAATTGCAATAGTATTGTACCCATTTTATTAAACTCAAAATTCAAACATCAAAATTCAAGTCAAATTCAAAATCCCAAGAGTCTAAAACTAACCTCTTCCAAGGTGTGTTTTATTTTTCTTTGATCCGGGTTTTTTTAATTTACCGAAGGTGCCGGGGTGCATCTCTTCGATTTTTTCAGCAACGAGACCATACAACCTTAAAAGACGCATTGCATCAGAGTCTCGGAGGTCGGGAGTGAAGGCTAATTCATCTTCTTTTTCCGGATCTGGTTTGACTACTTCAGTCATTAGTTATAAGTTACCTGGTTACCTATGGGGAGAATGGAGATCCAGACGGGGCCGGGATTGAATTTGATTTCCTTGCCTGACAGGTCTTTGAATATGGTCCGGGAAGTCATTTGAGGTTTGCTCCAGGTAGCTGACGTAGCTACACCATCCATAAAAACTAGGGCGTTGCCTTTGCCTTTTACTTCGTATACCATGTGTTTCTCAGTATCTCCGGTGGCAGTTTCTTTGGCAAATTGGACGACCACGTTGCTAAACAACAACGGTTCTTCGGTGTTGAGATCTATTAAGACCTGACCGCCATTGGAGCGTTTGTAGGAATTGGTTGCCGGGTCAAAGCCCCAGGTGACATCATAGGCTTGATTGAAATCGCGGTTGTTACCCCAGAAATAATAGGATAACTTGGAGGCCGGTTGACCTTCGGCTTTTTCCGAAGTCTTTTTGAATTTCCATGAGACAAAGTTTTTGTCCCAGGAAACACCTTTTTGGTCGACATTGGTCCAGTTCATTTTGGCAGCGACTTTATATAGTTCCTCCAAGAAACAGGCCATAGTATGTTCGTATGCCACTTCGTGGTCGAGGCGGTTGGTCATGCGATGACAGGTGCGAAAGTCTCCGGCCCGGCCGAACTGGTCCAAATCCTTGATATTGGCTGTCCGGATGAGACAGAGAGCTTTGGCGCGGGGGTCCACATTGGGATCATCACAATTACCCGCTCCTCCAACGTGATTGTATAATCCGTCGTATTCAGCAATCAGATTGACAAAATAAATGCGGGCGGAGCGGACAGGAGCGATGGTGATGTTACCGGCCATGGAGGCGGCACAATAGAACATGCCCATGAAACGGGTGATTCCCCCTTCGGCAACTGCCTCATAGACGATATCTGCAGAAGACAGGCCGGATTGGGGGCGGGAATCGGAGGAATTTTCGATCATAATTCCCAACGGCCGGCGCGTATCCCAGGTCTGTTTTTCCTGTTTGGTAAACAGAGCTCCGTTCAGGGGGCAGGTTTCCGTGCGGGGAATGGAAGGATCAATTTTTGAGACCTTGCTTTTTTTCGGAGTCGGGGTGGCGGAGGCGGAAGGAAGCGGCTGCCTGCCCGGAACGGCAAAATAGTGAAAAACTGAATAGGACAGTCCGGAACTGACCAGGAACAGCCCGATACCGGCCAATAGATAGGTGATTTTTTTACCGGACATAAGTCTTTTGAGTATGCCATTTATGTTACCACATTGCCAGTGGTTGACGGGGTATGTTAGCATCACGTCATGGCTAAAAGAAGAACCCGTCAGGAAAAAAAGTTAGCTAAGATGCGCAGAATACTGTACCAGGACCAGCCCGCACCCAAAGTCAAACAGGTTGAAGTCCGGGAAGAAAAAGAGCCCGATATAAAGGTGAATTATTATGTTCCGGAACTGACTTTACCGACGGTTCTGCTGCGCCGAGACTTGACAAAGGCTGTAGGCGTGACTATTCTAGCCTTGCTTTTACAAATTATCCTGGCGGTATATCTGAATCGGGGCGGATGGCAATTTGTAAGCAGCGTATTACTTAAAAACATAATCAACTTTTAATTTGAGAGGAGGTGAGAATCGTGGCGAGCATGTATTGCGTAAAATGTCGGGCGAAAAGGGAAGATCCTAACGCCCAGAAAGTAACAATGAAAAACGGAAAAGCGGCTATGAAAGGCAAGTGTCCGGTTTGCGGCACCGGAATGTATAAAATCGGAGCAGCATAAAACTGAAGAGAGAAAAATCCAACCCCGCAGAAGTCAATTGACGAGCGCGGGGTTTTGGTGTGATCATACCCTCGAACTCACCCCCTGCCTACCGGCAGGCAAGCCTACCCCCTCTCTTAAACAAAATGCTTTTTAACGAACTCACCCCCTCAGTCCCCCTCTCTTAAACAAAGAGAGGGGGAAGTAGAATGAATGGTATGAAATTAGGGGTGCTTAATGTCAAAGACTTAAAAAATAGAAGGAGGCAATTAAGGAAAGACGCCACGGAGACAGAAATCTTGTTATGGAAGGAGTTGAGAAATAATCAAATCGGTCACAGGTTTGTCAGGCAATATAGTGTTTCCGGATATGTGATTGACTTTTATTGCCCAAAATACCGTTTGGGGGTTGAACTGGAAGGCGGTATTCATCGGAAAAGTACCTTCAGGCTTACGGAGTAAGTTTGGTGAAAATATCAAACGGGGAAGTAATGAAAAATGTTCAGAAAGTGGTGGAGAAAATTAAAGGCGAACTCGCCCCCCTCTTACGACGAAGGCACGACCAAAGGGAGAATCAAGGTTAGGGGGAATTGATTAAAAAGGTGTGTGGAATATAATGATCGGTAATTCGAACGGGTTTAAGTGGATTCAATCTATGAATGATGAATTGAGGTTATTAGAAAAACGGGTGTTTGAAAAGCCAAAATCAGCAAGCGCGGAGGATTTGGATAAACTGGCAAAATTTTATTGGGAAGAATATGCAAAAGAAAGAAATATCCGTAAAAAGATCAAGCCTATCCGAAAAGCGGCATATTTTGCTGCCCGGGCGGTAAAAGCAGGTAAGGAAGATTTGATGGATCTGGAACTGTATTTAAGAATCCTTCGGGCGGAAAGAAAATCTACCAACCCGGCTTACGAAAACGGTAAAAATTTCTCTCTGGTAACCGGTAAATACCTGCAAATTTCCGGTTTGGGCGAGGTAAAAATACTAAGGGAAATAAAAGGTGGTATGGCTATAGAATCAGGAACTGTGGGTGTTGGCGAGTCGGGTATTTTGAATTTGAAAGATATCGATTTCTCTAAGCAGGATACAGTCATGATAGAAATCATGCAACGAGGCCAAGCCGTGTTTGTGGATGCCGGGGGAGATGGTAATATGGGGGCAAAAATCAGATTAATCGACTCACCCGAACCGGTTTTGAAGCCCACTGAATACAGAAAAACTGTCGGGGCGAGTGAAGTCTATGTAATAAATTTGCCTAAAGGTAAATTGAGAATGGCGGACGCGTGGGATCTGGCAGAAGGGACAGGCGGGGTGGGGTTGGAGGTAAATCCCGGCAATTATAAAATAGCTGTTTATATGCTGGAGGATAGAAGCTTTTTCGGATTTTGGGCAGTTTTATGTAAGACAGACAATGGGGCGGTGAATGAAGTCAGGGAAATTGAGGCATTAGGATGAGATGAGGCGTTTGAAAATTTCGTAGGTGGCGCGGATGTCGGAATCGGGTTTGTGGCGGTCGATAGCAATTCCCAAGTCTCGGGCGACACTCTGCAAATTCAGAAAATTCAATTTCCCAAGCCGGAAATATTTGGCGAAGGCCAGGGTATACACTTCCAACAGGTGATGATCATAAAAATAGGGCAATTGTTCTTTTTCGAGGGCAAAGTTTAAGAAATCCCACTCCGTCTGAATACTCCAACCCGCCAGCAGACAGCCGGGAGCGAATCGGGATAGTTCAATGAGGGCCTGGCGCAATGAAATCGCCCGGGCCCAAGCCTTTGGCAAGTAACCGGAAACCTGCAAAGATTTCGGGTCGGCAGTCCGGACATGCTCTGGCGTGACTTTGGTGTAATAGGAATTGACAATACTCAGATCGGGCTGGGAAACCAAAAGGGCGGCAATTTCAATAATTTCGTGTTTTGCCGTATCCAAACCGGTGAACTCCATATCGATAAACAAAAGGGGACGGCGATGAAATTCAATCTTGGGCCGGTCCAGCAGATACGGCATGGTCAGTGCAGGAACGGAAGCATGAGGGTCAAACCCATGATGATGAAATACAAAGCGATCAGGTAGTTTAAAATCTTCGGGAACATTAAAACGAGCAGGCCGAAGATAAAGGAGATGAGTCCCCTGAGGCCGTCCGGGCTGGTGAGCAGGGCGGGAATATCCATAAAGTTATTATATTACCTGGAGGCGAATAAGCCAGATTCTGTTTTGACGGCATCTATCTAGTGCCCTCAAGCTTTTGGGTATAGGGGAAGGCGACCCACCCAGTTCGGAGGTTGCAGCGGGGAGGATTGCCCGTTTCACCCGAGCATTACCCCGGTTCGTCACTGTTGCTCTAACTAGCGCTTACGCGTTCCCGCTTACACGGGACACCCCGCCTTCTGCTGTCTGGACTTTCCTCTCTACCTTGCGGCAGAGTAGCCGTCCTGCCTCCAGGTGGGCTAATTATACTCTCTAAGACCTACTTACTCACTTAGATTTAGCCTTCACACACCGGGAGTGTGAAGGCTAGTTGGGACAAAACGGGTGTTTGACAAAGCCAGCTTTTTTGGCCTCTGATTCGGTACAAAACCAGCGTTCTCCCTGAAACTTTTCGATAATGGAGACGTCGTAATAAGAACAATCGGGAGTAAGGTAAACCCAGGTATGTTTATCCCGGTCCAGATTGCCTTTGATTACGCATTTCGGGTCGGGTGGTAAAACCTGATAACACAGCGGGCTGAAGATACCCAGGGAATTGGACCGGGCGTAGAGATTGGCTGTCTGGAGAACCGGGGTGGCTGACCCGGCGGAGCGGGTATATAAACCGTAACCTTCTCTAATTACCATTTCATTGACCAGTTTCCGGTCCAGATAAACCAGAGCGACGATGCGGCGATATTGATCAGTCACAGGTTCGCGCAGGAAGACCCGTTTACCAGCCAGTAAGCGGGTGAGAAAGGCGGTAGATTCCGGACCGTAACAATTCTCCGGCTCGGGAGAGTCGACACCCAGCAATTTAACCGACTGATTGTTGGCTAATATAAAAGTGTCGCCGTCGATTACCCGCTGTACTTTCTCGCCGACAAAATACGGCAAATTTTTGTATACACCGATACTGCCAGCCCCAATGGTAGTGGCGGCGGCAACACCGGCGGCCAATTTTCTCCACATCGGGACAGGTTTTTTCTTTATCTTGGACAGATACTTCTATGGTATCACCCCATGGCAGGGACGTCTTCGGATATTAATTTTACGAATTTGAGATATGATCATAGAAGATATTATGGATGACGATTTAGCTGTAGAAAAAACTGAAGGGTATAGGAAAAATCGGGAAGTAATATATGCTACTGTTGGAAATACTGTCGTCATAGGTCCCAGAATTGTTGATATTGTCTGCGGCTGTTTAGGTGATTCATTGGGAGATAAAGTGATGAAAACAGAAGATCTATTGCTTGAAATGGTGAAGGGTGAAAAATCCTTGGGTGATCTTGAGAGTCTGGCGGCAGTTAACTCAGAGGGATTGATTAAAAGTCCGGTTACTATATTGAAGGCTGCACAAAAACTCCAGCAATATGCTAAATCAAGAGACAGGTACGCTTTAATACAGAAAGGAGTTAAAGATCCACCGGACATGTGGACAAAAATTATTGAAATAAACGGTGAACTATATATTGTGGGTAGTGAAGGAAAAGAACATTCAGGAATAATCGAGACCGTCCAGAGAGTTCACGGACGATTAAGCAGTGCAGAAAACGCATACCATTTTGGGGGAAATGAAACAAACCGGTGGGGGCAAGAAAGCCTGGTTCAAGCTCAGAGCGGGGATGTTGAAGAGAGACTTGCCGGGATAATCGATGCCGCGAGAAACGTGGCTTTTGATGATGTTTGTTTAAACCCAGACATTAGTATCTGGGCTATGAGACAAGATGATTTTCCCGATAAAGTCAGACTCTGCGTTCATATCCCCAGTAATTTAAGACAAGAGAAATATTAGCCCGATAATAAGGGTTTAGGAAGAGAGGGATTCGAGGTGGCGGATGGAGAAAAACTGGACTCCTACAGTCTGGATAATCAAAATCGCCGGTATGGAAAGTACGGCGCCTGCGGGACCGGCTAAACGGAATCCGATCATCAGTGCCAAGATACTGACCAGAGGATTGACTCCGACAGCTTTTTGCATGACTTTGGGAACCAGGAAGTTGTTTTCGAGAAACTGAACCAGAAAGTACAGAGCCACCGTGGACAAACCCATGATGGGGTGGACCATAAAGCCGACTATCACCGCCGGAATGGCTGAAATAATCGGCCCGATATTGGGAACAATTTCCAGAAGGCCGGCTAAAATTGCCAACGGCAGAGCTATATCCAGACCCAGGATTACCAGACCGACATAAGTCAATATGCCCACCGCCAACATCAGAACTAATTCCCCCCGGATCCAACCGCCCAACCGGCGTTCAATCTCGGTGATAAGTTTTTCCACCTTGGCTGGCGATTCACCCGAAAAAAGGATACCAAGATAGCGGTTTAGATTTTTACGTTCCAGGAGAAGATAAAAAGTGATAACAATGGTGGTGAGAAAATTTATCAGGTTGCCAAAGACGCTGACGGTGATATTCAAAATATTGGCCGGAAGCGAGCTGAGGCGGGTAAGTATCTGCTGGTTTATTTCGTACTGGTGGGTGTTGAAAAAATCTATGTTTCCTACTGCTTGGGGCAGAAGCCGGATCAACCTGCCGGTCTGATCCACCAGGGGCGGTACAATTCCGGCCAGAACTGAGCCGATAACCAGCCAGAGCAGGATGTAGGCGATGACTATTGACAGGCTTCTGGGCACACCCTGCTTTTCCATTTTGTCCACGGCCGGGTTAAGTGCAGACATCAGAATCACAGAAACAAACAGCATCAACAAGATATCCCGGATCTGAATTGTGAACCAAATAGCACCCATGAAAATAGCAGTGAAAATGATCGTCCGGTGGGAAATTTCAATTTTTTGTTCCATGGGTCATGACTATGATGACTAGTGATTAGTGTCTAGTCTTTTTATTATACCAAACGCGGATAAGCTTTAAGGCCGGGATCTGCCAGTCAGGAATGGAAATATTAAACCAGCGGATATTCGGTTGTTTGGAAAACCAGGTTAACTGGCCTCGGACGTCGGCATGCTCTTTGTATTTCCATTTCGTAACCAAATCTTCCGGTGATAAGAAAAGCGCATAACCGGAACCGGCGAGGGAAGGCAAATCGGATCCGAATTTTTTCAATAAACCTGCCGCCTCTTCGGCCGCTCCCTGAGCCAACCTGGATTCCACTCTGGCATCCACAAGCCGATAAAGCCGGGTGCGGGGAGCGGTCAGACCGATATTTAGGATGCTATTTCGATCGAACTCACCCCCTGCCCCTTCTCTTAACCAAAGAGAGGGGGGAAAATGGTTTAGGGAAATTTCGATGGCGCGGATAAGGCGGCGGGGATTGGAGCGGTCAGAGCTATTCATGGCGGCCGCTCTTATAGAATCCAGCTTGTTTAAATAATTAAAGAGATATCCGGGACTTTTATCCGAGAGACGTTGACGGAGTTGAGGATCCGAAGGAACAGAGATCAGAGGCAAAGATCCGGTGAGTGATTTGATAAACAACCCGGTACCTCCCACAATAACAGGTAATTTACCGCGCTGACGGATATCAGTAATTACCAAATCGGTGCATTCTTTCCAGAAAGCCACATTAAAAGGTTCATCAGGATTTACCAGGTCATAAAGCCATACTTTGATGCCCCCGACTTCATAATACTTTAAATATCGATCGCGCCATTTCAGGTTTGAGGTTTTAGGTTTTAGGTTATAGGGGATGTCTTTGCCGGTGACAATATCCATACCTTCATAAACCTGACGGGAATCGGCGGATACTATTTCCCCACTAAACTTATGGGCCACTTTTAAACCGAATCCGGTTTTTCCAGTGGCAGTAGGGCCACAAATTATAAGGGTTTTGTTCATAGGGAGATTTTACCCTAACTTGGGCGAACTCACCCCTTGATTCCCCTCTCTTAATCAAAGAGAGGAGGTAATGTGATATACTATGGGGCATGCTTAATGAAATTTACCAGGCGGAGAGAAATAGAGCTTCATTAACTAACCCGGGATTGTGGCAGGCTTTAACCTTTGCTAGAGAACAAGAAAGAATTAGTCATGGAGATTTGAGACAACTAAGTGAACCGGAGTTGGAGGGAAAAATGAAAACATGGAGGATATGGGTAAATAGTGCAAAAAGTTTGTCTAATACAGCCTGGTCTACGGGGGAAGCGACAGAATTTCTCCGAGAAGCCAGAGGGGTAATTGCTATGTATTATTATCATCCAGTAGTCTGGGAGGCTGCGGATAAAATGAAGATTGATAGTGATGGACATGAATATCAAATGGCTGCGGAAATGTGCAGAGATGAAGCCAAATATTGGCTGGCTGTGGGATTATTACTGGGAAATCCCCAGATAAGACAAAGGGCAATCCAATCTCTGGACGAAGCAGTGATACTGGCCGAGAAAGAAACATCAGCCGGAGCACTGGCTACCATGGAAAGAGAAATTATCAAAAAACAAGAAGGGGAGCAAATTGACTGGGAGGAATTCACAGCGGCATACAACATTGTTTTACAACTACGGGAAAAAGCCGGGGGATGGGACAGGGTGGCAGCAATATCTTGGGAATACTGTAAGCAAAGTGTCCAAACAGGTAAATTTAAGGAGCTGACAGATGGATGGACTAATTTACATCAGGCAACCGCACAGACCGGAGCGTCTTGGATAAAATACCCGGTTAAAGAACTTGTTGAGTGGGGAGTGTCTGTGTCCAGAAGGATAACCAGATATCAAATTCCGAATGAAGTAAAATCTGAATTGGCAGAACAATTTGGTTTTGCCGGGCAATGATTGGACTAATAATTGCTACGATAACTAAAATAATTACCTGAAATATTACAGCTGAAATTCCTAATTATAAAATTCTTATTAATATATTCCACAAAAACAAAATAAACAAAAATTTAAATAGATTACTGGCGGAGGTGATGGTGAGCCGGGAAGAGCAGGGGGGTGAAAATGAGAAAATCAAGCGCATCGACAAAGTATTGAGAAATATGAAAGAAATAGTATTTAGAATAACCGATAAGAGTAAATTAAAATGGCAGTCATAACATTGGACACATCACCCCGGGAAATGCTGCGGCAAGTGGCAAAAGCCCGGGAGGTGGTTGCCGGGGAAAGTCATACACGGAAATTAATCGACGGGAGCCTGGCGATACTACATGATACCGTAGTGACACTATATTTAGAAAAAACTCATCTGATTCAGTTGATGATGATGACAGAAAGGGATAAACCAAATGCAAATAAAGCATTAATTAAACAATTTTTGAATAACTGGGGAAAGGCTTTGACCGAAGCTCAAAATTATGTAGAGCAATTTATACTGACCAGATGGAATTCCCGGATTTTCCGGTATCGGGGAAGACTGATGGACGCCAGAGGGCAATATGCAGCGGCGGTTGGTTTATATAAAAAATCACTGCAGGGGGTAAAGCTTGATCCGGAATATATTGACCGGAGAGTACCCAGGTGGCTGGAAATTGAAGCGTTTATTGCCTACTCTACTTTAGCGTCGGGAAAAACAAAGAAAGGGCTGGAATTATCGGAGAAAATATATAAGAAATTTGACCTGAGTGAAGGGTTGGAACTGAAAAAAGATGATTATGCCACCTGGGCGATTTGGAAATCCGGAATAGCCATCCGGGTTGGTCAAGCATACATGGCGAAAAAGTTTGACATGGATATGGATAAATATAAAAAATGGCTGGCGGAAGCGGAAAAACTCTTTACTCCCCCGCCGGGGGTAATAGTCTGGGTGGACTTCGGATTTCGAAAAAACGAAATTGCGGCGATCAGAAGAGAATTGAA
>LCNZ01000007.1 GCA_001002325.1 Candidatus Amesbacteria bacterium GW2011_GWB1_47_19
GGAGCTGAATTTGTCTTAATCTAACCAAAATATTTATGCCTATAGCAATACTTGAAATTCCAAGAAGTAGCCACATAGATGTCCCGCAAGCAAAGGAATTATGCGAAAAAGCTGGGGACAGTCTCCATCGTGTGTTGGGCGTCCCTGACCCAGAAGATAAAGAAACTAGGGTTGCGGAAGGGATTTCAGATAAACCAATATTAAGAATTTCCTTTACGATAGGACCAAACGAATATCCTGATTTTGAACTATAATCATTTTTTCCAATGGATGAGCAAATAGAATCAGCAGGACAAACAATTCAAGAAATGATTGAGGGTTCGCCATTTGGTATTTCACAGATAGTAATCGAGGCGTGGAAAGATACAACATTTGTCCTTCGGGAAGGGGAAACTTCCGAACCGCCTCCTCCAATATCTCAGGAAGAATTGAAGAGGATTGGAAACCATTTAGATAGACCAAGAATAAGGTTGGTCTTATCTCCTCAGAAGCGAGGGGGTGTTTCTTTTTCAAAAGAACTTGGTCAAGCACCAGAAAACGAAAGCAATAAAGCTACATTAAAACTTGCCAAGCGCATAGCTGAAATATTTGGATACGAAGAACCAATAACAGCAGAGCTCGAATTTGCTCAAGTAGCTGATACAGACGTGTCGGTTGAATTTGACTGTGAAACTAAAGCAGGCAAGTCTATTCCTGAAGAAGTAAGAAGATATTTGGCAGAATCTGTTTTAAGCATACTAGATTCAAACTCGTTAACAAAAGATGGTTCCGGTGAGGTTTGGATTAGGCAGGGTAAACCAGACACTAGGGTATTCAATGTCATTTGAAATCTAGGTGCTAATTTTCTGAAGTAACTTGATTTGTTTCAATCTTTCTCTTGCTTACTCTGCCCAGACCGGATTCTGGAAAGCCTTTATAATACAATCAAAAGCGTGAGTCAGATTAATACTAGGAATACGGAGTACTTCTACGGATTTCTATGAATTTCTTCGGATTTCAAAATATGGCATACTATACCCATGAGAACTGTGGTTATTTGTGGCAGTAGACGCTTTAAACCGGGAATTAGGAAGTTTGCCGCCGACTTAAGAGAGGCTGGTGTAGTAGTTTTTGAGCCATATCTTCATTCCGGTCAAGAGGAATGGGAACATTTGTCGCAAGATTACAAAAATTTTGTGGCGTTGGGTTTAACTCATGACCATTTTTATAAAATTAAGATGGCAGATGTGGTTTTTCTTTACAACGAGGATGGCTATTCCGGAAACAGTTCAACTCTTGAGCTGGGTTACGCAATGGCTTTGGGAAAGCCTATTTATGCACTTTCCGACAAAGACGACGAGCTTTGTAGACGAGTATTATTTAGAGATATAGTCAAAGAACCGAAGGACTTATTAAAAAAATTATGATAATTGCAATTTGTGGGTCAATAAAATTTTTTGAAGCAATGGTTGAAACGCAAAAAAAATTAGAGGAATTGGGGCATCAAGTATTAATGCCAACCAAAGCACTTGAAGAAAGTCAGTATTGGAGTGATGACAATAAGGCTCGGGTTGAAGCAAAAAAGAAGTTTGAATTTATAGGAGAACATTTCGATAAAATAGAAAAATCTGATGCGATACTAGTGTTAAATGTTACAAAAAAAGAAATTGTAAACTACATCGGTGCTAATACTTTCTTAGAAATGGGGTTTGCTTATTATCGTAAAAAGAAGATATTTACATTAAACCAGTTACCTGACCAGGGTTATATTATGGACGAGCTTCTAACCTTTGAGCCAATTGTCTTAAATGGACACTTAGAAGATATTAAATGACCAAGAGATGCGATCACACTAGCGCGGGGATGATTGTTAGACAAGGTGATAAGGTCTTACTGATTGAGAGGATGAAATACCCGTTTGGATTTGCTCCACCGGCTGGACATGTAGATGGTGATGAAAATTTTGAAATTTCAGCCAGGCGAGAATTAAATGAGGAGGTTGGTTTGGAAGCGACCGATTTAAAGCTAATTTTTGAAGGCAGAAAAGAAAATAGATGCAGAAGAGAAGATGGAACTTGGCATTATTGGAAAATTTACGAAATCAAAGTAACTGGTGAGATAAAAAGGAGCAAGGATGAAACCAAACAGGTTGGCTGGTACTCAAGCCAAGAGATTGAAAAATTGATGGGGCGAACTAAGCAGTATTTGTTGAGTGAAGTGTCCGAAGAGGAATGGGAGAAGAACCCGGGGTTGGAAGTTTTCTGGTTCAACTTGCAATCTGAAACTCAGAAAGTGTTTTAATTTCCTTCCACCTATTCCTAATTAACTCAACCTGAACCATATCTTCTAAAGCTAAAAACACCCTATCCAGATTTAACCGTATAAGTTCAGGTGTTGTGAGCATCGTTCGGAAATCGTTCCACGGATCGACCACAGCTATTTTTTTGAACTTTAAGTAGAATTTGTGGAGACGCCTATTTTTAATTTAGTGGGGTTAAGAGTATTCCTAGATTGTTTGAAGAGAACTATTAATACTAGCGTCCCGGTTACAATACTTATTACCAGCGAAATAGTTCTATCCGGGGTGTTTGTGAATTTCAATCTAATACTATGGTATCCAGGATTTATATCGAACTCCATAACTCCAGGATCTGTGGTATCGGTATATTTTATTGAAGATATATTATTATCAACCCAAAGTTTCCAACCGGGATAGTAGTAAGTATTTTCCTGCACTAATATCGGAGTTTGGGCATTCAGATTGTATTCGTGAAGTGTTGAATTACGAAAGATTGTCGAATAGTCAGCTTTTCCAGATAGGATATTAATTGGGGTGGGGACGTTTAAATCTCCCCATCTATCTTCTGAATTAACCCAAATGGGTACTGCCTGAGGAAAACCTGAATAATCAATCCGACTTTGGATTGGGAGGACTTGCTCTAATTGGGCGTCTGATATGATTTTGGGGTTTGAGCTACGATTTCCCCAATTTAATATGGTTGATAAAACGGCTATTGTTAAAGTTGAAATTAATAACAGATATTTATTCTTTGAACTTTTCGTAGAATCGAATATTATTCCGGCTAAGGTAGCGGTAATTAAGGCCATGATTGAGAGTAAACGCCAACTGAACTGAAACTTACCGATTAGAGGAAGAACATTCCAAAGGAATGACGAATACTTGGTGAGCATAAATAAAGTTATGGTGAATGCTATTAACCAGTATGTAGTTTGTGGGTGATATTTTTGAACGAGATTTTTTTTAATTACGACAATAAGTCCAATACCAAAAACCATCCATCCTGCGTATCCAATGGGTAATACTATTTCTCCATTATGACCTTGGAATAATAATCCAAAGCGGTAGGGTGGAAAAATCAACTCTTGTAGGGTTGGAAATGCAATTTCCTGGGTAAAGTCTCGGATGTGGACATACTTCGATTCAACTATGATGGGAAACCAATAATAGCTAGAAAGTAATAAGCCGATAATGATGACAGAAAAATTCTGCACTTTTACTTTTAGCGATTTTTTCCAGGACAGATATAGAACGTATACACAAGCCAAAATTACTGTGGCTAGTGCTACAGCATGATGGGAAATGATAAGCAACCACAGGCTAATCGCTCCTAGTGCCATTGATTTAACGGAGAACCTTTTACTTAATTGATCGATATACATAAATACCAAAGGAATAAAAATGAATGCTACTGATTCACCGATATCTAGCCGAAAATAGATATTAATAAATCGGTATGGAGCAAATTGATAAAGGATGGTGGATAGTAAAGAACCAAGGGAGGTGAATTTTTTTCTAGCCCAAAGATAAAAAGTAATTCCAGATAAGACATAGGAAAAGATAAATACTAATTTCACGCTATTTACGAAGTTAAATCCAAAAATATGCATAAATGAGGTCATATAAAATGGTGTATGGTACATAAAAATAAAAGCTGGGTATCCAAAATGAGTATCAAGTCTTTCAGCCCAACGAGGAACTAAATTACCATCAGTTAGTGAACTAAAAAATCCAGAAGCAAAGGAGGCATTTTGTACAAGCCCTGAATTGTAGTCACCTTTTCTGAAGTGGCTAACCATGGGGAGAAATGACAATACAATGACTAATACAAGGAAATTGATTTTTTTTTGGGGAAAATAGAATCGATAAACTGTTAATCCTAAGATAAAAGCAACTATCATAAGTAAGTTAATAACCGCCATGTGATATGCAGGAAGGCTAAATAGTGAATTGACCTCAAACATTACTTTCTTTCTGTAGAACAGCTACTATGGATATCCCAATAGGGTAATTAAATGTTTTAATTCGGGCTATCTCAAATAGAAATATCTTGGTAAGAAATGAATTAATCGGATTATTTTTGGCAACATCATAATTAACACGATTATTATAGGAGACCATAAATCTAAATGGTTGGAGTTGGCTTAATAATCTAACAATAATTATTGGTAAAGATAATAAGAAATTAAAATAACTAATAAACTTTAGTTTCATTCCGACTCTCTTAGTTAAAGATCGGATTTCCGAACGTGTATACCGGCGGTAGTGACCTTGTTTAACGTCATGGTCGGACCAGATTAACTTTAAAGCTGGGGCAGTTATTATGGTGAAACCACCTGGTCTAAGAACTCTTTTAGCTTCATGTAATGCTTTGTTTTGGTTCTTAACATGTTCCAGTACATCCAAAAACATAACTACGTCAAAATAGTCATTTTTGAAGGGTAGTTTCTCTGCGTAAGATTTTTTAATAATTCCACAGTTCCTAGTTTTAGAAAATCCGATTGCTATCGGGTCAGGATCTACTCCATATAATTTAGATTGGGGTCTAATAGATTTTAGAAAGGACAATGTTTCTCCTGTCCCACAACCGATATCCAGAATTTTTAAGTTGTTTCCGTCGGGAAGGAGTAGTTGGATAAGTTTTCGTCGGCCATTCCACCACCAATGAGTTTTCTCAATTTTCTCAAATTGTCTGAGTAAGTCAAAACTTTTTCTCATTCCGTCCAATTATAATATCCCATTTGTTCTAGCGAATTTTTCGAAAAGCTTATCCTGAGTGTATTAAACCTATGCATTCTTTTCTAGATTTGCATATATTTGCATAGATATGCTAATATTAGCAGAGATTTAGTACATATGCCAAGCAAACTGATTTCTATAGGAAAAGCCTCAAAATTGCTGGGTGTTTCTATTGACAGCCTTAGAAGGTGGGATAAAACACACAGATTACTTTCTGTTAGAAACGGCCCTAAGGGGCATCGTTATTATAGACAAACAGATATTAATGTTTTCCTACGGGATATTGTTACACTGGTAGAACAGTGGGCGTCAGCAGAAACAGGGATAACCCCGGAACAAGACGTGTATTGTCAAACTAGAGACATTTTCCAAGCGCGACTTGAAAAGCTTCAGTCCAGTCTCCAACGTGCAGTTCCATCTTCTGCAACATCATTACTAAGTGCAATTGCTGGTGAAATTGGCAATAATTCTTTTGATCATAATTTGGGTAACTGGCCAGATATAACTGGAATATATTTCTCATATGACTTGGGAAATAGAGTCATCGTATTAGCTGATCGTGGACAAGGAATATTAGCAACTCTTAAACGGGTAAGGCCAGCGTTAACCAACGACGGCGATGCCCTTAAAGTAGCTTTTACTGAAACGATATCTGGCCGGTTTCCAGAAGCCAGAGGGAATGGGTTAAAATTTGTTAGAGATGTTATTGTTGGAAACCCGTTTACTCTTGACTTTGAAACGGGTAATGCTCATTTGTTCTTAAAAGAAAATGACAAAGAGATTATTATTGCATCAGCAGAAAAACATATAAGAGGATGCCTTGCCATTATAAGATTTGAAAACTTGATATGATTAAAAGCAACTTCGTTAAGAGCAACTTCGTTAAGAGCAACTTCGTTATAGAATTAAAGAAATTTGGCACAATATTAGTGTCACGTCCCTCTGGTAAAGAAGCTTGGCTAGCTTTTCAACCTACTCTCAACGATGTCCAAGAAAACGAAGAGGTAATAGTTGATTTTTCAGACATTGCAGTATTAACCCCCTCTTGGGCGGATGAGTTCTTGACCCCCCTGCACAATCGTTTTCCTGGAAATGTAAGGCTGATAAACACTGATAATGCTTCTATCAAAGCTTCTTTAGCTACGCTTGCTAAGTAATAGACAGAAGTTGGCGGGTTTGCTTTCGGTTTTTCCTGACTCAGGATACGGATGGTGAAATTGGGAAGGAGTAGTCAAAAGTTGTCAGGGCTCTATTGTTTTAAGCTTGTTTAAGAAAAAGGGTAAGGGGAGTGCAGGCAGTTAATTTAGGGAGCGTAATCAATATTTCCCGGGTTGATATCATTCGCACCAGGAGCAACTTCGGGGGCTGATTCTAAAATGACATTAGTTCCCGGATCCAGAACGTTTTTTATTCCTTCGGTAAATTCAGTTACTTTTTCTTCATTTTCATCAGCCCTGATGTTATCTATCATTGTTTTTATAACTGTACTTTGGCTGTTTTCAACTACATCTTTTGCGTTTTCAGGCATATCTTTCTTTATACCCTCAATTCTGGATTGTTGCTCAATGGTTCGCTCTTTCACCCCGGCCAGGTCTATTGTTGGTGCACCCCTTATCAAACCACCCTGTCTTTCTTTAAGTGTTTCATAACTTTTAATTAGGGGAGGGATTTGATCAACACTCTTTGTTTTTGCCAGGTTTTCTGCTTGCGTAAGCCTTCTTTCCGCCTGCTTTTCCAAAACAATAACCTTTTTCTGAGTATTAAATGCGAAGAAATACTCAATTCTTTCACGGATCCTCATAATCGGGGAGTCAGGGGAGGAAAAGATACTATTCGGGGGGGAGGCCAGAGCTTGCCGGGGGGAAGAACCAATGACGAAGAAAGTGAATATTACAAATGTTAATAAACTTTTCATTTTAGTTTCTTGTCCCTGAGCAAGATAAACACAGAACCCAAACCTACTGCAATAAGCATCACCAACAAGCTTCCATATAAGAATCTATCAAGTACGTACCATAGAGTTTTTGCATAGAAGAAGTATCTGATTGAAACTTTCAGTCCGTGGATGATAAACGAAAATAAAATACCAAGAATAAGCATATTGTTATAGCTAAATTTGGGATTTTTACTGAGTTTGTATGCAGAAGCTAAAACCATAGCTTCCCACACCCATTGACTGATTCTCAGCTGTAAAGAGGTCCCTTCTGTTTTAACTCCAACCAGATACTGCCAAAAAACTACTGCTATCGCTACCAATACGAAATACCAAACCGGTCTTAGATATTCTGCTAAAGTCAGACCAAAGATTTTTACTCTAAAGATTGTTACCAAAGAAAGGCTCAAAACTACTGTCAAGAAAACCGGAATAAATATGAGATCATTTCTTATATCCAGGGGGGGATGGGGGGGCAAAATGGTCAGGCTACTTGAACCAGGCCCATAAATCCCAGACTGAATAGAAGGCCGCATGGTAAGAATGATAATGTAACTTACTTACAAGTTAAACAAGTTGAAGAATACTATGCAAGTTTTTCCTAAGGGAAGGTATTTGGCGGGTACAACTTATAATAAAAAAATTGTTTCAATAATCTACAACCCGATATAATCTGACACATGACTGATTTTAAACTTTTAGAAAAGAGGATTGATAAACTGGAGAAGAGGGTTGAAAAGCTGGAGGGGAACAGGGACCGGACGGAAGCGCTGTATGAGAAAGCCAGGGAGCTGGTGGTGAAGCATAATAAAGCCCCGGTGATTTTTCTGCAAAGAAAATTGATGATTGATTGGGAAAGAGCGGAAAATATATTGGATGAATTGCAGGCCAACGGGGTGATAGGACCGGATTGGGGAATTGAACCCAGGAAAATCATAATTAAGAGGTGATTTGCAGAGTCTGTCTGATTTTTTGATAAAAGGAAAAGAATCCGTATTCGGTTACTTCGGCGCTTGGAGTAAATTCGCCGCCTCCCGGCAGGCTCCAGCAGTTACGCCAACCAGAAACCGATCCTGGATAATACGCATGGTCTGAAGCTGAATATCCTTGGGGAGACGGGGGATGGAATTTATCATGTGGATCAGGTAGGCCAGCAGAACTCCGATCAACATGGAGCCGATGATCACAGAAAACAACGGCACATTAGAGAAGGAGTAGTTTAAAAGGGTGAAAGAAACCTGAGTTTCGGACTGCATGACAAAGTTAAGGGCAAGAACGAAAAGCCTGAGGTGTGAATTTAAGAGAATAAAAGATTTTGGTGTCAAAGAGATGGCCGAACCGTACCAGATGGAAGGGATGATCGGTATTGCCGCCTTTGGATTATGAGTCCGCCTCGATATTTAAAAGGCAGTTGCTGCCAAAGTATGATTTGAGTGTAAACCGGTGGGGGTCGGTTATTTCAAGAACCGAATAGATGCCGGGGCAGTTGTCCGAATCAGGCGAGGCGGCATTTTCGATAAAGGCCGGGATGGTGATGAGATGAGTATTACCTACTTTGGAATATGATCCCCAATGCATATGGGCACTGATCACAGCCTGAACCGGTAGCCCGGACAAGGCCTGCCAAACTTCGCGGTTATTTGCAAGGGCGGTGAGGCGGCGGGCCCCATGGAAATAGAAATTGCCTTCAGAGTTTTGGGGCATGATTCCATAATGAGAAAAAATGAAGGTGGGAGTATCCGGGTAGACTGTATTTTCCAACCAGGCGATGGTGGCTTCCGGCAGGGTACCGGATCCGTCCGGGGGGGCAACAAGATCCAGCCAGAGGACCTGGAAGTCATTATATTCCCGAACGCCATAAAACGGGTTCAACCCGTATTGCTGAAAAATTTGGTGTAAGTTGTCCCGGGAAATACCGTAAAGGTCATGGTTGCCCAATAAATGGATCGCGGAAAAGGGCAGCCGGCATAAGACATTGAGGCATTGAGAGTAAAGGGCAGTATTTGTCGACTTGTTTTCCGTTTCCCTGATCATATCGCCCATCTGGACCAGGAGACTGAAGGGGTAATCCTGCAAATGGTCCACGAGATTATCGAGAGCGGAGAGGGCTTGAGTATTAGCCTGGCGAGGCGGACTGTCCGTTAATCCTGAATGGATATCGCCTATCAGTAATAAACGTTCAGAGCAAGGGTGCCCTTGCACATTGGGAAGCCGCCAGGTATCGGACTGGACCGGATGCATTAACCGATGAAGCCAGGGGAGGGTGGCTGTACTCAGTGCGGCAGCCCCCGCGAGATCAATAAAATCCCGGCGGGATAGATTCGGATTATCCGGACTCATAGTTCCTGATCATAGTCTGAAAGCCGGCGGAGTCAACTCTTTACTATTTCTGTAATATTTCACACAAATATCCCGTGATGGTGCTTACTGACTATATTTTTTGGCGGTTTTATAAAGACAGGAGTGATTGCGAAAACCAAAAAATCTCTGATGTCGCTTCTGGTTTTGGGTGTATTTTTTCTTTTTGGCCGTCTTTCTGTTAAAGCAAACCATTCCTGGGGAGGATATCATTGGGCAAGAACCAGTAATCCTTTTACCCTGAAATTGGGAGATAATCTGTCGTCCGGTTGGGATCCTTATTTGTCTACGACTTCCGGTGATTGGAGTTTATCCAGCGTACTGGATACAATGATTGTTTCCGGGTCGACTACGGGGAGGCGGTGCAGAGCGACTGGCGGTCGGGTGGAAGTCTGTAACTCCAGTTACGGAAATAACGGATGGCTGGGGTTGGCCCAGATATGGGTGAGCGGACTGCATATTACCAAAGGGACGACTAAAATGAATGACACATATTTTGGTTTGGCAAAATACAACACCCCGGCCTGGAAACGACTGGTGGTTTGCCAGGAAGTAGCCCACACTTTAGGCTTGGATCATCAGGATGAAATATTTAATAATCCAAACCTAGGAACATGTATGGACTACACCGACAACCCTGCCGGGCCGCCGAGCAACGAGCATCCAAACGCACATGACTATGCAGAATTGGAAGCCATCTACTCACAGACTGACGGATTTACAACCGTGAGTCAGACAATATCACAATTAGCCCAAAATCTCGGTCGGAGGATACAGGACGATATCGGCGAAATAAAAAGTGAGTGGGGGAGAGCGATTAAAGATAACGGAAATGTGGGCTTGTTTGAGAGAGATTTCGGTATGGGACAGAAAGTGTTTACCTTCGTGATCTGGGCAAGTGAATAAAGAAATTTTCGGATTGTGGAATTTGCGGGTGGTGTGATATTCTGGGACGGATGGAGGAAAATGAAAAATGTCCGAAATGCGGCAGTCCGCTAGGGCTGGTGGAAGAAACCAGAACCGGGAGAAAACTGCAACGGTGCAGTACTGCCGGTCCGTATGATCCGAGATCCAAACCTACAGGGTGTACTTATGTAAAGTGGCTGCCAGTGGAGCCGGAGCAGCTGGACGAGAAATGCCCCAAGTGCGGGAACCCGCTGGTGATGGCGACGACCCGATTCGGCAAGAAAATGAAAAAATGCAGTACCGGGGGGTGGGATAAGGAAGCCAGGAAAGCCACGGGGTGTGACTTCGTGGAATGGATCGGAGGGACAACGGAGAAGCTGGACGAGAAATGCCCGGAGTGCGGCAACCTGCTGGTGTTGTATACTACAGCTAATGGAAAACGGATGAAAAAATGCTCGACGGCCGGATGGGATGCCGCAGCCCGGAAAGCTACCGGGTGTACATATATAGAATGGTTAAAATAGTTGAGGTTATGGCGGAAATGATAATTAAAGGTGCTGAAGTTGAGTGCGATAATTGCGGTAAAAAATGAAAATGTGGGGCACACCGGTAATTATTTTCGGAAGTGTACTGGGGGTGGCGGGGTACTTTTCGCTATTGGGGATAGATGCCAACCATGACGGGGTAATATTTAAACCGGCGCTGGACGTAGCCAACGGAAAGGTCCTTTTCAGAGACGTATTTTCGCACTACGGCGCAATGACATCTTATCTGCACGCGGGGGCGCTGTATGTATTCGGGAAAAAATTGATCGTAATTAAATTGGTAACTGCCATCGCTTACGCCCTGGCGGGGCTGGTAATGTGGGGGATATGCCGGGAGGTGATGGGGCGGAGGGGGGCGACACTGACAACGCTGGGCTGGCTGGGGCTGGCGCCGTATTTTGGGCAACACGCTTTTGCCTGGCCGTCGGCTTACGGGGCGCTGATGCAGACTCTGGCGGTGTGGCTGGTACTGCGGAAGAAAATAGGGTGGGAACTGGGGATGGTGGCGGCAGCGGCGTTTTGGTTTAAGCAATCCTATTTGTTATTGCCGGTGGCGTTGGCGGTGGTGTTGTGGAGGCATGAAAAAATAAAGGCGGTGGTGACGGGGATGGCGGGAGTGAGTGTGATGGCAATGCTGCCGATTGTTGTTTCCGGGGGACTTGGTGCCTGGTGGAAACAAAACATTTGGGTGGGGTATATCAACGGGCGGATACTGGGGTCGCAGTACGATTGGAGACTGGTGGGCAAATTATTGGCGGCGAACCCTGTCTGGCTAGTGGTACCCCTAATCTGTCTGGCAATGTGGATATTATTTGTAATTCAGGGGAAAAGGACGGAAGCGGCGGCGGGGTGGCTGGCGGTAGTGTCCCTGGTCCAGTATTATCCGCTGGCGGATTTTTCCCATATGTATTGGGCGGTGACACCGGCATTCTGGCTGGCGGGATACGGAATTTACCGGCTGTGGCGGGGGGGATACCGGCCAGTGGCAGTACTGGCAGGGCTGATAATTGCAGGGGGAATAGCTACGGGGCTGAATACCGGGTGGGTGAAAGTGAAAACGGACCGGGTAACGATAACCAGACCATCAGTATTGTCGGGAATGAAACTGACAAAAGAAGAGGCGGAATTTTATAGGGATGTGTCGGACAGGATGGATCAATATCTGGGAGACAATCCCGGGAAGGAATTTGTAATTCTGAGCAGTGACGCGCTGTATATGACTTTTACCCCACGGGCCAGGAATACCCTGTCGATGTACGCTAACTACAGCGGAGTGACATCGGGGGTGTATGCATACGATGAAGCGCTGACGGAGTTTATAAATAACAAAAAACCGCTGGTGTTGGCAGACGGGGAGGCTAAAATTCCGACAGGGTATACAGTAATCAAAGAATGGCCACAATATAAAATGAAACTAATTTCTAAAACCTAATTTCTAAACAATTTTTAAAAACCAAACTGGCGGGAAGATGAGCGCAGGGTTAGAATTCGATAATGAGAGAAATTTCCGTGGTGTTGCCGGCGTATAACGAGGAAGAGAATATAAGGCCGGTAGTAGAGAAAATATATCGGTATTTGCTGAAGAAATTCAAAACATTTGAAATAATCGTGGTAAATGACGGGAGCCGGGACGGGACGGAGGCAGAGGTGAGGCAGATGATGAAGCGGGTTAGTCAACTGAAACTTATTAATCATCCGGCTAACCGGGGATACGGGGCGGCTTTGAGGTCGGGATTTTACGCGGCGAAATACCCATGGGTGTTTTATACGGATTCTGACGGGCAATTTGAGATTGCGGACCTGGAAAAACTGCTGCCGTTGACCGATAAGTATGATATTGTAGCCGGATACAGAGTTAACCGGCAGGACCCGCTGATGCGGATATTTATCGCCCGGGTGTACAACCTGGTTATCCGGCTGGCACTGGGGCTCTCAATACGGGATGTGGACTGCGCTTTTAAGATCTACCGGAAGAGAGTGTTTGAAAAAATCAAACTGATGAGTGAGACAGGACTTGTTGACGCGGAAGTGCTGGTAAAGGCGAAATGCGCGGGATTTACGATCGGACAAACAGGGGTGAGACATTTTCCCAGAACCCGGGGACAGACGATTTATGAAGTGGGAGGGAGAAATAAATTTTTCGCTTTTGTGAAACCCGCGGTGGTGATCAACCTGCTGAAGGAAATCATGGCCCTCAGGCGGCAGTTGGTATGAAACGGAAATTAATTTTGTTCGGGGTGTGGGGGGTAATGATTTTGAGCCCGTGGCTGGCGGATAAAAGCGTGTTTAAACAAAATGACCTGCCGGCAAAGCTGGTGAACGAAGTGTATCTGAAAAAAGCGATATTAGAAGAGGGCAGGTGGCCGCAATGGAACCCACTTCTAAATCAGGGGATTCCCATGGCGGCGGATCCGCTGTCGGATTATTTCAATCCGCTGATGGGGGCGCCAATGTTGTTTTTGAGCCGGGAGGCGGCGATAAAAATAATTTATGTGGTGTGCGTTGTCCTGGCGGGAACAGCGATGTATCTGCTGGCCCGGGAGGCAGGAATCTCCAAATGGACGGCGGCGGCACTGGGTATGACATATGAAGCCGGTGGTTATTTGGCGGCGAGGATTACCGCCGGGCACGCGGAAAAGGTACTGACCTATCCGCTATTGCCATTTTTTCTGCTGTTTTTATGGCGGGGTTGGAGCCGGGGAGGGAAGTGGGCCGGGGCGGCGGGGCTGATCTGGGCGTTGATGCTTTTTTCCGGTGACGTATACAACTGGTGGTACGCGGGTTTGGTGCTGGGAGCTACGGGAGGGTATGTGGTGGTAACCGACCGGGGGAAATGGAAACGGGTGGCGGCAGCGGCCGGATGGGGGTTGGCGTTGGGAGCTGTTAAATGGTGGCCGATGCTTCTGACCGGGCCATATCTGGTGAAAATAAGAGAACCGTTTGCGGGATCGCAAAATATTGTGAGTATGGTATATCACCTTTTTTTGCCGCTTTCCGGCTGGTTTAAAAGAACCGGTTGGTGGCAGATGGTACCCTCTAATTTCGGCTGGTGGGAAAAAGCCGGGTTTATAGGGCCGGTATGGTTGGCGGCAATATGGGGCAAGCTGAAGCTGAGAAGCAAAGGCTGGTGGCTGGCGGCGGGAACAATCCTGGTACTGGCGGCAATGCCGGCGTGGATACTGAACCCATATCACATACTGGTGCAAAAAATTGACTGGGTAGCGGGAATGCATGCACCGACCAGGGTGTGGGGGATGCTGGGAGTGGTGATTCTGGTGGTGGCGGGAAAGGTATATGACGGGTGGAGAGGGAAAAAGCGGTGGGTGATCGGGGGGCTGATGCTGGTTAACCTGGCGGGGGTGGTAAGTTTTTTTGAATATGCGCTGATAGTGAAAAAATTTCCGGAAATCCAGGCGGAGTACGAAGCGAAGATAAATAACGCGTTATCAGGAAGCGGGATATGGCAGGATGCGGCCGGAGCACAAATTCCCCAGGATAAAGCAGCGGAGAGGGGCCTGAGGATTTTGAATTCCACTTACGGAGTAAATCTGAAGGGAAGTGCGGCGGCAAGATACTGGACCGGGGAAGCGGACAAACCGGAGGAAGAGGAATTTCCGGTTTCTTATTGGGGTGTGGACGAAATAAGAGTCAGTGCAAGCGGGAAAGATAAAAATTTAACCGTCGGGCAGAGTTATTTCCCGGGATGGAGGGTATGGGTGGACGGGAAGGAGGCCGAGTTGGATCCGGGTTCGTTTCTGCAGACAAAGATATTACCGGGAGAACATGAATATGTTTTCAGGTATTTTTTGCCCCGGTTTGTCGCGGCTTTGGGAATCAGCTGGCTGGCTTGCGCGGCGCTAATCAAAGTACTGCTGAAACCATAACTCGAGCATTAGCAGGGAGTAAAGACGGGGGCCGAAATCATTTTCGGCAGAATGGGAGTTTAGCATATGGCGGATAAAGTCCTGCCGGAAAAGAGAGCGGATAACGGACTTGCGGGAGAGGAGCAGACCTCGGGTGTAGGAGTTTAGCCGGCCGGAGAACCAGGGGGAAAGGGGGATGGAAAAGCCCATTTTTGGACGGTAGATGATTTCGGGCGGGAGAAGACCGAGAAGAGTCTTTTTGTAGAGATATTTGAGAGTATGGCGGCGGATTTTGAGATTGAAAGGGATACGGCAGGCCAATTCCACCAGACGGTGGTCGGCCAGAGGGGAGCGGCTTTCCAGACCGACGGACATGGAGGCGATATCAATTTTGGCCAGCAGATCGTCCGGGAAATAGGTCGTGAGATCGGCGTAAAGAGCCCGGTCGGCAGTGTCAGTTACCGGAGCGGCAGACATTTTGTCCAGATAGACCGAAGGGGCGTGCAGAGACCCGAGGCGATCCAAAAACCCGGGAGTATACAGACGGGATTTTTCGGGACAAAGGTAGATACTGTTGTAAGTAATGAATTTTTCCGGCCAACCCGAGGAAAGACCGGTCCAGAAACGGCCGAAGCGGGGCCAAATGCGGGAGAGAGGTGGGGACAAAGGGGAAAGAAAGGGGAGCAGGGATGAGAGAAAAATATCGCGGTTTAATTTGAGATAACGGTCATAACCGGCAAAATTTTCGTCACCGCCATCGCCGTTTAACACGACTTTGACGTGAGACCGGGCCAAGCGGCTGATGAGATAGGTGATGACGGCGCTGCTGTCCGCAAAGGGTTCTTCGAACTGGCGGGCCAGCTGAGGGAGGAGAGAAAGGTCTTGGGGGCGGACGGTGAACACGGTATGGTTGGTACCGAAACGGCGGGAAACGGTATCGGCATAGGCGGATTCGTCATATTTTTTTTCGGCAAAAGAAATGGTGAAGGTGTTTATGGGACGGGGTGAGGCCTGGGCCATGAAGGCGGCAATGATACTGGAGTCGGATCCTCCGGAAAGAAACAAACCGACGGGGACATCCGAAATAAGTCGAAGACGGACGGCGGTTTCCAGCTCTGAAAGAATGCGGCGGGACCATTCGGTTTCTGAAAGGTGCAATTTGGAGGAATAGTCCGGTTGCCAGTAGCGGTGTTTGGACAAACGGCCGGTGGCCAGATCCAGAAGCAGATAATGGGCAGGCTCGAGCTTGCTCAGTCCTAAGAATCCGGTCCGGGGAGCCGGAACGTAGCCGTAGGTGAGATAGTTGTCGATAGCGATTGGATCCGGTGTTTTTTTAACTTCCGGCTGGGTGAGCAGGGCTTTTAGTTCGGAGGCGAAAATGAAAGTACTGAGGGAATGAAAGTACTTGAGAGGTTTTTTACCCAGCCGGTCGCGGGCGAGAAAAAGGGTTTGATGTTTGCTGTCAAAAATGGCAAAAGAGAACATTCCGCGTAAATAGCGGAGGCAGGCGGAACCGTATTGGGCGTACAGGGCTAAAATAACTTCGGTATCGGTTCGGGAGCGGAAGCGATGGCCGAGTCCAGTAAGACGATTTTTCAGTTCCTGGAAGTTGTATATTTCGCCGTTGAAAACAATCCAGTAGCGGTGGCGATAGGACATCGGCTGGTGGCCGGCGGAAGAAAGGTCGATGACAGACAGACGGCGGTGTGCCAAACCCAGACGGCGGTTTGGGGACAGAAAACAGCCTGAATCGTCGGGGCCGCGATGGGCGATGGCAGCGGAGAGAAGATTTAAGTCGGAGAGAGTAACACGTCGTGAAGAGAAGGATATTTTCCCGGCGATACCGCACATAAATATCTCCAGTTTGAGACGATACTCCTTTTGTCGGAGCTTAGCTACAGGTAAGATATAGGAAATGATAAAGACGGTACGGAAAATCGTGATTGATGAGGCGCATTGGAGAATGGGGAGGCTGCTGAAGCTGCGTTTACCCTGGCTGGTGCTGGGGTTGGGAGTGGGAATAGCAGGGTCGGTGGTGATGTCGCGGTTTGAACAGCTGCTGGCGCGGAATATCAGCCTGGCTTTTTTTGTGCCGATTATCGTGTATATGAGCGATGCGGTGGGAACCCAGACGGAGACGATATTTGTGAGGGACCTGGCGGGGAAGAGAGTCAAATTCCTGAAATATCTGGTTAAAGAGCTGATCTTAGGAATGTATATGGGATTGGTGCTGGGAGCAGGAATAGGAGCCGCTGCCTGGATCTGGCTGAAGTCGGTACCGATTGCACTGACGGTGGGGCTGGCAATGTTTCTGAACGTGGCGATTTCCCCCCTGGTAGCTTTGGGGGTAGCGGAAGTGCTGTTTAAAGGAAAGACGGATCCGGCGGTGGGAGCAGGACCGTTTACGACGGTGATCCAGGATGTGATAAGCCTGATTATTTATTTACTGATCGCCAGCCTGGTGATTTGGGGTTAGGATAAAATGGTGTATTATGGGTATTGGAAGATATGCTGAATATAGTTGATTTGTACTATCTGGCAATGGCGGCGGCGGCAGTAGCGGTAGCGGTATTTGCAAGCTGGTTTTTGTATGAAGGGGTAAAAACCCTGCGGGGAGTGCAGGACATTATGACGGATGTAAAGGGAACAACCAGGGATCTGACGGCTTTGAAAGACGGAGTTAAAGGGGCTTTGATGCTGGCCAGCAGTGCTCTGGCTAAGTGGCAGAGGGGAGGTGGCGATAGTGGCAGAAGCAAAAAATAAAGGTTCACTCGCAGGTAAATTGGGAGCGGCGGTAGTGGGGGCGGCGGTGGGTGTAGCGGCCGGAGTAGTGGGATCATTATTGACCGACCCGAAAAAGCGAAAATCTTTGTCCAAGGCGGCCAAGGATGCGGAAAAGCGGGCGGCCGGCGGTTTGGATAAATTGAGCAGAAGCGCTCTGGATTTGCAGAAAAAAATTAACAAAGAACTAAAGACGCATAAAAGGAAATAGACTATGCAAGCCGTAGTTAATTTATTCCTGCGGAGCCTGGCGGTGTTTGTGACCGCTTATCTGGTGGGGGGAGTGGCGCTGACCGGGTGGCTTCCGGCCGTAATAGTGGCGGTAGTATTGGGAATATTAAACAGTATATTAAAGCCGGTTTTGATTTTGTTGACGCTGCCGGTGAATATTCTGACTTTGGGGTTGTTTACCTTGGTGATTAATGCGCTGCTCATTCTACTGGCGGCCAGAATTGTGCCGGGGTTTGATATAAAGTCATTTGCGGCGGCGTTCTGGTTCGGGGTGGTGTTATCGATTGTGAATTGGTTTTTGAATAAAACGGGGTAGCGCATTTGGGACATCTGCTTGCTAATATATAGACTATTGACATATAATATTATATGTCATATATTTCTAAGGTGAAGTACTTTGACTGGAATGTGGCTAAGAATGAAGCCCTCAAAGCAGAACGAGGGGTTTCATTTGAAGAAGTAATCCTGGCTATATTTGATGAAAAAGTACTGACAATTATTTATCATCCAAGCCAAAAGAGGTATCCCGGACAGAGGTTGTACGTAGTTGAATTACATGACTACGCATATGTGGTGCCGTTTGTAGAGGATGAGCAAAAGATATTTTTGAAAACGATATTTCCCAGCAGAAAATATACGAAAGATTTTATTGAAGGAGAAGTGATATGAGAAAATTATTAACAAATCCCTTTAAAAATTTGAAACTTGATACGGAAGAGCGGGAGATAAATGAGGCTATTGAAAGCGGCCGGATTAAGCGGATTAAGAATTTTGAGCAAGAGCGTAAACGTTATCAAAAAATTGCCAAATATACTCTGGAGAAGATTCGGAATATTAATATCCGATTAACCGGCCGGGATTTGCAGAAACTGAAGGAAAAGGCTACAACGGAGGGGATTCCTTACCAAACTCTGGTATCTTCGGTGTTGCACAAATACGCAAATCAATAGTTACTACTCGCAGTGAAGCTTGATTTCAGCGTCGCAGGTGTCGGTGCCGTGCTGGCCGTCAGCTTTGTCTGAATCTTCTTGCCCGTCCAGTAAATCATTGCCGTTGCCACCCTTGAGGGTGTCATCTCCCGGGCCAGCGTAAACAGTATCATGGCCGTTGCCGGAATCAACCTGATCGTTACCGGGCCCGGCATAAATAGTATCGTTGCCGTTGCCGGTAATAATCCGGTCGTTGCCGTCTCCGGCCTCTACTGCGTCCGGACCATTGCCTCCATGGACGGTGTCATTTCCCGGTCCGGTGAGAATACAATCACCGCGGTTGCCGCCGGAGATGACGTCATTACCTCCGAAGGAAACAATCAGCTGGCTGCCGTTGCCGCCATGGAGACGGTCCCGGCCTTCGGTGCCAAAGACGGGTTCTCCGGTGAATTGTAGGCCGGTACAGGCTGGGGGAATCGGAACGTAAATGCCGATTTTCAGGTCAAAAACAACTGACCGGTTCTGGAATTCATCGCCGGCGGCGGAGTCGAAAGTAACGGCAAATTCATAAACGGCGGAGGTGCCGGGAGCGAGTGTGGAAAAAGGCAGGCCGGTGTCGGGGTTTAGAGTATTCGCGAAGAACTGAGACAGAAGCAGTGTATGAATAAGAACACCGTTTTCTTTAATATTCAGGATAAGGACGGAGGAGAGATTGCCGGGGTCGGAAGTTTTGATGCCCCGCATGCCCAGGGGGCGGGAGGTGGACGAACCGTTGTCGACCGTAACAGTCCGGGTCTCGGTCTGGCCGGGAGCCAGATTTGAAACGATAAAAATAGGCTGGCCTTCGGGGACACCCCAGTCTACAGTCAGATCTCCGACGGCCCGGGCAGTACCCGCCAGAGAACCACGATGAGTAATAGTGAATAGTAATAGGAGTAGGGAAAAAGAAATTAAAATTAAACGTTTATTCATGGTATTTCTGGTGAACTTAGTGAATTTTGCGGATCGGAGGTGTTTCGGAGAATGAAGTCGACGGAATTATTATTAGAGTCGAAACCATTGCCATTATCTGCATCGGAACCAACGGTCATGGAACCAACGGTGGAACCGGAATAGGCTTTTCTTTCTAGACTTTGGCTTGTAGCGGGACTGTTGGTATATGGAGTATTTTCAACAAATTGATCAGTTCCATTTCCCCAGGCAATTTGATCTATTATCAGATCCGAGGTATCGAGTAGAGCGACGCTATTATTTTCGGAAATATTATTTGTGTTATAAACATCTGCACCAATGGCAACGTTATAGTCACTTTGATTATTTGACCAAAGGAAGAATCCATGAGCGGGGATGGATTTACCTTCACCAATTAAAACTACTGAGCTTTCGGTACCGTTGGAGGTGCGTTTTCTGAGATTCCAACCAGCGAGGTTTTGAGAAGCATCGGTAGGGTTGTATATTTCTATAAAGTCCTGATTAGCATTAGCACCATTTATTTGGACTTCACTAATTACTAAATGGTTAGCTATTGGGGGAGTGGGGGTGACTGAGGGTATTGGGGTTGGTGACAGAGGAAAGACGGCGGAGGCGGTGAAGGTGTTGGAACCGGCAACTGCCGAATCCGAAAAATACGAATACGAATGATTTTTGATGACGACAAAACCAATCAGAGTAAAGGGAAGGAGTAAATAGTAGAAGGGTTTCATATTGCGGCTCTGACTTTTTGGATTTCACAGATAATTTCAACTGTTTGGCGGGTGATAAAGAGAAAAGTCGGGATTAGAAGAAGAGTCAGAAAGCCAAGCCGGGATTGGGTGAAACCGGCCACCCGGCCTAATACAGGGAGATGAGAGAAAGACCGGCCGATAATTTCGGATTGGGAAATTAATGCTGAATCCGGTTGGGGATTGGCATCACCGGCGACCCGATAAATGTTTTCCGGAGTTTGGATTGATTTACCGACGATGCGGTGGGTGACGACACTGCCGGAAGAATTTTTGAAAGAAATAATATCACCGACAGAATAGATTAATGCCGGGCGGATAAAAAGGACGCTGCCGACAGGGAGGGCCGGCTGCATGGAGCCGGAGGAGACGACAAAAGAGCGGATACCCAATATCGGGATTTTTGACGTCAGGGCGGTAAAAAGGACGACCACCAGAATAAAAACCAGGAGACTATTTAAACATTTAATCATTTGGTCATTAATTCAAATATTCAATTAATGAATAATTTCCTGCCTTAGTTGACAGGGCAGCTGCCAACTAAAGCGTTAAAAAGCCCTACTGGCTGGCATCTTGATGAGCAGTAAAGATGAATGAGGCATTAGCTGAGTCACCTTGATAGTTGTCACCAGCGGTTGAGTCCATTGTGACTTTAATACACACTTTGTCGTTGCCTCCCCCAACAGTAAGGGGTATTGCAAGAGCATTGTATGTGTCGCCTGTAAACTCAGTCATGGTTAAGGTTCCGTTGTTATTACCAACAGCGGTATCGATGGCAGTTGTGGCGTCGGACCCTCCTGTACAGTTTCCGGCTGTAGCCGTACCTCCGGGGACAATAGTCATGAGTAAGACGTCCCTGAGATCGCTTCCGTCGGGACTTGCGTCATCTAGGGCGCTGCTAGTTAGCCCCATGGCGATTTCAGCAATATCTACGGTTCCAGCGTTATGAAGGGATATTTCTTGAGCTGCTGATTCGTTCGGAGCAAAATCTGTAACGGCGAAAGTAGCGGTGACATCTTCGAAGTAATTGACTCCATTGTTGTCTAGCTGTAACAGCAGATTTCCGGCTCCGAATGAGTTGTTACTACTTGTTGCCACATCGCTGAAGTAGGCATATGTCGCAGCGCCTACTAATGTCAGTGCAGCAAAAATCGACAGAGTGTTTAGAACAATTTTGGTATTTATATTAATCACCTCCTTTCATAAAGAAAATTACCCCTTCCGATTGCGGACAGGGGTGGTCAGAAGATGAGGGAACGGGCAGAATATTCCATCTGATCTTTGAGCTCACTTTAACTTATTAAAGCGCAGGGTCAAGAGGCACAAATAACATCAATATAAGACAAAGATAATCAATGCTTCCATCTGCTCGCCTCTATAAAAATATTTTATGTATACTGGCGGGAGATGAGAATACCAGGATGGATGAAATGGATTCTGGTAACACCGATTTTCTGGTGGATGGTAATACATCCGATGTGGGTGGTCGATGAGTGGACCAAGACCCCGGAATATTTCAGGGGACATATCAGGGAATTGACGAGCCCTGAAAGACTGGGGCGGGTAAATGAAATGCGGGGGATGGGAGGAGAGGGTGCCAGGTGGTGGTTTAATAAGGGATGGGTGGGTGCGGATGAAGTGTTTTCATTACTGACCCTTTTGTCACCCCGGATTTATTTTCAGGCGGGGGACGGGAGTAGGATTTCACCGCCGGGTGTGGAACCGGCACCGGGAATATTAGCTATTTTTTGGGCGGCGGGAATTGTAGTGAGTCTGAAGAAAAATAGTTGGCGGCCGTTTGCGGTGGCGGTGGCGGGAGCGGTGGCGGCATGGACAGTCGGGGGAGTGAGAATGGCATTTTTGCTGCCGGTATCGGCGGCTTATTTATTTATGGTTAATGAAGGAGCCATGGCGGTATTGGGGCAAAAACAAAAGTGGTTGTGGTTAATTATGGCAACTGTTTGCGTATATTTAATGGGTAGAGCACTATGGCTTTGACCAAGATGATATGGGGATTAGGAATAGTGTTAGTAGTGGCATTGGGAACGCGTGTAATCGGGCTAGGGGAATACCCGGTGTCGTTGGGAATTGATGAGGTGGCCAATGCATACAATGCTTATTCAATATTGACTACCGGCCGCGATGAATGGGGTGTTACCTTGCCTTTGGCAATGCGCTCGTTTAACGACTATAAGGCGCCGCTGAATATTTATATGATTGTCCCGTCTATTAAGCTTTTGGGGAAGACAGAAGCGGCTGTCAGACTGCCGACGGCAGTATTCGGGGCACTAACAGCCCTCGTTTGGATGGTGTGGGTGAGGCGGTTGGGAATTGGCAGATGGGCAGTGCTGGCATCGGGATTGGGGTTGGCGCTTTTACCCTGGCATATCCACTACAGCCGGGGAACGTTTGAAGCGGTGACGGCATTATTTCTGGTGATTTTGGGGCTGTCGATGTGGCAAAAAAAGAAGACCGGGTGGATGGCGGGGGCGGGGGTGATGCTGGGACTGGCGATGTGGACGTATCATGCCCAACGGGTTTTTGTACCGCTTTTGCTAGTCTGGATGGTAGCAATGCTCAGGAATATTCTGGGATTTGTGATAGCGCTAATGGTGGTGGCGGCGCCGCTGGTGATTTTGGGAATGACGACACCGGCTATCAGGACCCGGGCAATGGCCACTTCATTTTTACAGGAGAATTCGCTGGTAAAAATATTACATCACGGGGACTATAAAAGTATGGCCGAGCGGATTTGGGATAACGACTGGTACCTGATTTACCGGCACGGTTTGGGAAAATACCTGAACTATTTTGATGTGAGGTACTGGTACTGGAACGGGCTGCATTTATCTTTGCCGGGATATCCGGACATGGGACTGATGTACCTGGCGGAACTGCCGGTGTGGATGCTGGGAGTGTGGGCATTATCGCAGGGAAAATACCGGCGGCTGGCGCCGTGGGTAGTGATGTGGGGACTTGCCGGGGTGGTTCCGGCGGCAATGACGATGAACGAGCAACACAGCCTGAGGGCATTAGTCTGGTGGCCGTTTTTCGGGCTGATAACGGCGGTGGGGTACAACCAATTAAAACTCAAAACTCAAAATTCAAAATTCAAGAGATATTTAGTTTTAGGATGGGTGGGATTATGGGTAATAAATCTGGCGTTTTTTTACCACATGTATACCAACCAGACGTGGAAATGGCTGTCGGAATACTGGCAATACCCGTATAAGCAGGTGTCCATGTATGCCTGCGACATAAAAGATAAATACAGGAATGTATTTTTATCGGAGGCATTCGGGGATACGGACCAGCTGACCAGCTCGCCGCAACTTTACCTGGCGTGGTATTGCGGGGGGAGGACTGAAGACTATGTGGGGACGACCGCGGGAAAGATTATGGTTAAAAGACCGTATTGGCCGGCGGATAAAAAGGAATACGGGAATTCGTTGTTTATTGCGGCGCCGTGGGATTTCGGAAAAGGGAAGTTGGGAGATAAAGAAATTGTAAACAAATGGTATTTCCTAAACGGGAAATTGGCGTTTGTGGCGGTGGAGACGGAATAAAGTTTTGCATTCAAATCAATAACCAGATAGTTTTCCTGCTACCGATAATCGCGCTTATGGTTATATTTTGAATGCAGATAATATCTGGGGATTGAAGAGGGTGGCGAGGGGAGAGGATTTGATATGATTTGGGGGTGATCGTTGAGATTGACCAAAGTGGGAAATTGGAGCAATTGAATACAGGCACAGCTGTTGCTTTCTAGGATGGAATTAATTGAACTGGATGCGGATGTAGTACTGAGAATAGATGAGGAGTATTCAGATAAGGAAGGGGTAATAAAGGAGGTTTTGGGAAAATTATTGGTAAGAAAGTGGGGTAGAAAATATGAGGGAAGCATCAGATTTGGCAGGATCGGCAAGCTTTCTGAAGCGCACAAACTATGTTGGAATATTCACAGAGAGAAGAATCGTCAGAAAGTGAGAAGTATAAAATCAGAGGAGATTTTGAGACTTCTGGAAATAAAAAGTCGGGCCTAGGCCACACTCTCCGCTTTTACGGCGAGGGTCCTTTTCTTGGCTCGACTCTAAGTGTATTATACCAACTTTAGCAAGCGCTTGGTTGAGTACGGAGGTTAGGGATTTAGCAGGGTGGCGAGGCAGAGGACGAGGAGGAATATAAATGCGGCAATCAGAATGATGTTGCGGGCGAGGGAGGGGCGAAGGGGACGAGGCAGGCGGGTGTTGTTTAATCCCAGAATCAGGCCGGTGTAGACGAGCATGGAAAAAGCATTAATGACGGCGCTTAAGATAATCAGATCCCGCGGCTGGGTAAAACCGGCCAGGATGACTGCCAGACCGAAAGCTATCTGGCTCCATAGGACGATGTAGTAGGTACGGGAAATGCGCCCTTGGGATCGGCT
Source organism: Candidatus Amesbacteria bacterium GW2011_GWB1_47_19 (assembly GCA_001002325.1). Classification (GTDB taxonomy): domain Bacteria; phylum Patescibacteriota; class Microgenomatia; order CAZETR01; family Amesbacteraceae; genus UBA12042. The sequence goes on from LCNZ01000007.1 coordinate 24,711, forward strand.
TTGGGTAAGGAGAAGATTTTCGGTGATGATGCGGGAGGTGGAGTCCAGGACAGTCAGCTGGGTGGCGGCAAGCATCAGGCCGATGACAACCAGAAATAGCGGAGCAATGAAGGGGAGGGTGTTGGCCCCGATATTGGCCGCTTCGGTGAGAACAAAGTTGATACCCGAGGGATTGCCGGGATGGCCATACGCGGTGACGAATGAGAGCAGGGCCAGCATGAGCATGGTAACCAATCCCAGGAACCAGAAAACCAGCAAATGCTCCAGATTTGTAAGCTTCCACCAGCGGCGGAAACGGGAGAGATTTTCCGGGGTGACGGGGAAAGTGGAGCCGGAAAGGCGGATGGCGGCAGTAGCGGCGTGGGGGTCGGTAAAGACGCTCTTGATCTTTTCGGCAAAAGCCCCCATGCCGTAGCCTTTGTCGCGGATGTAAAAAGACTGGGCAAGATTGAGGTTTCCGCCGGCACCGGAATAGGCCAAAGCTCCCAGGAAAGTTGCCAGGGAGATGCCGGCCGGAAGGAAGCTAAACCCGGCACCCTGACCGATTAATCCCCGGCCGAGGGCTGCCCAGTCCGTGCCGCGGGAAAGGTAAAGAGTCAGAAGAAAAATAAACGGGGTGCCGGCCAGAATCAGATATTTTTGCAGAGTTTCGACAGTGGTATACGCCACCCGGCCCAAAGAAAGAATGAGTCCAATAGCCAGAAAAATGACGATGCTGGCTATTTTTACCGAAGAAATGGAAAAAGCGTGGCCCAGAAGAGTGGCCCCGGCCAGGCCGATGCCCGGCCAGCCGAAGCCCAGAAAAGTGGAGAGGATAAACCAGAAAGGCAAAAAACGCAGCCAACGGGCAAAACCTACGAAAATGCTTTCACCGTGGATGAGGGCGTAACGCCCAACTTCCATGTTGATAAAAAACTGCATGGTGACACCGATAACGATAGCCCAGACCAACCCCAGGCCGTAGTTGCTGGTGAGATAAGGCCAGAGAATAATTTCTCCGCTGCCCAAACCCAATCCCAGAATAATGAAACTGGGGCCGATGAGACGGCGGAAAGGGGGGGTGGGAGGCAGATCACGGGTGTCCAGCGGAAGAGCCATGTGGAATTATCATAAGGCCTAATGGACTTTTAATAAAACCGGGGAATGGTATACAATGAGAGAGATGAGCCGGAAGATCCTGGTAGTGTTAGCGGGAGTGGTGGCGATTTACGGTGCGGGAAGAGCGGCGGCGGACGGGATGATTATCCCCCGGCCTAATTTTTATATAGACGAAACGGCGCAAAAGGCAGTGGTGTGGCATGACGGGAAAACCGAAACCCTGATTATATCCCCGGTATTTAAAGGGAATGCGGAGGAGTTTGCCTGGGTGGTGCCGGTACCGGGTAAACCGGAAGTGAAAGCAGGGAAGGACGAGCTGTTTACGTCTCTGGAGGATTACACCAGGCCAAAATATCCGGACAGGACACCGCTGCCGCTGATGATGGGGATAGGCTCTTCCAGAGTAAATGAAAGTATTTCAAATCCGGTGACCGTAATTGAGTCAAAACAGGTGGATATCTATGACATAGCGGTATTGGAAGCACAAAACGGGGCAGCTTTGAGGGAGTGGCTGGTGGATAACGGATTTGAATACCCGGCCAACAAAGATTTCCTGCTGCAATATTACGTAAATAAGAACTGGTACTTTGTGGCGGCAAAAGTGAATACCCAGGCACTGGGGTATGCGGAAGGAAGCCTGAGAGAGGGACACGCCACACCGTTGTCCATGACATTTCTTAGCAGCCAAATAATATATCCTTTGAAAATTTCCGGACCGGGGTCTAAATTTAGTGAGGCACAAATTCCGGGAGCGTGGGGTTGGGAAAAAGGATTGGCCGGCTGGACCGGGGGAACCATCTCGACGGATGAGGCCTGGCAGGGGACGAAATCCCTGAAACACACAAATTCAGGTAAAGCGGAGGCATACTATCTTTCCACCTACAGGATGACCGGCCTGAAAACCGGCGAACAGTACGTGCTGTCCGGTTATCTGAAAGGGGCAAGCGCCAGTTTTGAGACGGCAAAGCTGAGAGTGTTCGGTACCGGGGTGGAGGAGGAGTCGATAGCAGTGTATGACACCCAGATTTCCGATTGGAAGAGGGTGTCGGTAGCCTTTATTGCCGGGGGGGAGAGTGTGACATTGAGCCTGAAGGTGGATAAAATGCAACCCGGAAGTACGGTGTATTGGGACGGGGTGCAGCTGGAACGGGGCAGTATCCCGACTGCATTTGAAAAAGAGACGGAGACGATGATAAGCCAGCCGGTGCGTAACCAGGCAAATGTGCAAATGGTATTGTACGTTTTGGCCCAACATAAAAAGTATGTGCCGGGATTCGGGACGGAATTTGCGGGAAATGTGCAGCCGAAGGTGATAGAGAAATGGGCATATGACGATGAAGGGGAACCATGGATGAAAGCATCCAAAAAGACGTATCTGACCAAACTGACCCGGTATATGTCCGTGAATGAAATGACGGATGACCTGGTGATCCGGGAGGCTGACGACAACAGTCCGGTGGGTGAAAGCGGGACGACTTTGGACAGCACGGTAAAAATAGGATTGGTGCTGGGGGTGCCATTACTGGCGGAAGCGCTGATTGTCGGATACGTCTGGTATAGTTATAAGAGAAAGGGCCGGAAATAATGGAGTCGATAATTTTTACGGTTGTGATACTGGCGCTGCTGGGCGGGCTGATATATTTGGTGTTTGTCCATCCTAAGGGAGGCCGGGATGCTTATTTTTATATTGTGGCATTTATCACACTGGCCATATTGTTTTGGGCGGTGACGGATCTGGTACGGGTAGTGTGGGAAATGAAATGGGGGGTGTCCGGTTACTCCTCCGGTTATACATACCCATATCGGGGAGACCAGGGCCTGAGAAGAATTTCGATGCGGCTGTCGACTTTTCTGGTGACGTTTCCGATATGGGCTTTCCACTGGTTTAAAGCCAGCCTGAAACCGGCGGAAAAAATAGACTGGCTGAGCCGGAAGACTTATGCGCTGGTGGTACTGGTGCTGACAGCTTTTCTGGTACTGGGTTGCGGGACGGGGCTGGTATACCGGGGAATGAATGCCCTGCTGGGAGTGGAGGCTGCCAATGATAATGTGATGGCTTTTCTGGTCCCGTATTCTCTGGCGGGACTGGGAGTGTGGGCGATGCATTATATGGCGTGGAGAGAAGCAAACGGAAAGATTGAAGCCGGGATAACAGGCAAAGAGTAACAGGTCTATGAATCTGATTCAGGTATTGGTGCTGGCGGCGGTGGAAGGGGTGACGGAGTTTTTGCCGGTATCGTCGACCGGTCACTTGATTTTGGCGGTGAACGCGGCGGGAATAATGCAATCGGAATTTGTGAAGAGCTTTGAGATTGCCATCCAGCTGGGAGCGATTAGCGCCGTAGTGGTCTTGTATTGGCGAAAAATAACGACGGATATGGAGGTATTGAAGAGAGTGGCGGCGGCATTTGTGCCGACGGGAATAGCGGGAATATTGGCGTACCGGTTTGTAAAATCTTATTTGCTGGGGAATGCGGGAGTAACAATAGCGGCGCTTTTGATAGGAGGAGCGGGGTTGATAGTATATGAAAAATTCAAAATTCAAAATACTGGCAAAGCCAGCGCTGCGCGAGCAAAATTCAAATTAAATTCAAATTACAAAATTCAAAACTTGGATTATTGGAAGTGTATAGGGATCGGATTGATGCAGGCGGTGGCGATGGTGCCGGGAGTGAGCCGGGCGCTGATGACCATCATCGGGGGGGAGGCGATGGGACTGTCGCGCAGGGAAGCGGTGGAGTTTTCGTTTATGCTGGCTATTCCGACGATGGCGGCGGCTACAGGATGGGATCTGGTGAGAAGTGGGTGGGGGTTTTCCGGCGGGCAGTGGGGACTGCTGGCGGCGGGGTTTTTGGCGGCGGCGGTAACGGCGGCTGTGACCGTCAAGTGGCTGGTGGCCTGGGTGAAGCAGCAGCACAATCTGGAGATATTCGGATGGTACAGGATAGCGCTGGCAGGCGGGTGGTGGCTATTTGCCTAACGCTTCGCGGAAAAGAGAACCGATGAAGCGGGCTGTATTGAAGAGGGTGTGGAGCAGGACCTGGACAATGCGGCCGGCGACATGGGGTAAATTCCGGGAGACGGAGATTTTGATCTTTTCTGACGTAGAGTTTTGGTAATCTGTGGAGTCCATGCGGATGCGGTCAGGGCAGGGTCCGGCTAATCTGGACCGTACCTCCGGTGCGGAGAGTGAAGGTGGCCTGGAGGATGAAGTTTTTGGGACTGACGTCATATACACATTTACCGGAAGAGCAGGTACCTAGAATCTGGCGGCGGGTGGAACGGGTAGTGCGGCGTTTGGTAAAGAACCCGCCTTCGAAACCCTTGGTAACGGATGCAGCAGTGTCGTAAGTCAGGGCATAGTTTACTTTGGAAACAGTGGTGAGGCCGGTAAATGCTACATAAATGTAGTGACGGTTGCCCGAAACTGAGAGGGAAATATTGGGGGGGGAGGCGGCGGAAACGGGGAAAGAAGTTGTGAATAGTAACAGAAAAAGGGAGCACAGGGATACCAGAAGCTTCATGGATCAAGTTTAGCATATAATTACCATATGAAGCCAAGGTGGCGGCAAGCGGTTTTGGGGATTCTGCTGATTGCGGGGATGGTGTTCACAGTATGGGATTACAGGGATTGGAAATGGGAAGAGACACGGAAGTACGGGCACGGGTATGAAGACCAGCTGGCACCGGCGGTAGCCCTGACCAGGACGTATCAGAATGACCTGGTGCGGGTGAGACTGAAGTATCCGGAAGAATGGGAAATAAATGAAATTTCAAATTCTGCCTTGACATTTGAGGAGATGGTGAAGGAGGGGGGAAGGGTGGTGGTGGCACAGTGGCCGGGAAAAATGACCTTGAGTATAGAAAAAACAACCCGGGGGCTGCCGGATATCGCGGATGAGGAAGTGCGGTTATTGAATAAGGCGGGAGTAAATTTGAGCAAGGAAAGGGAATATATCAGCACCCAGGAGACGAATATGACGGTGTTGACCTGGGAGAAACCAAATGCTGTCCGGCAGCAGGAAGTGATTCAGAGAGGGCTGGCAGAAAAGAAGGGCAGACTGGCGGTGGCGGAAGCCAAAGTTTCCCAGGCAGACTGGCTGAAATGGGGAAAAACATTTTGGGAAATATACCGCAGTATCATAATTTTCTGAGGCTTGTCAGGAAGATCGGTGATTTGTTAATATGCCCTCGTGGGTAAGAATATAGTGATAATCGGGGTGATATTGGCCGTCGGTCTGGCGTTGGTGGGAGGAGGAGTATGGTGGCTGCAGAGAAAAGAATCCGGAGCACCGGGGACGGGGGAAGTAATGAGGGGGCCGGAAATCGTGACTCCGGCGGATGAGTTTGAGCCGGCAGCGACGCCGGAGTTGTCACCGGTTCCGACGCAAGCCACAGAGATACAGGGAGGGGCGGTGAATATCAAGAAGTTTACAGTTGAGGGGAGCAATTATAAATTTTCACCGGCGACGATCAAAGTGAAAAAAGGTGACACGGTACAGCTGACGTTTAAGAGTATGGATGCGATTCACGACTGGAGTTTGGATGTATTTGATGCGGCGACAAACCAGATCGGGGAGGGAGAAGAGGAGGAAATTGAGTTTGTGGCGGAAAAAGCAGGTACATTTGAATTTTACTGCTCGGTGGGGAACCACAGGCAGATGGGGATGAAGGGGAAGTTTATAGTGGAATGATTCGGGGTGCCCATTTCCATCTGCTCGCGAGTAGTTGTTAATAACTTGCGAAGATCGGATGGTAGAGTTAAATTGGAGATGGTGGCTAAAAAAGAAAGAAGCGGGTGGTATTGGTGGGTGATTTTAGCAGGAGTAAATGCGCTGGTGGTAGCGGGGGGATGGATTTTCCCAGTTAAATTATTGATATTTTTTCTGACGGAAGTTGCGGTAATAATGATATGGGATAAAAGGAAAGATGATGGATGGTGGTTGTTGATGGCTGGAATAATTGGGCCGGGCGTAGAAGTGGTTGCCATATGTGGTGGTGCATGGAGTTATTCGGTTCCGTTTGTGTTAGGAGTTCCTATCTGGTTGCCATTATTGTGGGGCTTATCTGGACTGTTGGCCAGAAGGATGGTTGAGGGACTAAAGTGATGATAAACTTGATACATGATAGTGGTGAATTTTAAAACGTATAAACAGGCGACGGGGTACAAGGCGACTGAGTTGGCACATATTTGCAGAAAAGTACAGCAGGAGACCAAGGTAAGAATTGTGGCGGCTGTGCAAACGGCGGATTTGAGAAACTGCGTGGAAACGGGAGCGGAATGCTGGGTGCAGCACGTGGACCCGGCGGACCAGGGGGAAAATACGGGGTGGGTGACGGTGGAAGGGGTGGAGGAAGCAGGCGCCAGAGGGACACTTTTGAACCATTCGGAACATAAGCTGGATAAAGAAGTGCTGGAAAAAACCATGAAACTGATTGCCGGCATGGCGTTTGAAGTGTGTACCTGCGCGGCTGACCCGGATGAAGCCAGGTGGGCGGCTGAGCTGGAGCCGAATTATGTAGCTTATGAACCACCGGAACTGATAGGGAGTACGGAAAAATCGGTGGCTTCCGAGAAATCGGGGACAATCAAACAAATTGTACTCAGTACTCACTGCCCAATACTGATCGGGGCGGGGATACACAGCCCCGAAGATGTGAAAGCAGGATTGGAAATGGGAGCCAAGGGAATCCTGTTGGCAACGGATATCGTATTGGCGGAAGATCCGGAGTACCAGCTGCGTCAGCTGGCAAGGGAGTTTTAATACAAGACCTGTTTAAAGGGCTTGACTTGTGGGCTGTTTAGAATACAATTTGATTGTGACTTTCGTATCTATAAGCCAATTAAAGATAAATCCGACTAACGTCATCCGGGCGGCGGTTGATTACCCGGTGGCGGTGGAGAACAGAAATAAGGTGGAGGCGTATCTAATCGGGAAAAAATTGTTTGAACGGATTGAGGCTTATATTGAGGATTATGTGGATAGCCAGGCCGTAAAATCCACCGATTTTTCCAAGGGCAAAAATTTTGAAGAGGCGGCACAGAAATTGGGTATATGAAAGTGATCATATCTCCCAGGGCGGAAAGGCAGTTGGGAAAATTGCCTAAGATGAAGCAGATAATAGTCGGGACAAAAATAAGATCGGTAGGGGGGTCAGGAAAGGTCTCCGGTGAAGAACTATTAAGAGGATATAAAAATATTTATAGGGTAAGGATGGGTGATTACAGGATGATATATAGACGGAATATTGAAGGAATATACATTATATTAATCGGCCATAGAAGGGATATTTATAAGTTGTTGGACAGATGGTTGGGGTAGGCTTAATGAGGGGTATATTGTATACTTCGGATGATGGATAAAAAGACCGTGTTTATTACGGGGGCGAGCAGGGGAATAGGTGCGGCGACGGCTAAGAAATTTTTGGCAGAAGGGTGGCAGGTGGCGGGATTTTATGTAAATAATCGGGTGGAGGACGGGGAGAACATTAAGTATTACCAGGCGGATGTGTCTGATGAAAGAAGCATTAAAGAGGCTTTCGGGAAAGCCTTTTTGGATTATAAAAGAGTGGACTGCCTGGTAAACTGTGCCGGCGTGCTGGAGGATAAATACCTGGATGAATATAACAAAGCACTGATGCAGAAAGTGATGGATGTCAATGAAGTCGGGGTGTACCTGTGTACCAAAGAAGTAATCGGAAAAATGGAAGAGGGGGCGATAGTGACTATCAGCTCGACAGCCGGGCAGGTTGGCAGTTCCGATCCGATTTATGCGGCGACAAAAGCGGCGGTGGTGGCGTTTTCCAAAAGTATGGCGGTGATGCTGGCGCCGAAAGTCCGGGTGAACTGCGTAGCTCCCGGCCTGGCGGATACCGACATGGGAAGATTCGGATGGAGCCAGGGGGAATTTCAGAAAAGGGCGGAGATGATCCCTCTTCGAAAAATTGCCTCGCCCCAGGATATTGCCAACGGGATTTATTTTCTGGCCAGTGACCAGGCGGCACATATTACCGGAGCCTGCCTGGATATTAACGGAGGATATGTACTTCGATGATTTATATAGGGGCGGATCACCGGGGATGGGAATTGAAGGCTAAAATCAACAGGTGGCTGAAGGGCAGGGGATATGAGTTTGAAGATCTCGGGGCATATGAATACAACACGTGGGATGACTTTGCGGATTATGCCATTGATACCGCCCAGAGAGTGACAGCAGGGGGTGAAAAAAACCGGGGAATTCTGGTCTGCGGCAGCGGGATAGGAATGTGTATTGCCGCCAATAAAGTTAGGGGAATCCGGGCGGGCTTGGGATTTGCGCCGGATCAGGTCCATGCGGCGAGGAAGGATGATAATATCAATATCCTGGTTTTGGCTTCAGACAATACGGATGAACTGGCGGCGCTGGAGCTGGCGGAGAAATTCCTGGAAACGGAATTTGTGGAGTCGGACAATTATTTGAGGAGGATTGAAAAGATTTCCAGGTATGAAGGACAACCTGCCGTGGGTAAATAAAGCTGAGCTGACCGGGAAAAAAGTGCTGGTAAGAGGAGATCTGGATGTGGATGATGCGGATAACCCGAGAGCCAATTCAGTAAGACAGATGATTGTTTTTCTGAGACAGAAAGGAGCGGATAAAATAAAGGTAATAGGTCACAGTGAGACGAGAGTTCCCCTGATAAACATGTTGAGAAACGAATATGTGGGGGTGGAATTTGACGACAAATTGAGAGATAACGGGGGAGAAAAGCTGAATGATGAAAGTTTTGCCAAGAGTTTGGCCGAGGGATGGGAGGTGTATGTCAATGAAGCTTTTGCCACATCCCACCGGCGGCATGCTTCGATTTCGGCCCTGCCGCAGGTGATGCGCCGGGACGGGAAGGAAGTATATCTGGGTCTGAGGTTTGAGAAAGAAGTAGAAATGCTGTCCGGTATCTGGGAAAAAGCCGGCAGACGGATACTGGTGATAGGGGGAGTCAAAGTGAGTGACAAGGAGAAGTTTGCCCGGGATTTTAAAGATAAATTTGCCGCAGTGCTGACGGGAGGGATGATCTCCGGGGTTAAACTGCGCCCGGACGGGCTGGATATCAGCGATGAGGTGATTGCCGGATATGTTCAAGAAATTGCGACAGCGGAAGTGATATTAGCAGCGGGGGTGATGGGTAAATATGAAGATCCGGGGGCGGAAAAGGGGACGAAAGCCATATTGGAAGCAATAGCCGGAAACCAAAAAGCATATAAGGTTGCCGGGGGGGGAGATATTGAGATGGCGATATCCAAATACGGATTGACGGATAAATTCAATTGGATTTCGGTAGGGGGGGGAGCCATGCTGGAGTATCTGGGGACGGGAACTCTGCCCGGGATAGAGGCAGTTTTGAAATAGATACGATGGTGTATATTTAATGTATGGTAAAAGTGGCTGTTAACGGTTTCGGGAGGATCGGGAGACTGGCTTTAAGGATAGGGTTACTGAAGCATCATAACGAAATGGAATTTGCGGCGATCAATACTTCCGGGTCCATGGAGGTTGAGGGATGGGCGCATCTGGTAATGCAGGATACGACGTACAGGAGGTTTGAGATAGAGATAGAGATAGAGAAAATGAGATTGGTCAAAGAAACGACAGATGAAGATCCGCTGATCGGGTATCTGGTGGTGCCGAGCATGAATTTGAGGATACCGGTACTGGCACAGAAAGATCCGGAGAAGCTGCCCTGGGGTAAATACGGGGTGGAGGTGGTGATGGAGTGTACCGGGAAGTTTACGGATGAGGATGGGGCGATGAAACACGCCAAGGCCGGAGCAAAAAAAGTGATCATTTCGGCGCCCAGCAAGGGGGGAAACGTGGGGACGTATGTGATGGGGGTAAATGAAGTAAACGGGAATGTAAAAGCAATTTCCAATGCATCTTGTACGACAAATTGCGTGACGCCAGTGGCGGCGGTGATGCATGCCAAGTTCGGTATCGCCAAGGCGATGATGACGACGGTGCATGCATATACCGACGACCAGGTGCTTCAGGACGGATCGCATAAAGATCTGCGCCGAGCCAGGGCAGCAGCGGTTAACATAGTGCCGACTTCCACGGGAGCGGCAATTGCCACAACCGAAGTGATACCTGAATTGAAGGGTCTATTTGACGGGATTTCTCTGCGGGTACCAGTGGTGACGGGATCAATTTCCGACTTTGTGTTTGTGACAAAAAGAAACGTTACCCGGGAGGAAATAAACGAGGCATTCAAGGAGGCGACGCAAAATTCCCAATATAAAGGGATTTTGGGGATGTCCGGAACAGACGGAGTGCCGGAACACTTGGTGAGCAGTGACATTATCGGCGGTAGTTACAGTGCAATTATTGATCCTGAATTTACCCAGGTGATAGACGGGAATCTGGTGAAAGTACTGGCATGGTATGACAATGAGTGGGGGTATGCCAACCGGCTGGTGGAACAAACGATAAGACTGGGCAGTGAATGATTATGGACGGACACAGGACTGACTATTCACAGATAACCGAGAATATTATTATCGGATCGGATTTGTGTCCCGGACCGGGTTGCCCGGTGCACTCCGAGGAGTTTAAAAACCTGGGAGTTTGTGCGGAAGTGAACCTGGAAATTGAACGTAATGAAAAACCGACGCCGGGAATTGATGTGTATTTATGGCTGCCGACCGAAGATAAACAGGCTCCCAACCCTGACCAGCTGGCGATAGGCACGGCGGCAATCAATGAAATGGTTAAGACTAATAAGACTATCTATGTGCATTGCCGCAACGGACACGGCAGAAGTCCGACCATGGTGGCGGCATACCTGATCCGGTACAGAAATATGGGTGTTTCGGAGGCGATAGCTTTAATTAAACAGAAACGCCCTGAAATTCACCCGGAAGAGGTACAGATTAAGGCGCTGGAGGAATTTTATAAAACATGCGCGTAGTCCCGGCTATATTGACAGATGATCCGCAGAAGCTGGAAGAGCTGCTGATTGAGACAGAAAAAAGCGGGCGCTTTGAGAGGGTGCAGATTGATTTTGTTGACGGTGAGTATACGACGAATAAGAGTGTAGGAGTGGAAGACCTGCCCGCCAGCAGGCAGGGAGTAAGAGGATGGGGGTTAAAACTTGATGCGCATTTGATGGTGATACAGAAGAATGTACAGTCGTATTTTGAAGCTGCAAAGCAGGCAGGTTTTGAAAGAATAATTGTGCAGATGGAAAGTGTTTCCCGGCCGGAAGACTATACGGCGCTGGCTTTGGATATACATTCACCGGTGGAAGCGATTGAACCCTATATTGAGAAATTGGAATATGTGGTGGTGATGGGAATCGAGCCGGGGTTCGGAGGACAAAAGTTTGATCCGAAAACGATGGAGAAGATTAAGAGGCTAGACAGTTTGAGAGAACAGTCAAAGTTTAAGTTCAGGATTTGCGTGGACGGGGGAGTGCAAAAAGAGCATCTGGCGGATTTGGAGAAAGCGGGAGCGGATGAAGCGGCGGTGGGAGTAAAGAGGGTGCTGGGATGGTAAGATAAATAAAGGCTATGGCAAAGATAAAAATCGCGGAAAAAATCATCAGGACGGTGGTGTGTCTGGGATATGCCGACGCCAAACCGGATGAAGAGCTGTACCATCAGGCTTTCGCGGTGGGAAAAGCCCTGGCTACTGCCGGGTATATGGTAGCCAACGGCGGGGGTCCGGGAGTGATGCGGGCGACTACGGAGGGAGCCAAGGAAGCAGGCGGAAGAGTGGTGGGGGTGACATTTTATCCGAAAGACGTGGAAAACTTTGAAGGCCGGGATGAGCATAATCCGATTGACGAGGAAATTAAGACAAAAAACTATCTGGAGAGAACCCTGAAACTGCTGGATGTTGGTCAGGCGTACCTGATTTTCAAAGGAGGGACGGGAACGATTTCGGAGTTCGGAATGGCGTGGGGTTTGGCCCGGCTGTATTTCGGGCATCATAAACCATTGATTTTATACGGGAAGTTCTGGGAGAAAATTATGGCCGCTTTCATGTCCAATATGCGGATGCGGCCGGAGGAGTTTCAGGTATACCGGGTGGTGGACAGCCCGGAGGAAGTGATTGTTTCACTGGAACTTTTTGAGCTGATGCTGCGACACGAGAAACATAAATCCAGCCCGGCGGAAAAACCGTTTGAAATATAATATGCAGACTTTGATCACACTTTTCTTGGCACCGATAATTGCCTGCAGTTTGTCGATCTCGTTGTCCGGTTCGGGCATTATCTGCATACTCGCCCCGCCAAAAACGAAGATTGTTTTAATTTAAATTTGGGCGGGGCTGCGTAAACTGCCCGAAAAGGTGATCCAAAGCCTGCAAAATATGTTTCTCACGGGTGAGCAAATAAAAAATTTAGAATTAAAAGCGAATGAAATCCGGAAGGATATTATTAACATGTTGCTGGCGGCAGGCAGCGGGCATTCGGCCGGGCCGCTGGGGATGGCGGATGTGTTTTCCGCACTGTATTTTTCCGGGGTACTGAATTGGGAGCCTGCAGATCCATGGAAAGCAGATAGAGATAGAGTTATCCTGTCTAACGGTCATATCTGCCCGGTGTGGTACGCGACGCTGGCGCATACGGGAGCTTTTTCGCACCAACAACTGGTGACTTTGAGAAAACTGGGAAGTCCATTGCAAGGGCATCCGCATTACCGGGAGCTGCCGGGAGTGGAAAATACCGGCGGACCGCTGGGGCAGGGATTGTCGCAGGCGATAGGGCAGGCAATGGCGGCAAAAATGGACGGGGCCGGTTGGCGGGTGTATTGCCTGATGAGTGACGCGGAAATGCAGGAGGGACAAACGTGGGAGGCGGTGATGTTTGCCGGGAAAAACAACCTTTTCAACCTGACGGCGATTGTAGACCGGAATAATATCCAGATTGACGGATATACAGAAGAGGTGATGCCGCTGGAACCGTTGGCGGATAAATGGAGGGCATTTAACTGGACGGTTTTGGAGGTGGACGGGCATAATATCAGGGAAATAACCGACGCAATCGAGAAGGCTAAAACCATCCGGGAAAATCCGACGGTGATAATTGCACATACGATTCCCGGCAAGGGAGTGGAGTTTATGGAAGGGGATTTTACCTGGCACGGCAAGCCGCCGAAACCGGAAGAGGGAGTAGTAGCAATAAAACAACTGCGGACACTGTGGGGGAGAATCAAATCCGAGCAGGAATGAGACTTGTTTATCGAGCGAGATTGAGGGGAAGGGTGGTTTCCGGAGGGCAACCGGTTTTGAGGGTGTAGAGGGTGACGGATTCTTCCGAGCCGTAAGGATTGACGAAGTCCTTGACCGGGGTGAGGAAGCGATTGAAACCGGCCTGATAATGGTTTTGACCCAGATAATAAACAGGAATGTCAGAACTCAGGCATTCAGCCTGATCGGGAATCGGCGGGAAAAGCTGGCTGTCCAGGTAGCCGGTTTTGATCAGAGGGTCGCGGCGGAAGTAGGCGAAAAGAGCGCTGGGAGGATTGCCGGGATTTAAAAAACTGCCGACGAAAACTTGTTGGTTGGGCGGGGGAAGGGTTTTGACATATTCCAGAGCCTCCCGGGTGGGATAGCCGGTGAAGCTGCAGCAGATATAAACTTCGATGGCCGAGTTTCTGGTAAACCTGGCCAGAGATTTAAAATAGGCAGGGGGATTGGTCATTTGGAAAAAAATCATGACTGCTGGCAGCAATAAACCGACTGAGAGAACCGGAAAGCGGGATAGTGCCAGGCCGGAATAAACGGGGATGAGAATAAGAAAGGGAGAGAGGTAGCGGGGGGAGACAGTACGGACGGACAGGATTTCCAGAAGCAATGGGGAAAGTAACAGTAACAGTAAAAGTGAATAGTGACGGGATCGACTTATTAAAGACAACAAAACTCCTAATAAAGCCAGGATGAATATAGTTGGGGAGAGCTGGAAGAAGGCGATATCTAGATTAGCGATTAAATTTTGGCCCCATTTAAAAAGGGGAAAGCGGAGCATTTCGGAAACTGACAAGGAATATTGACTGTTGGTGGATAAAAATGAAATCCAGAATTTAGACTGGAAAAGCAGAGGAAAAAGAAGAATGAGGGTGGTTATTAACAGATAAATTGCAAGAGTAAGACGCCATGCCTTGCGGGGGGAGTTAATCGTTGCCAGCAAATAGTAAATCGTAATAGGGACGATGAATAATAAAGCAGAGGTTTTGATCCAAAAACCAAAGGCGAATAAGGCGCCCAAAGCGACAGTGTATTTGAAATGGGAGGCGGCTATCAGACGCAGTAAAAAATATATTGACCAGATGCCCATGGCGGTAACGGCGGATTCAAACAATGCCTGACGGTCGTAAAAGAAAAAGAGGGGGGACATGAGATATGAGAGAGCAGAAAAGTGGGCGGCGCGTCTGTTAAAAACCAGAAGCGAAACATAGTAGACACCCAAAAGGGCCGCCAAACCGGTAAATACTGATATAAGACGGCCGGCAATCAGGGGATCGGGGATGATAGTTTCGGCCAGTCCGTAAATCCAGATGTATAACGGCTGTTTGGCGTCGTAAAGGGAGTGCCAAGGGACACCCAAATGGATAGCCCGCCAGCCCCAGTCCAGATAACTGGCTTCGTCGTTAAAAATCGGGAGAAGAGTAAGATTGATAATGCGAGTGATAGTGAATAGTAATAGTATTGGGATTAGGGGGTGTTTTTTAACCTGAGCCGGGAGCATATAATCAATCATATGCCGAAGGGAGTTTTAAATCCAAAAGTATTTGAGAAAGATTTGGAGAAGAAAGCTACAAGAGACGGATATGGGCGGGGTTTGATGGAATTGGGGGAGATGAATGAAAAAGTGGTGGTGCTGACTGGAGATTTGAAGGAGAGTACGCGGGCGGAGGAATTTTTTAAGAAGTATCCGGAAAGAAGCATTGAGTGCGGGGTGGCAGAGCAAAATATGACGGGAATTGCGGCGGGATTGGCGGCGGCGGGAAAAATTCCGTTTGTGTCTTCGTATGCGGTGTTTTCCCCGGGCAGGGCTTGGGATCAGGTACGCGTTTCGGTCTGTTATTCCAACCTCAATGTAAAAATCTCCGGAGCACATACCGGGGTATCGGTGGGGCCGGACGGAGCGACGCACCAGGCGTTGGAAGATATTGCCATCATGCGGGTACTGCCCAATATGACGGTGGTGGTACCGTGTGATGAGATTGAAACCCGGAAAATGACGCTGGCTGCGGCGTCCTGTCCCGGGCCGGTGTATTTCCGGTTTGCGAGAGAAAAAACAGCGGTGATTACTACGGAAGAAATGCCATTTGAAATGGGGAGGGCGGAGGTGTATTGGGATTCTGATAATTTTCAATTTTCAATTTTCAATTTTCAATCAATTTCAAAATTTTCAAATCTCAAAAACCAAATCGCAATAATTGGTTGCGGTCCGTTACTTTATGATTGTTTGGTCGCGGCGAAGGAACTTCATGGGGAGGGGATAGGGACGATGGTGATCAATAACCATACGGTGAAACCAATGGATGAAAAAACGATTATTGAGGCGGTGGAAAAATGCGGGGCGGTGGTGACCGTGGAGGAACATCAGGTGAGCGGGGGGATGGGGTCGGCGGTGGCGGAAGTGCTGGCACGGAATTTACCGACTCCGATGGAATTTGTAGGGATGCCCGATAAATTCGGGGAATCGGGGGAACCGGGGGAACTGCTGAAAAAATACGGAATGGATGTCGCCTCTATAAAAATGGCCATTAAGAGAGTATTAGCGAGAAAGTAAGGGGCTTGACAGTAAGTAAGGAATATAATATATTGTAAGATATGACAGGGTTAGTAACGTTATCCTCTAAAAATCAATTCACTTTGCCGGTAGGGATTGTGAGAGAATTGGGCTTGAAGAAAGGCAGTCGGTTATGGACCAAGGTGGACGGGGACACTATAACTATAAAGAAAGCGGGGGATACCTGGGATTCTCTTCAGGGATCTTTAAAAGATACCTCACTGACGAAAGGAAAGTCAGTTTTGGAGATTATTGAGTTAGCCGGAAAAATAGAGAGCAAAAGATTAGCTAAAAAATATGGGGTATAAATTCATAGATACTAACGTTTTTATAGAAATATTTGCCAGGAAGGGAATCAATTCTGAAAAATCAATAAAGTTATTAAAAGAAAATCGGGATTTGATGACTACGAGTTTGGTGATATCTGAAATTGAATGGGTATTGAGGAGTGCATATCTTCTGGACAGACAAGTTATATCAAAATATATCGGCAGTGTTTTGTCATCTGATATTATTATAGAAAATAAAAAAACTTTGATAAATACATTGAACTTTTATGGGGCTAATTTAGCGGATTGGGCTGATTGTTTAAATATGTTTGGCTTAAAGGAAAAGAATATATCCACGGTTTATTCTTATGATAGGGGATTGAACATATATAAATGGATAAAACGAAGGGAGCCATAATCAGGACAGGTTATTTGAGTTTATTGATACAATCCAAGTAGTCGGGGGTTTGGGTCCAGCCGCATATACCGTTGGTTTGTTTCTCGCACACAGAGTGTTTAAGGCAGTTGTACTCTTCTTTGAAAATGCAAATAGAAATGGCAGGTTCGGTACCGGTATCCTGGCAAATTTCACCACTGCAGCCCCCGGTGATGCAATCCCGTCCACCGGGGGGTTCGGCTTCCTGCGCGGTATCTGATAATTTAATAGTGGAGAGGATTTGGTCGTATAAAGAAAATACTCCGGGATCATCGCTGTAATATTCAAAAATGTAAAATTTACCGTTATATTGCGTTATATATTTGACGGGTCCGCCCCAAGTATCAGGTTCGGTAGCCAGAAAAACCATATCCCGGCCATTGCCATAGATGACTTTGAGAGCAGGCTGGCCGTCCAGGGTGGCAGGGGTGATGGAAGTGATATCCTTATCATCGGCCAACTCTATCTGTTGGTAGTCTGAAAGGTTTTTGACAGGGTCTTTTCCCATGTAATATTGCTGCAGTTTTTTTCTGTCCGTAATTGTCAAATATAATCCACTTAAAGAAAATCCGCCAACTGATTTTTCGTGAAAGGAGATTTGATGAGGAAGGGTGGTGCCGGGATCGGATTCTTCCCAGTCGAAATAGTTAGGGGGGATTTTGAGTTCAAAACCAAAAGCTTCGCTGTTGTATATTTTCCAGTCAGATGAAGGGGCACCTTTCTTTGCTGATTGCTGCGGAGGTGAATTATGCCGATAAAAAAGAATAATAAAGGCGGAAATAAAAATAGTATAAATGAGCAGGTAAGAAAAGAATTTCTTGGGAACGGGCATAGTTTGAGTATATAATAAGCCGAGAGATTGGTGGTGATAGATAATGGCGGTTAAAAAGAGCAACAAAGAAACAAGTGACAAAATGGCAGAGGTTAAGTGGCCGAAAAAGTCTGAAAAATGGATGAATCTGGGATGGTCGCTCCTTCTATTGGGAGGACTGGCACATATGCTCCCGGAGCAGATGGCGCCGCTTTTGAAATGGTCGCTGTACGGAATTTCTCTGCAAATGGCGGTGGGAGTGCTGTCCGTAATCGTGGCGCTGTACTATTTGCTGGGTGAGGAGGAATAACTGTTTTTGTGGCGCATTCGGGGTAAGCGACTGCAGGTGCTCACCTCCCTCTCGTCCGCTAAGCGGACTCCGCGGACCCGTTGCGCTCCTGTTCGCATACCCCTGCATGCGCAATAAAGGGGACATCTCCATCTGCTCGTTGGGTTGATATAATGCGGCATTATGGGACAGATTGAAGAATTGCGCAGGGCCATAAATAAAAACGGCTGGCGGGGTATAGGTATGGATATAGATCATACGATTTGCGACTCCGGACCTGTTTGGGACGTTCCGATGCAACAGTTATGTGAGAAAGTCGCCCGGGAATGCGGGGTATCCGATGAGGAAATATGGAGACAATGGAGGAACATGAACGACGCTATGTACTTGACTACCGGTGGGGTACACCCACGCAAGTATCACCTGATGGCCAGTAAGATAGCTCATGATTACAATTTGGACCCAGGACAGACAAGACAGTGGGCAGGAGAAATGAGACGGAAGATATATACGGCAGTTCCTGATTTATATCCCGGAACCCGAGAAACTATAGCTACTCTTAAAGAAGCCGGATTGCAGCAGGTGTTTGTGACACACGCTCCTCCCGGTCTAAATAAGTTAAGAATGAAGACTTGGGGATTTGAGAATACGCGAGTTTTTTCGGAATCGACTTTAAGAAAAAAGGATTATCGGGTTTGGGCGCAGGTTATTAGTAGTCTAAATATATTTCCATGGGAGATGGTAGCAGTGGGTGATAGTTGGCCTGGGGATATGCAGGCGGCTCGCGATGCAGGAATAGAAGCCAGGGTTTGGGTAAAACCGAAATGGGAGATATTGAGGGGGGATTATGCGGGAGAGAAGGTGCCGACTATTGAACAAATGTCTACTTTTGGCCTATGACCAGGGGATGGAGCACGGGCCGACGGATTTCAGTGATGAAAATGTTGATCCGGCGGCAATAGAGAAGATTGCTAAAGACGCGGGGGTGTTTACGGGGATAGTATTTCAGGCGGGAATAGCGGAAAAGTACCGGAGTGATCAGCTACCACCCCTGGTGGTGAAACTGAACGGGAAGACGGGGTTTCATAAGAAGGAGGAGCCGGTTTCACTGCAGTTGTGCAGTGTGGAAAGGGCGATGGAGTTGGGGGCGACGGCGGTGGGATATACGATTTATGTGGGGAGCGAGCATGAGGAAGAAATGATGAAGGAATTCGGGAAAATAGTGGAGGAAGCACATGAGAAAGATTTGCCGGTGGTGGCCTGGATGTACCCGCGGGGTAAACATATTGAGGAGATAGAGAAGAGAGATAGGGATAGAGGAGATAAAAAAGAAATGAATGAAACTATTGCATATGCGGCGAGACTAGGACTGGAGCTGGGGGCGGATATGGTGAAACTACCGTTTACGGGAGATACCCAAAGTTTTTCCTGGGTGGTAAAGTCTGCCGGAAAAACGCGAGTGGTGGTACAGGGGGGAGGGAAGAAAGAGGAGGGAGAGTTTCTGGAGGAAGTAAGACAGATAATGGACAGCGGGGCGGCGGGAATGGCGGTGGGGAGGAATGTATGGCAACATCCGGATCCGGTGGGGATTGCCAAGAAAGTAGCACAAATAATTTGGGGATGACGGGGCTCGGCGTCCGGCTGCGATGCTATTTGCTGGGATACCTGTGCGCCGGATTACCAAGATGTTATAAATAATATATGAAGTATGATGCCATTTCATTAGGGCCGGTGAGGATGGATGTGTTTGTGCAACTGCCGGAAGATGAAGTGACGGAAATGTGCAGTCTGGACCGGAAACGGTGCATGATAGAGTTGGGGTTTGGGGAAAAAATTGCGGTTAACGGAGTGGAGTTCGCCATTGGCGGGAACGCCGGGAATTTTGCTGTAGGATTGGCGCGGCTGGGCAGGAAAACCGCACTATTGGGGGCGGTGGGGGACGGATGGACGGATAAGCGGGCGGTGGAAATTTTAGCGGGCGAGGGAGTGGAGATCAAATATGTGCAGGAGAAACCCGGGCAGATGGGATTCGGGGTGGTGATCGGCTATCTGGGGGAGAGGACAATATTGTCGTATTATTCACACTCGGTAAATGAATGGCCGGAGGATCCGGAACTGGATGCGGAGTGGGTGTATATAACCTCGATGGGTAAAGGATATGAACCGTTTTACCAAAAGGCTGTGGAATGGGCTAAAGTTCACAATGCCAGAATCGGTTTTAATCCCGGGACCAGGCAGATTAAAGCCGGATTGGAACCGTTGCGATATGTATATGCGGCAACGGAAGTGCTGTTTGTAAATAAGGAAGAGGCGGCAGAAGTACTGGGGATGCAGGACCAGGCGACGGAGGTCAAGGAATTATTGAAGAGACTTCATGAAACCGGGCCGAAGGTAGTGATAATAACCGACGGTATGGGCGGATCTTTTGCGTATGACGGAAATAAATTTTTGCATACGCCGATTGTGGAGGCACCGGTGGTGGAGAGAACCGGAGCGGGGGATGCATTCGGGTCGGGATTTTTGGCGGCGCATATGCAGGGGAAACCGATTGCAGAGGCGATGAAATGGGGGACGGTAAATTCGGCGTCCGTTCTGGGATTCGTCGGGCCACAGGCGGGTCTTTTGAATCCGGAAAAACTGGGAGAGTGGCTGGAAAAGAATAGAGACATAACGGTAACGGAGATTTAGTTGACATCATAGCATTACGATGCTATGATGCAGTGTGGACACGATAAGGACGACGATCACCTTACCCGCGGATATCCATGCGGAATGGAGATGGGAAGCGTTAAAAAAAAGAATAAGCTTAGGGGAGGTGATTTTAGAAAAAACCGGGGTAAAGAGATCTAATAAGTTGCCTTTGGAAAAAAGATTAAAGAGGGATTATGCCATATTTGATAGAGTATCCAGGAGCGGGGTAAAATTGGATGCTGCAAGGGCAGTTAGAGAAGAAAGGGATAGAGATAATGCTTAAGGTTGTAGTGGATACAAGTGTGGTGCTGAAATGGATTCCCGGGAAGGGTGAAGAACAAGTCGGGGAAGCACGCCAGTTGTACAAATGGATTGTGGACAGAAAGATTGAGGCTTGGGCTCCTACTTTTATGTTGGTTGAAGCTTTAAATATCCTGATTAAGAAGAGAAAGGTGGAAAATAAAGATGCAATTGGGGGGATGAAAATATTAATGAAGGCGGGAATACGGTTTGAAGATTTTAACACCACAACTATATCAGAAATTGGAAAATTGATGCGAGAGTGGGATGTTTCGGCGTATGATGCTCTCTTTTTGGAGCAGGCGGGAAGGTTGGGATGTAAGGTGATAACTTATGATGAGAAGTTACTGACGAATAAGAATATGGCAACAAGAATTAAGGATGTGTTGGTAATGGAGAATTGAGAGAAGAGGGGTAAAAGGAACTGGTAATGAGAGAGCCAGGTCTGGTACACTGGGATGGTGGCAAGGATTTTTGTGACCAGGATGATTCCGTTTTGGGAAGAAGTGAGCAAACCGCTGGTTGATGCCGGACACGAGGTGGTGATGTATCCGAATCATAAACCGATTACCAGAGAAGAGATAGAGATAGAGATAGAGAAGGGATACGACGGATTATTAACACTGTTGACGGATAAAATTGATGAGGGGTTGCTGGTGCATGACAAGAGCGGGCAACTAAAGGTAATTGCCAACTATGCGGTGGGCTATGACAATATAGACATAGAGGCGTGCAAAAAGCACAACATTAAAGTGGCCAATACCCCCTGTGACGAGGTAAATGAGAGCGTGGCGGAATTTACCTGGAGCCTGATGCTGGCGCTGACGCGGAGACTGCCCGAGGCGGGGGAGTTTATGCGAAATGCGGCCTACCGGGGGTGGGATCCGGATATATTTGTGGGGCGGGATATGATGGGAAAAACACTGGGAATCGCAGGCATGGGAAGAATCGGAGGGATGGTGGCCAGGAGAGCTGAAGGATTCGGGATGAGGATTGAGTATTACAACAGAAAACCGGTAGAAGGGGTCAATTACGAATATAAAGCCAGACTGGAAGAGTTGCTGGCCCAGTCTGATTTTGTGAGCCTGCATGTACCATTGACAGCTGAAACCAGGCACTTAATTAATAAAACTAATCTGCATCTATTTAAAAAAACCGCGGTTTTGGTAAACACCGCCCGGGGACCGGTAGTGGATGAGGTGGAAGTGGGTGAAGCGCTGAGGGCGGGAATGATTGCCGGATACGGGGCGGATGTGTTTGAGAATGAGCCGGACCCGCATCCGGAACTGCTGCTGATGGAGAATGTCCTGTTGACCCCTCATATTGCTTCGGCTACGGAGGGGGCAAGGAAAAAAATGGGGGAATTGGCAGTGTTGAACCTGACGGAGGGACTGGCAGGGAAAGAAATGCCGAATCTAGTAAGAGGATTATAATTGGATGGTGGAAAAGGTTAAGCCGGAGAAAAAGAGGGGGGCCAGGAGCCAGGAAAAGAAGAAACCGGATGTAAACCGGAAAATGATCGGTTGGGCATTTGCAATTACAGGTATTGTCAGCCTGGGAATGTGGATGGCGGGAGGAGGGGTCAGGAGAAGTAAAGTGGCCGGATGGGGAGAGGCACTCGAGACTAATGAAATACCGCAGGCCATAGTTACATTAGAGAGGGATTCAGATATCACCGCGAGCCTGCAAAGGACAGTGGGGGGACTGGCGGGGGAGTATGCCGTGTGGGTTTACCGGTTAAACAGCGGGGAAGTGTACGGAATAAACGAAGATACTCAGATGCCGGCGGCGTCGATTATGAAAGTTCCGATTATGGCGGCAGTGCTTAAGCAAGTTGAAAACGGAAATTTGGAATTGGAGGACGGATACGTGCGGATGCTGGAGGATATGGGGAAGAATTCAGATAATACCGCGCCGGTAATACTGACGCAGGCTATAGGACAGGAAAAAGTAAAGGAATCGGTGCTGGATTTGGGCATGACTGCCAGCTCATTTGAGGAAAATACCACCACCGCAGCGGATGTGGGCAGGATGTGGGTCAAACTGTATAAGGGAGAGTATTTACGGGAGGAATACTGGCAGAAGATGGAGAGTTGGCTGACAGACAGTATTTATGAAGACAGAATACCCGCCGGATTGCCGGTCCGGGACGGGGTGAAAGTAATTCACAAAGTGGGGACCGGTGCGGGAGTGTGGGCGGACGGGGGAGTGATAGAGTGTAAGAGTGTAAGAGTAGAAGAGTGCAAGTTTGACCCGTTTGTTTTGGTGGTATTGAATAAAGAAACAAAAAGAGATGAGGCGTTATCTGCCGTGCCGGAGTTGGTAAGAAAGATTTGGGCGTATGAGACAAATGCCCCTGAGGATTGATATAATTCGGGAATGAACGGACATACGCCGTTTTTTTCGGTGGTGATACCCACCCTTAACGAGGAGAAATATTTGCCGCGGCTCCTCCGGGATTTGGATAGGCAGATAGATAAGGATTTTGAAGCGTTTGTGGTCGACGGCAGGTCTGAGGACAAAACAGTAGAGAAAGCTAAAAAATATGAGGGGGTTTTGCCGTATCTGGAAATTATGATATCGGACATCAGGAATGTCGGAGCACAAAGAAACAAAGCAGCTAAAGCAGCCAGGGGGAAATTTCTGGTGTTTCTGGATGCGGATGCTCAGATACCGGCAAATTTTTTGAGCCAAATACATAATTATCTGATCGAAGAGGATCCGAAATGCCGGTTTTTGACGACCTGGGTAAAAGCGGATTCAGAGAGCAGTTCGGAAAAGACCGTGACGATGTTTATTAATATGCTTTTGGAAATGGCCAAATCCATGGAGAAACCTACGGTATTGGGTTTTAATATGGTGGTTTTGAGGAAAGATTTTGAAAAAGTAAAAGGATTTAATGAGAAGATTAAAATTGCCGAAGATTTTGACCTGACAAAAAGGCTAACGGATATAGGAGCATCATGGCACTTATTGAAATCTCCCAGACTGGTCATGTCTCTGAGACGGTTGAGAAGAGAGGGAACACTGGAAAGTGTCAGAAAACTGGTGGTGGGAGTATCCAAGTTTTTACTGGAAGGGCCGATAACACAGGAGATATTTGATTATCCGATGGGGGGAAAGGTGGTTGATACGCGCAGCAAGCGAAGGCAGAAGCTGAAAAAAACATTTGAGAAGTATAAGAAACTTCTGGACCAGTTTTGATACGCGTTACCGGACGTCGGGGAGAATGCTGTTTGGTTTTTTTCGGATATAAATGTCGATAAAACTGCGGACATAGGCGAAAAGGCCCACAGCCAGCCCCCGGCGGAAGCGGCGGCCGGAGAAAACGACCCGGATACGGGGAGTGAATTTGATTTTGGCGATACGGGAGACGCGAAGACTCAAGTCCACGTCTTCCAGGCTGTTGAGACGGGGATTGAAACCGCCGGATCGGAGATAAATATCCCGGCGAATGGCGAAGTTGAAACCGTTGAGCCAGTAATGGCCGGCAGCAAGACGCCAGCAGATCATCACAGTAGGCTGGAAGAGACTGAGAACGAGATTCTGACCCGGCCGGAGATCGGTCACCCGGCAAGGTCCGGTGGCGGCGGAAAAATGCCCGTTATCAAGAGTCCGAATCAGATTGTCGACCCAATCGGGGGGGACGACCGTATCGGCATCGGTCGAGAGGATGGTGTCGCCGGAAGCGGCGGCGAAACCCGTCCGCCTGGCCGGGCTGCGGCCTTTGGTGCTTTCCGGGATAATTCTCAGACGGAGTTTTTTGGCAAATTTTTTAGCCTGGCGGACAGTGCCGTCGGTGGAAGCGTTGTCGACAACAATAACCTCGAAGGGCAGGGAAGTGGCTTGCTCACATAGGGATTGCAGACACAAAGGCAAAGTGTGTTCTTCATTGTATGCCGGAATTACGACTGAAATCATAATCTGATTATAATAAAATAAAGATGATATGACATTAAACAGACCGAAAGTGAGCGGAAACGACTGGCTGGACGCGGTGTTTGTAATGCTAGCGGTTCTGGCAATTTTGCACGCTCCGATGATACTTTTGGACACGCTGATGAAGAGGGATATCAGTCTGGTAAATATGTTCGGGATCGTAGGCTGGCAAACGATATGGCCCGGGGTTAACAAGGGTGGGCTGTCTCTGGGGATATCATGGGCAGCTCTTTTGGGGCTGTACCTGGTAATTTATCGCTGGATGAAGCAGCGTTAGAAGAGAGGCCGGCTGAAGAATTTGACCAGAAGAAGGATAGTACCGACAGCGGAGAGGGCGGAAATGAGAATGAGTGTATTTCTGAACGGGGATTTCATGGTGTATTTATTTTACCTTTTCCTGGGTTTTTTTCGAGCGGGCGGCTCTTTGGGGGTCTGCGGGGGAGGTGACGGGGGGGCGGGGGTGCTGATTTGAACAGAGACGCCGGTGAGAATCCGGTGATCGGGGGGAACGGGGGTGGGTGTTTTGATACCGGAAATGGAGATGTCGGTGCAGGTTTGTTTGGGTTCGGTCCCCGAGAGGAAATATTCCCATCTGCCGCCGCAGGCTGAGCAAGCCCGCTGGCCGGTAACGGGACAAATCTGAAGCTTTACCAGATTATCCGGGGGAGAGAAACCGGCAGAAGGGTGATCGGCCAGAATCAGGTCCATTATGCTGCGCCAGATGGGTGAGGCTCCGGTGACTCCAGAAGCGACATAGCTCATGGGAGTGTTGTCGTTGTTGCCGACCCAGACTGCAACCAGGCGATCGGGAGAAAAACCTATGGTCCAGTTGTCGCGAAGATTGTTGGTAGTGCCGGTTTTGACTGCAACCTGCTGGCCGGGAATATTCAGTTGGGACCGGGAGCCGAAAGTGGGGGTCCGGGCGGCGTTGTCTGAAAGAATGTCGGAAATAAGAAAGGCAATGCGGGGATCGAGAACGGGTTCGGGCTCGTAGTCGAATTTTTCCAGCAGACGGCCGCGGGAATCACGGACGGAAAGGATGGGATGAAGGCTGACTTTCCGGCCGTTATTGGCCAAAACTCCGTAAACAACAGCGAGATCCTGCATGGTAACGTCACCACCTCCCAGCGTCAGCGACAGCCCGTAACGGGAAGGGTCGTTCCAGGTGGTAATACCCATTTTTTGGCCCAGGCTGACCATCTCGCTAAC
Organism: Candidatus Amesbacteria bacterium GW2011_GWB1_47_19; assembly: GCA_001002325.1. GTDB lineage: Bacteria > Patescibacteriota > Microgenomatia > CAZETR01 > Amesbacteraceae > UBA12042. The sequence goes on from LCNZ01000007.1 coordinate 50,525, forward strand.
CCCGTTGGCGGCCAGAAGTTTAACGGCCGGAACATTGTACGAGGAAGCCAGAGCAGTGCGCAGGGAAATCCGGCCATGGAAGCGGCGGTCGTAATTGACGGGTGAATAGGGCTCCTGACCCGGAATCCGGTAAGTTATGGGAGAATCGTCAATAGGGCTGGCAGGAGTGAAATTCCGGGAAAAAGCGAGAGCATAATTGACTGGTTTGATAGCCGATCCGGGCTGGCGGACGGATTTGGTGACGTTTACCTGGCCGTCCCGGGCGAAATCGAAATAATCGTGCGAGCCTACCATGGCCAGAATCTCTCCGGTGTTGGGATTGGTGACCAGGGCGGCCCCGTTTTCGATATGCAGATAAGTGATTCTGGCTACCTCCTGTGCGACGATATTTTGAGCCTGTTCCTGAAGAGATAAATCCAATGAGGTGATGACGTCTAATCCACCCTGTTCCACAAGGGCAGAACCGTATTTTTGGGCTAAGAGGTCTTTGATGTACATGACAAAATGGGGGGCTTTTATGTCCGAGCGGGGGGGCATTAGGGTGAGCTGAGCTGAAGCCGAAGCCTCGGCCTGTTCCCAGGAGATGAAACCGGCGGAAACCATGTGCCGGAGGACTTCCTGCTGGCGGGTCAGAGCCAGCTCGGGGTGGGCGCCGAACGGAGAATAAGAGGTGGGGGATGCCGGCAGCCCGGCTAAAAACGCCGCTTCGGGGAGCCCGAGTGCGGAAGAAGGCTTACCGAAATATGTTTGGGCGGCCTCTTCGATGCCGTAAGTGGCACCGCCGAAACCGACCCGGTTCAGATACATTTCCAATATCTGATCCTTGGAGTAAAGATGCTCGACGGCGATTGACAGAGTCAGCTCGCGAAGTTTGCGGCGGAGAGTGCGTTCCGGAGAGAGCAGGGCGGTTTTGACAAGCTGCTGGGTGATGGTGGAACCACCCTGGATGGACAGAGAACAAGACAAGCGGCTAAGAGCACATTTCAGGTTGTTTAAAGTGAGATTTTTTACCACGGAGCGGAAAATAGCCTGGAGTGAGAAGCCGGAATGATAATAAAAATCCTTGTCTTCGATGGCTAGTATGGCTTGTTTGATATGTGGTGACAGATCGTCTAATTTAACCAGGGTCCGGTTCTGACCGGAATAGATTTTGTATAATTCCACGCCGTTTCTGTCCCGGATGTGGGTGGTCAGGGGTAGGGGGGCCCGGGAGAGGGATGAGGGGGAAGGCAGACCGCGAAGAATAAAAATGTAAAAAAGTGAAAAAAGACCGGCGGAAAAGAGTATAAGGAGGATGAGGAAGAGACGGAGGCGCCTGAAAGAAAGAAGTGAGAGCAGACGAACGTAAGGGAAAAGAAACTTGAGAAATGATTTGAGAGATAACATTTACATCATAGGCAGGGTAGGTTAATTTTAAAGGGCAGGGAAACCGGTTTGATTATATGAAGTATTACCAATTGGGGGCAATACCAAAAATCCTGAGTTTTATTGTTTAATAGCTTTTCCGGAAGAGTCGAGGCGGATGACGTCCGGGCCGCCATAACCACCGGAGCAGTCCAGACAAAGGGCGGTACCCAGGGCGTCAAACAGGACGGCATGATTTTGGGGTTCAATGTTTTGGGGTTCTTCGGCGATCTGTCTGGCGGTAGCCGGGGCCTGGGTGGATTTATAAATTGAGATGTCCCGGCGGTTTTGGCCGGGGTCCGGAGGAGGGAAGGTACCTTTGAGGAAATACTCATAGCGGGGAGAACAGTCAGCCGGTGGCGACTCGGGAGTCCGGTAACCGGAGAGACTGCAGACGGTGGTGCCGGTTACGTCTGCCGGCTGGGGGGGCCAGTGCTGGGAGTAGTCGGTTAAAGCCCGGGACATGATTTTGTTCCAGATGGGTGAGGCGCCGGTAACCCCAGAAGCGATGTAACTCATGGCGGTATTGTCGTTGTTACCGACCCAGACGGCAACTTCGATGTCAGGGGTGAAACCGACTGTCCAGTTGTCGCGTTTTTCGTTGGTAGTACCGGTTTTGACCGAAACTTCGGGATGGTTTTTTATATTGAGGTATGAGGAAGAGCCGAAGGTAGCCGAACGGGCGCCGTTGTCGTAGAGAATGTGAGAAATGATGAAAGCGGCACCGGAGGAAATTACCCGGGTGTTGGGGGGTGATATCTTGACATACGATTTGTGATTGTAGCGAAATGAATTCAAGAGGTTGGTTTTTACTGAGTCTTCGTCTGATAGTTCGGTTGACGGAACCTGCTCCAGAACCGTGCCGGCCCGGTCCATGACCTTCAGGATGGGGTTTAGGTCTACCCGGGTGCCGGCATTGGCCAGCACACCGTAGGCGACAGCCAGATCGAGCATGGTGACCTCTCCACCTCCCAGAGCCAGTGAAGGACCAAAAGCCTGGGGGTCTTTGTAGGAAGTAATGCCAAAGGCGGATGAAGTGGCGACAAAATCCGTGAGACCGGTTAATGTAAGGGCTTTGACGGCGGGAATATTGAAAGAGTTGGCCAGAGCAAAACGAACCTGGGTGGGACCATGGAATTGGCCGTCGTAGTTGTCGGGACAATAGGGCTTTTGGTTGGCCTGGGAGAAACAAGTGGGCTTGTCGGCCAAAAGTGATGCGGCGGTAAATATTTTGTGGTCCAATCCCAGGGCATAATGGATGGGTTTGATAGAGGAACCCGGCTGACGGCTGGCAAGAACGACGTTAACATTGCCGTCGATTTGGGTGTCAAAATAATCTTTGGAGCCGACCATAGCCAGGATTTCGCCGGTCTTGGGGTGGGTAACCAGAGCCGCACCGTTTGAAACCTTTTCTTTTTTGAGTTTGGCGACTTCGGAGGCGACTGCGGATTGGGCGAAATCCTGAAGTTCCAGATCCAGGGTGGTGATAACCGTCAAACCATCCTGTTCCACCCGGTCCAGGCCGTATTTTTGAATCAGCATATCTTTGACCCAGAGAGAAAAATGGGGGGCATTGAGTGATTCCTGGCGGGAGTAGAGGAGTTCCTGACCTAAGGCCCCGTCATATTCTTGCTGACTGATGAATTTGTTGTCCAGCATCTGTGACAACACGTGACGCTGGCGGTCTTTGGCACGTTGGGGGGCGGAACCGAAAGGGGAATAATATGAGGGAGCCTGAGGCAGGCCGGCCAACAGGGCAGATTCGGCCAGAGTCAGTTCGGAAGCGGATTTACCGAAATAAGTCCGGGCGGCACTTTCCAGGCCGTAGGCCGTGCCACCGTATGGTACCTGGTTGAGATAAAATTCCAGAATCTCATTTTTTGAATAGATAATTTCCACGGCTAAACTGAGCACAAATTCCCGGGCCTTGCGACGCAAAGTCCGGTCATCCGAGAGAAGAGCTTTTTTGACCAATTGTTGGGTGATGGTGGAGCCGCCCTGGAGTTTTTGACGGAAGAAAGTGTTTTTTACTGCCCGTAAAATCCCGCGCAGGGAAAAACCGGAGTGTTTGTAAAAATCCTTGTCTTCAGCGGATAAATGGGCAGCGATGACATATTTGGGCAGAGAGTCCAGTTTGATGGGCGTGCGGCGCTGGTCTGCAAAAATTTCGTAGATAAGCTGTCCATGACGGTCCAGAAGTTTGGTGGAAGCAGGCGACGGGTGGGAGGATAGGCGGGTGGGGTTGGGTAACCCCCAGAAAATGTAGAGTGTAAGAGCAAAAAAGCTGGTGAGAAGGAATAAAACCGGAAGTTTCCAATTCCTGAGACGGGGGTGATGGATGACTTTTTTTGATCGTGACGGGGACCGCCGGTGTTTACCCTTTTTCTTCATGGGTTGAATTATAACCGGAGTGGAGTTATATTAATAATTGTCATGGCAGTGAAAAAGAGCAAAAAAGTAAGTTTTCCTCAGGCAGAAGTGAAACAGGACACCAAAGTACCGAAGTGGCATATGGAGGAAATGGGGGAGGGCGGAGAACCATTGGATCCGCAGGAAGAAAAACTGCTGGACTGGATTCTCAAGGCGGTGGTATTTTTTGTGCTGGGCTGGCTGGGCCTGTCGGTACTTCTGGTAATCGGGGGCTATTTCCATTTGTGGGGTTGACAACATACGACATACAATTGAAAGATGATCAGGACTCAAGTGTATTTACCAGAAGATGTGCACCGGGACTTGAAGTTGTTGGCCAAGACTGAAGGGGTGAATTTTTCCACTTTGGTACGGCAAGGAGCAGAAGAAATTATAAAAAAGAAAAAGATCAGGAAGAAGGACTGGAGGAAATTAGTCGGGGTAATAAAAGGCGGCTCCAGAGATGTATCTTCCAAGATCGACTATTATTTGTACGGAGAAGGCAATCCCAAATGGGCAGGGCGGTAATAGACGCAAATGTCCTGGTAGGGTTGGTGAGAGATAAAGACGCATTGGCGGTGGCTAAAGTGTTTTATGACGGATACCAGGATCTGATAGATATAGAGATAAAGCTGGAGGAGAAACTGGAGAGACTGGCCTGGAAAATTTTTTTGAAACAGACGAAAAAAGGGACATCATTTGTGGATTGTGCCAACCTGGCGATGATGGAAATGTATAAGTTGGATGGGGTAGTGACATAATGTAGAATATGATGGTGGGAAAAGATTATGAGAATTCCGACTGGTGGAAGTCTGCGGATAATCTGGTACGGGAACTGATGGCAGAGGCCTATATATTGCTGGAAAGGGAAACGAAGTCTCCGGACGGATTACATGATTATTCGTTTGTGGTGTTTCCGGCGGCTAAAGCGTATGAAGGTTTTTTGAAAAGAATTTTTTTGGATTTGGGACTGATCGGGAAGTTGCAATATTACGGCGAGCACTTCCGGATCGGCAGAGCCTTGTCTCCCAGTCTGCCCAAAAGATACCGCTCGGGATGGGTATTCGGAAAGCTGGTCGGGGTATGCGGAGGGGATGAGCTGCCCCTGAAAATGTGGGGAGTATGGAAAAAAGCCAGGAACAGAATTTTTCACTTTTTTCCCGATCACCGGGAATTTATTAACCTAAATGAAGCTGGAATATTAGTGAACGAAATTGCACAGATAATGGATGAGACGCTGGCGGGATGTAAGAGATAGATATTCGGGTAATGTTCGTATTCAGATATGCCAAACTTGCCCTTCCTTGACAGCTTGTGGCATACTTGATCATGCCCCATGAAAAGCTTGCTTATTGGAGAGAGTCCGGCCGGAAGTGAAAGCTCATTCTTTAGGAAGACGTGGGGGACATGGAAAACGGCAGCTGCGGTGAGTTCGGCGGCGGTGGTGTTCGGGGTAGCTATTCTGGTACTGTCTATTCTGGCGGCAATCAGTCCTTTGAAGGTGTTTCCCCAGACAGATCCGGCGACTGAATCCGCTGCTACTGTGCAGATCGAGTACTATTTGCCCTATCCGGGTGTATTACCCGACAGCCCGCTGTACAAATTAAAGATGGTGCGGGACAGAGTGAAATTATGGATTACCAGAGATGCAACAAAGAGAACTGATCTGGAGCTGTTGTACGCCGATAAGAGGATAAATGCCGCTTTGGCCCTGGCTGACGGGGGTAAGGAAACGTTGGCAGTAAGTACGGCGACAAAGGCGGAGAAGTATCTGGAGCAAGCAGTGAACCGGGTGTTGGAACAGAATGGGCAGGGAAAAGATGTGAAGAGCCAGATGATGAAGCTGGAAAAAGCGGCAGCCAAACATGAGGAGCTGTTGAAAAACATCTCTGTCAAGACTTCGGGGCCGGTAAAAGAAGTGGCAGATATAACTGCTACGCAGACCCGGATGCTGATGGAGAAATTGGGGCAGGCAATTCTGGAAGCTGAATGAGCTGGTGGTTGATAGCTTTTGTATTAGTAGTTAGTAGTTGACGCTAGTTATTTAGTGTCCTAATCTAGTTTGTGCCCCTAGATATAGGGGTTTGAAATTTAATATGAAGTGTCCGTTTTGTGCTGCCAGCGATACATCGGTGCTGGAATCCAGAGTAGCGGATGACGGACAGTCACTGCGTCGTCGGCGCGAATGCGCCAACTGCCAAAAGCGCTTTACCACTTTTGAGCGGGTGGAGGGGCCGACTATTTTCGTCATTAAAAGAGACGGCAGCCGCCAGCCTTTTGACAGGGACAAAATTGTCCATGGAGTGACCAGGTCTTTTGACAAACGACCGGTTTCCATTGACCAGGTTAACCATCTGGCTGACGAAGTGGAACGGGAAGTCAGACGCCGGGAGGTGTCGGAAATGTCCAGTAAAGTTATTGGCAAAATGGTACTAAAAAGACTAAAAAATATTGACAAAGTTGCCTGGCTGCGGTTTGCCAGTGTGTATCTGGAGTTGTCAGATGTGACGGAATTTGAAAAGTTATTGGAAAAAGTCGCTGTCTAATATGCCCAAACTACAATTGCAGGAGGTAAAAAGAGGGAGAGGCCGGCCGCGAATAAAAACCAACGGCCATCTGCACCGGGGATTGGTATTACCGGAAAAGATCGTGAAACGGGACGGCAGGGTGATGGATTTTGATCCGGGAAAGATTGAGCTGGCAATAGGGAAATGCTTTAACAGCTTTGGCAAGCAGCCACAATTGGGGCTGGCGGAACTGACAACATTGGTGATGAATGCCATAGCGGCCAAATACAAACAACCTACCGTGGAGCAGGTCCAGGATGTGGTGGAAATTGTATTGCAGGCGACGGGAGAATTTGAGGCGGCCAAGCAGTATATTTTATACAGGGCGGAACATGCCAAATTAAGGGAATCCAGACCGGTCCCGGATGAAGTGCGGGAGTCATTTCTGCAGTCTGATAAATATTTCCCTTCCCAGCTGCAAAAGTTCCAGTTTTTTGATAAGTATTCACGGTTTAACTACGCATTGGGGAGAAGGGAAACCTGGGTGGAAACGGTGGACAGGGCGATGGGATTTTTGAAAGAATTGGCAAAGGACAAGCTGCCGGGGGAAGTTTATGAAAGAATAAAGAAAGGGGTGTTGGAGATGAAGGCGACACCTTCAATGCGGCTACTGGCCATGGCGGGACCGGCGGCCAGAAGAAACAATATCGCTATATATAACTGTTCTTATCTGCCGATAGACAGCGTCGACGCTTTTGTCGAACCGATGATCATCTCCATGAACGGATGCGGGGTCGGTTTTTCGGTGGAAGGCAAGTATGTGGAAAATTTACCCAGAGTCAAACGGCAGACAGGAAGCCTGCCGCTGACTTTTGTCATACCGGATACGACTGAGGGGTGGGCGGAGTCGCTGAGATTGGGATTGTCGCTGTGGTTTGAGGGAGGGGATATCCAGTTTGATTACTCGCAATTAAGGCCGGCAGGGGCAATTCTGAGAATCAAGGGCGGGAGGGCGTCCGGGCCGGAACCACTGCGGCACATGCTGGATTTTGTGAGGGCTAAAGTACTGGCCAGGCAGGGCAGTTTTTTGCGGTCGATTGACGCTCATGATATTGTCTGCGAAGTGGGCAACGCGGCAGTATCCGGGGGCATGAGGCGGACGGCGATGATCTCGCTTTTTGACTGGGACGATGAAGAAATGCGCAATTGTAAAAACGGGGACTTTGAGAAGGAAAATTCACAGCGCTGGAATGCGAATAATTCAATGGTGTGGCCGGACCGGGGAACTACCCAATCGGAACTGGTGGCTCAAATGCTGGAAATGGTTAACGGCGGCAGGGGGGAGCCGGGAATATTTAACCGTCAGGCAGCAAACAGTATGCGGCCGGCGAGACGGGCGGCGGCGGAGTTCGGTTCAAATCCGTGCGGGGAAATACTGTTGAGACCGTATGAGTTTTGTAATTTATCAATAGCTATTGCTAGAAAGGAAGATACTTATGAAAGCCTGAAGGATAAAGTGGAAATGGCAGCCATTATGGGGACAATCCAATCACTGGCAACACATTTCCCGGGGCTGCGGCCGATCTGGAAGCGGAATTGTGAAGAGGAAAGGTTGTTGGGAGTGGATATCACCGGTCAGATGGACAGTCCGGCGGCGCAGGACGCGGCGGTGCAGAACCGGCTGAGGCAGGTGGCAGTGGAGACAAACCGGAAAATTGCGGGGATGCTGGGGATAAACGAGGCGGCGGCGGTGACTTGTGTCAAACCGTCCGGAAATTCGTCACAACTGTTTGACTGCGCGTCGGGACTGCATGCCCGGTGGTCGCGGTATTATGTACGTAATGTCCGGGTGGGAGCTCATACTCCTATATTCCGGGTAATGAAAGATACCGGGGTGCCAATGGATCCGGAAAACGGCCAAACCGCGGATAACGCCAATACTTGGGTGGCACATTTTCCGGTGAAATCACCGGACAAGGCCGTGGTCCGCAGCCAGCGGACGGCGATACAACAATGCGAATACTGGCTGCAGAATAAAACTTACTGGACGGAACACAATCCCAGCGTGACCATAACTTACCATCCGCAGGAAGTGATTGAGCTGATCAAGTGGGTGTGGGAGCATAAAGACCTGATCGGAGGTATGTCGTTTTTACCTGCGTTTGATGCCCAATATGCCCAAATGCCTTTCCAGGAAATAACCCGGGAGGAGTTTGAAGAACTGGCGGCGAAATTTCCCAATATAGATTTTTCCAAACTCTACCGGTACGAGGAGGAGGACTATACCAAAGCTGCGCAGGAATTGGCGTGTGTGGCAGGTTCGTGTGAAATTGAGATAGTGCCGACGGGGGTAGGGACGAAGGTGGAAGTAAAGGGAGTAAGTTAAGGATGATTAATAAGGGGAAATACCGGCATGCGAAATCGGGTAAATTGTACCAGGTACTGGGAGTGGGTAAGGACAGCGAAACATTGAAAGACGTGGTGGTTTATGAGCCGCTTTACGAATCTAAGGTGAGATTTTGGGTTCGTCCGGTGGAAATGTGGGAGGAGGAGGTGGAGATTGGAGGAGAGAAGAAAAAGAGATTTGAGAAGATACCAGACACTTGATATAAAGTAATTAGAGAAGGGGGGAGGTGGATTTGGTGCGGAGGTAGGTGATAGTGTCGGTGAGGATACCGGCTCCCAAAAATTCCGAAGATGCCAGTTCCGAGTGAGAAAGGTAATTTGTAAAAGCCTGTTGATAACCTTCGTCAGGAAAGGGATAAAGTTGATGTTTGGCCGGTTCTATCCAGATGTATTCCGTACCGGGAATTCCCGGTGTCAGCTGGCCCTGAGCCAGACAAAGGTAAATAATGCGCACCACCTGGACGGAGCGGTCAACCCAATCCAGAAAAGTAGTGACATTGAGAGGTGCGGATACGGTGGTGATGGTCAATCCGGTTTGGGCCATGATTCTTTCACTAAGACTGCCTCTTAAACCTTCCTGGTGTTCGAGCCTGCCTCCCGGCAGGTCATAAAGAACAGGTGCGCTTCCGGTCTGGGGGAGACGGGTAATCAATACATGCCACTTGGAGTTGATAATAAATGCTTTTTGGACGACGGAGAAAACAGGCTGCACAAGAATATTGTACAACGAATATGTTTTTGGAGGGAGTTATAATTTGGCCATGGGCAAGATTTATACAAAAAAGGGAGATAAGGGCAGGACAAAAACTTTCAGAGGGGAAATGGGTAAAAGCGATGCTTTGGCGGAGGCGTTGGGGAGCATTGATGAGGTGAACAGCTGGATAGGAGTGTGCAGACAACAAATTTTCAATTACCAATTTTTAAAAATTGATGCTGCATTGAAGAGGATTCAGGGCAATTTATTGACTATCGGGTCGGGGCTGGCGGGGAGCAAATTGAGAATTGGGAGCGGAGAAGTGAGAAATCTGGAGAAATTAATCGATAAATTAACGGCGGATTTGCCGAAACTGACGAATTTTATTTATCCGGTAGGAGAGCTGCAGGTGGCAAGGAGTGTCGCTCGCCGATGCGAGCGACGGATCGTTAGTTATTCGTTATTCATTGATCGTGACAAAAAGAAAGTTGATAAAAAAATATTAGTGTACCTGAACAGACTATCGGATGCGTTGTTTGTTATGGCAAGGTGGGTAAATTACCAGCGGGGGATAGGAGAAGAAGTCTGGCGGGGGTGATGATTCTTTGTGTCGACTACCTGTTGAAGAAGATATCTGGCATGCATCAGTGAGGCAGTTGTTCGGGCTTGGATGGCCATGTTGGCCAAATAAACAGCTTGTTTTTCGGACATATCAGGTGTTGATGCCCGATGTAAATCTAGCAATTGCGCAAATCTATCGAGCTCGCTCCACGGTGTGGGCATAAAATTATTTTGATTTTGGTATGATGACAATATGACGGATACACCAGTTCAGAGTCAAGGGCAAAAAGCATTACAAGATCTGGAGGAATTGACAAAAGACCCGGTGCCGGGACTGGTAGAGGATGTGGAAGAATTTGAGGAGAAACAGGAAGACTGGCAGGCAATGTACAGTGCCGGGGGTAAATTTAAAGAGCAATTGGAGGAGATAAGTAAGAGTGTAAGAGTGGAAGAGCGGGAGAGTGTAAGTGCGAGTAAAGAGAAAAAGGTGACCGGACTGGAGGAGATACAAGTCAGTCCGGAGGTGGAAAAAAAGCCTGAATTGGCGGGATATATTGAGGAAATTGAAAAAGATGCGGAGCTGACCGGGCCGGTTATGGATGACTACACCCAACAGATACTGATGACTTCACCGGCACCGGCCAACCCGACAGTAACTCTACCCCTGACGGAGGAGCAATTGAAGGCGGGGTTAACGCGGCAGGTGTGGGACAGCATCAGGTGGTTGGCAGAATGGTGTGTGAGGCAGATAAAAATGCTGCCCGGCAAAGTAAGATACCGTGGGTAGAGGTCTGATATGATGAGAGTATGTTACCGGTGAATCTGACGGGGTTGTTGGTCCAGTTGGGAATTTTGGCGGCGGTGCTGGGAGCACTTGTTGTGCTGGGGATTTTCGGCGGATATGTGGGGATTGCTTTGTATCGGCACAAAGACCGGGAGGAAAAAAGCCTGCAAATGGTGGTGCTGCAAGTAGCTGTTCCCCGGGACAATGAAATCAAGATTGATGCCATGGAGCAGATATTTTCGAGCTTGTATTCGATCAAGAAAGGAAAGATGGGATGGTTCGGACTGCTGACATTTTTGCAGGTTCAGCCGCATATTAGCTTTGAGATAGTAGCGCGCAGGGAAGACATAAAATTTTATATCTCGGTGCCGGATAAAATGCGGGATCTGGTGGAAAAACAAATCCACGGCGGTTATCCGGGGGCGGAGATAAAAATAGTGGAAGAGCCGACCATTTTTACCGATGAAGGACGGGTGGAATATGCCTGGATGGTGCTGCGTAATTCGGCGCATTATCCGATGAAAATATTTAAAGACCTGGCGACAGATCCGATGGCCTCCTTAACTTCGGCGATGGCGAAAATGGGGGAAGGGGAGGGAGCGCATATCCAGATTCTGATATTTCCGGCCGAAAACAAATGGAAAGGCAAAGGCCGAGCATGGATCGGCAAGACCAAGAAGAACGAGGCCAATCCGGAGAAAGCGTCGTACAAGGTTGATCCCAAAGTAATGGAGGCAGTGGACAATAAGATCAGCAAGGCCGGATTTATGACCACCATCCGACTGGTAGTGACATCTGCGGATGCGGGGTCGGCTAAGGCACACATGGCAAATCTGAGAGCGGCTTTTGAACAATTTTCCGGAGACCTGAACGGATTTAAAAGTAAAAAAATAAGAATGAAAGGTAATTTTATGACGGACTTTATTTACCGTTATCAACCAATGGTGTGGTGGGGCAACTGGACGGTTTTAAACAGTGAAGAACTGGCGACGATATATCATTTTCCCAACAAAACAATTGAAACCCCGCATATCCATTGGTTGAATGCCAAACGGGCACCGGCACCGCAGCAGATTGCGTCTGAAGGCCTGTATATCGGTAAAAGCGTATTTCGGGGAATTACCCGGCCGGTATTTATTACCGATGAAGACCGGGAAAGGCATATGTATATAGTAGGCCGAACAGGGACGGGAAAAACGGAGTTTTTGAAGACCATGATTTTGCAGGATATCCAGGCGGGAAGGGGTGTGGCAGTTATTGATCCGCATGATCTGGCTGAGGATCTTTTAGGGTATATTCCACCGGAAAGGGCGGAGGACGTGATCTTTTTTGAACCATCGGATGAACAGTGGCCGATGGGGTTGAACCTGCTGGAGACACGCAACGAACAGGAAAGGCATATGGCAACCAACGCGGTAATAGGGATGATGTACAAACTGTATGATCCGCATAAAACCGGAATCATTGGACCGAGATTTGAACACGCTATCAGGAACGCAATGCTGACAGTGATGGATGCTATTCCCGGCGGGACATTTATCGAAGTGGTGCAGACACTGCAGCGGCCGGAATTCGTACAGGAAATGCTGCCGAGGGTGAAGGACCCGTTGGTGAGGAGGTATTGGACCGACCAGATAGCCCAAACGTCGGAATTTCATAAATCCGAAGTGCTGGATTATATCGTGTCCAAATTCGGCCGGTTCGTAACCAATAAAACTATCAGAAATATAATCGGACAGTCGGTGTCGGCGTTTGATTTCCGGAAAGTGATGGATGAAGGGAGGATTCTGATCGTCAACCTGTCCAAAGGAAAACTGGGGGAGGAGAACAGCAACTTTCTGGGACTGGTGCTGGTGCCCCGGCTGCTGGCGGCAGCGATGAGCCGGGCGGATATGCCGGAGGCTTCCAGGCGGCCGTTTTATCTGTATGTGGATGAGTTCCAGAACTTTGCCACGCCGGATTTTGCCACCATTTTGTCCGAGGCCAGGAAATATAAACTGAATCTGACGGTGGCCAACCAATTTACTTCACAAATGGAGGATGAGGTAAAAAATGCGGTATTCGGCAACGTGGGAACTTTGATTTCGTTCCGGGTGGGGGTGGGAGACGCCAATTACCTGCAGCATGAATACAGCCCGACGTTTAACGAGGCGGATCTGTTAAATATCGAGAGATACAATGTATTTATTAAAACGGTGGTGCATAACGAACCGGTACCGCCGTTTACTATGGATGTGACCAAGGATATTGATAAGGAAAGGAAGATGCGCAATTCTCAACTGGCGGAGGCGATTAAAGAGTTGTCCCGGCTGAAATACGGGCGGGATGTGAGAATTGTAGAGGCGGAGATAGGAACCAGGTCGAAATTGTAATGTAGCTGGAGAGGGGGTAAGGATAAGTAGTAAAATGCGGGGAACGGATCCGTAGCTCAACGGTAGAGCGGCTGTCTTATACACAGTATGTTGGAGGTTCGAATCCTCCCGGATCCACAGATGCCGGGAGGCAACATTTGTTGTGCCCGGACCGCTTCAGGATGTTGTAGGTCAATCTTGGCCACAGAAGTTTACATCGGTTGTAAAATGGGCGGATGGCAGGCGGCAAGTTAGAACGATTAATAATGAATTTGGGGGAAGAGTGTGTGAAGAGAAGTTTAAAATCCAGAGGGCTGGCCGTAGTAAAAGATGGAAAATGGACGCTGACCGACGACGGCAAATTGACTTTTTATCGGGAGCTGATAGAAGAAGAGGCGTCAAGAAGGAAAGTAGAAGTGACCGAAATTCCGGACTGGATAGCAGATATATTGGCCAGAAAAGCCGGATTTCAAAATGAACAAGAGGTGGCGAATCTGGTTGCAAGAAAATTGAGAGGGGAGAAGTGACAGATGCACCGGCTTACAGTTCTAGGAGGCGGGTGGTGGATTCGGTGACGTCGACGGTAATGTGGTCCAGATATTTCTGAGTGGAAGAGAGGCGGCGATGGCCGACGTGTTTGTGGACTATTTCCGGCTCCACGCCGTGCTTCAACTGGTGGGCGATAAAAGTGTGACGCAGATCATTGATTTTGGCATCTTTGACACCGGCTTTGTGGAAATAGCGGCCAATGGCGGTGCGGATGTTTCTGACTAACAGCGGGCGTCCGGTTTTGGTAACAAACAGGTGGGGGTCGACGACTTTGGGGCGGATGGCCAGGTAATTGGTAACGGCTGAAATAGCCGGGCGGTTGAGAAAAATGTCCCGGGCGGGATTGTTTTCCAGAGACTGGATGTGGACTTCGGCCTTTTTGAGATCATCCACCCGGAGACTGGCCAGCTCCGATATGCGCATACCCGTTTGGAGGAGCAGCTCAATAATGGTGGAGATACGGATATCCAGACGGGCGGCGTCGCGGAGGTTTCTGACTTCGGCGGGGGAAAGGAAGCGCGGAGGTTTGGTGTCGTACTTGGGGTGGATCAGGGGATGGGCGGGATTTTCGGTGACAATATCCTGATTCTGGAGGAATTTAAAAAAGGTTTTCAGAGAATTGATCTTGCGGCTGACGCTCTTTGGAGTGTAGTTTTTTGAGGCCAGATCCTGAATGTAGCCTTCCAGATGTTCGGTACGCACGGTCGTAGCCTGGGTAATGCGATGGCTGTCCAGGTGTTTTCGGAGCTGCTGCAGGTCGCTGCCGTAAGCGGTGGTGGTAGCCGAGGATCGTTTTTGAGTTCGGAGGTGGGCCAGGAACTTCTCCAGGGCAGTCGTAAAACTTACCGGCTGGGGTAAATCTGTCATATCTTAAGTCCCATAGTATGAGACTACAGGTCTATTTTACGCTAAATTAAGCTATTGTAAAGAGGGCTGTGGTAAATTAAGACTATGCGTAAATCCGGGTGGAAAGGATGGATCCTGATAATTCTGGGTTCGGTGACAGCCGTGAGAACGGGGATGAATGTTTACAGACTGTGGCAGAGAGGGGGGAGAGTGGGTGAAACCAGGCAACAGCTGGAGGCGGCGAAGGCGGAGAACCGGAGATTGCAGACGAAGCTGGAGGAGGTGCAGACTGATGAATTCGTCGAAAAGGAAGCCCGTGAGAAACTGGGGTACGGGAGGGAAGGTGAGACGGTTCTTATTTTGCCAAAACAGGATAATGCTCAGGGGCCAGTCATGCCTGCCGGCAGGCAGGTGCTCAGTACTCAGGAACCGGAAATTCCCAATTGGAGGAAGTGGTGGAAGCTGTATGTGAGGTTATAGGGACTAGGTTCTAGGTATTAGGCATGGGACGCTGAGCGTGGTGGCTACGGCTGGATTCGGACCAGCGATCCCTTGTTTATGATACAAGTGCTTTAACCACTAAGCTACGTAGCCAAGGTTTTTGCGAGACCATGTATCTCGCCGAGGATTTTATAATAGATTCTGGCTGGCCGTTTAACTCTAATTGATAATGTGCCGTAGTGATCGTTAAAATTTTCAAAATCTTTTTTAAGTGGGTATTTTTTGAAGCTGGTTTTGGTAAAACTTTCGAGAGGAATTCCTGTTTGACTTGACCAATATTTTTTTACTATACCCTCTCGAATTTTATGAGTTTCGTTGATACCCACATAGCAAGATAATTCTTGCTTAGGTATTCGATAGCTCGATTTGAGCCAATTTATGTATGATTTTATCATTAGGGGATCAGAGTTGCATAGTTCTATTCTTCTTGCCTTTTTCGTTCCCTCGGACCAGTAGAGGCAAATCCCTGCGATTTTCCTTTCTTTGATTGACAGCCGACGAAACTCTTTTTCTCCATCATGGTTATGTTTATTAATGAGTTCCAGCCTTCTCCTTTTCAAGATGAGGGAGTTCTTAAGACGGGCTTTATTTGATGCGGATATTTGGTCTGATTTGAGTTTATCTACTTGCTCGGGTGAAAGAATAATATGTCTTGTCCATAGACTGGCAGTGCTTTTGGCCACATTAAGTGCTTTAGCAATATTTCTCACACTTGTTCCAGAAGTTCTTAATTTAATAGCCTCTATTCGTAAGGAACTCTTTGACATCTATAGATATCATATTATTCGGTTTTTGTTTGGTTTGTCAAGAGTACTTTATTATTTATTATTGAGCTACGCAGCCTCGAGAGCATTTTACCAAAAATCCGCTTTTGACTGGATGAGATCAGGACGGTTCTTCTAATAACTAGTTATATTTTACTGCCATAATTAGTCCTTTTATTTTCCTTAAAAGATCAGTACTTTTGAGAATCCTAATTCTCAATGTCCCAAAATAATTTTCCGGATGGTCATATGTTTTTTTCCAGGAGGTCTTTTGAAAAAAAGGTTTATAAAATTGGGTATTGGGGATACTAGTAATTTCCGACCAATACTTTTCGATTTCTTCAACCCGATGACTATGAGATTCATTTATTCCGACCCTTAATCTGATTAAGTCTTTGGAAACAGATAGGGAATTGATTAACCATTCAATAATAAAGTTGATCATTTCCGGATCAGAATTGGCAAATCCGGCCATTTTGTCCTTCTTGAATCCCTCCGCCCAATATAAAGCAGTCCCTGCCAGAAGTTTTTCTCTGGCGCTCAGGTTAATTAGCATGTTTTTCGCTTCTGATCTGATTAGTTTTTCTTTGGTAAGTCTATACGCTTGTTGTTTTAGAGCATAAGAGAGTCTTCTTCCATAGTACGGATCCCTAGAGTTTTTCTCTAACTGAGATATTTGTTCAGGAGTGAGCTTAATATCTCTGCACCATAAACTGGCTGTACTGGTAGAGACAGCAAGATCCCGTGCAATTTCTTTGATACTTTTCCCTTCGGATCTGAGATGCCTGGCTTCAGTCTTTTGTCTGGTTTTTGCCATGGTAGAACTAACATACCTATTATCAGATATCGTTTTATTATTGTCAAACCAGCTTCTGGATGATATGATTTGTGAGTTCTTTTATAAGGCGCGTGCGGGGTAGTGTAGAGCTGCACGGAAGGCTAGTAGTATGGGCCCCGCCGGTAGTAATACCGGTGCGCAAACTTGGCTATATCGGTGGACATCCTGAGCTTGTCGAAGGACAATACCGAGGCAACCTCGAAAGAGAGAGTCCGTAGAGACTACACGCCAAGCACCCCGACGTTATGTCGGGGTGATGATATAGTCCGACTCCCCGAGTAATCGGGGTCAGAATGCATAATCTTCCAGACCGGGCGCGACTCCCGGCCCCGCAACACATTTTTTGATCTTCTTGTATTTCGTGGTATAGTCAATTTCCGCTTTCCGGCTGCGATATAATTCCGGTAATGACCACTGAAATCAGGTTAAGAAAACTGACAGACGGGCTTCCACAGGGAACCCCGATAAATATCAGCCCCGATTTGCATCGGTTGCATAGGGAGTTACATCAGGCTGCAATCTCAGAGGAGAAAACGCCATACTCTCAGGAGGCTTTGGTTATTTACTTTGGTTTGCTTACCCAGGCTGAGAAGCATTTTTTTGCGGAGTGGAGCGGACAGGTGTTAAGTATAGTGCTGGATATATATTGTGAACACAATCCGCCGGGGGCGATAAAGCATCCGATGAAAGATCTCAGGTTGGGGTAGAATCGAAGACTAAACCTATAGTATAATGTAAGGATGAATCATCATGAGGGGAGGAGGGCTTTCTTGGCATTAGTAGTAACTTCACCTTTCTGGTGTACCATGTTTTACCTGGGTATTCGTGGTGTGTTGACTATGGAACCGAAGGAGGACGTGCCGGGAAGTGAGCGATCAGGGATGCAAGAGCCGCCAAATGTGGGCGAAGAGGCCATACCTGTACCTGATTTGAAGATGAATATTCCCGACGGGTATAGGGGTGAGAGTATCGGGCCCGGAGTTGAGATGTATAAAAACGGACAGGAGTGGGTGCAAGTCGTGGATTTGGAGAAGGCTAAGTTGGTGGTGGTTGATTCTGAAAAAGGATGGAAAAAGCCTGATTGGTTTTGGAGTAAATTTAAGAAAAAGTATAAAGGCAGAGCGACCAGTTTGTTCGGAGCTGTCCATTATGCCGAAGGCAGGTTACAATTCGGGCTTCGGGACGGAGAAGAGATTTGGAATAGAGAAATTGACAGTGGGCTAGCCGGACAGAGAATGCTGTCTATTGAAGGAAACTATGCGAAAGTGGGGGGATATGACAAGGATAAACTGGACGGGGATGAAGGTGTGGTTATCGGAGGTGAAGGGATAGAGAAATCGAACAGGGAATGGAATAAGCGGCGGGCCAGGACGATTTTGACTGCGGATGAGACGGGACGGAAGTTATTGGTGATGGTTTTTGCCGGTGCGACCAGAGAAGACGTAATCAAGGTACTGAAAAAATGGGGAATTGCCGAGGCGAACGCCATAAATATCCAGGGAGGAACATTTACGGAATTGAGAGTAAGGGGGAACGAGCTGCTAGGGTATGGTGAGGACGTGACTTTAATGCTGGGTATAGTAGAAAGATAGATTATGATAGAAGATTTATTGAGAACAGAATCACGACTGGTAGGGGCTAAATATCTGAAGAGTTTGGAAAAAAGGAGAGTCGATAGGACTATGGCGGGATTATTTACCATACCGGCAATTGCGGCTTTGGGTCTTGCTATTCCGGTATGGTTGGAAGATGGACAAAATCCAATGGTGGATGCAGGGGGAATGCGTGAGGGGCGATGGGCGCCTTTGTGGAAAGTGAGGACAATGATACCCGGAGCGCAAGAATTGGAGTCTAAAATTACAGGAGGCCGGCCGTTACTTGAAGTAAAGAGTGACTGTGACCCAAGGGTAACCAAGACAGGAAGAGTAATAAGGAAAACTACCCTGGATGAATTACCCCAAGTATTTGCAGTGTGGGCAGGGAAATGTCATTTTGTAGGGCCACGAGTTCCGGCGATTACCGAATGGGAATGGATAATAAAGCATGGCAATACCGGAGTTTATCGGGAATATTTAGAGAAGGTCAGAGACGGATTGGGATTCGGGGCGGTCGGTATGTACATGGCAATAAACCGGGGGATGCAGGATTTTGAACAGAGGCTGGAATTGGATGTTCTCTATTGGGAAAAGGCCAGTGCAGCTGCAGATTGGAGAATACTGGGGGCAGCAATGTTGGGAATAATTAAGTCCAGAGGAAAGTAGAGATGTTTGGTTTTAAAGTGAGTCTAAGAAAGATAAAGGAATAGAGATATAATCGGGGTATGAAGAAAAGGATATTGGCGGGGATGAGGGCGGTGGCGCGACCGCACCTAGGGAATTACCTAGGAGCGGGGAAGGGTATGGTGCAGCTACAAGAGCGGGCAGAATATGAAACTTTTTATATGGTGGCAGACCTGCATACTCTGACAACACCCTATGACAAAGACTATTTGGCCGGATTGACCAAAGATGTAGTGATGGATTATCTGGCGATGGGGCTGGATCCGGAGAAATCGGTATTGTTTGTACAATCACATGTTCCGCAGCACACGGAACTGGCTTATTTGTTGTCCACAGTGACTACGGTAGCCAAGATGTCGCACCTGCCGACTTATAAGGAAAAAATCAAAGAATATCCGCAGCATTCCACTATGGCTTTATTGAATTATCCGGTACTGATGGCGGCGGATATTTTGATTTATAAAGCCGAGAAGGTACCGGTGGGAGTAGACCAGGAACCGCATCTGGAAATAGCCCGGGAAATTGCCCGGAGAATGAACGCCGATTACGGGACGGATTTTCCGGAACCAAAAATGTTCGGAACCAAAGGGGCTTACGTACCATCTCTTTTAGGTGAGGGGAAAATGAGCAAATCGGTGGGAGGAAGTTATATTGCTCTGACGGATGATTTGCAGATGATAAGCGCAAAACTGGCAAAAGCACCTACTGATGCAGGAGGCCCGGGGGAGGTACCAATAACCGGACCAGTAGCAAATCTGTTTAAATTCTTGGAGTTGTTTTTGCCCAATAGACTGGAGTATTACGGTGAAGCCTACCGGCAGGGGAAATTGAGATATGCGGAATTAAAGGAGGAATTGGCGCGGGCGATTTATGGGGAAATCAGGCCGATACAGGAGCGCAGAGAACAGTTCAAGTCCAAGTCTGAGATGGTCGATGAAATAATCCATGAAGGGGCGAGAAAGGCCAAAGAGGCGGCTGGGAAGACATTGCAGGAAGTGAAGGAGAAAATGGGATTATTGGTGTAAGGAAAATTGTTATAATTTCCAAATGATTACGATTGATGATTTTGCAAAAATTGAAATCAGTGTGGGGTTGGTGGTGGAGGCGATGAATCAGGAAGGCAGTGAGAAATTAATTAAGTTAACAGTGGATGTAGGTGAGGAAGTACCGCGAATTATCTTTACTGCGGTGAGGGGGTATGGGTATACGCCGGAAGATTTTGCCGGGAAAAAATTTCTGTTTGTAACAAACCTGGAACCGAAAAAAATTATGGATAAGGAGAGCCAGGGGATGATATTGGCGGTAGATTCCGAGGGGAAACCATTGTTTGTCAGCGCAGACAGACTGCCGGTTGGAAGTAAAGTAAGGTAGTTAGGGATTAGGTTTTAGGTTCTAGTGATTAGAAATTGGGAGACTTAGCGATTTGCCAGCTCGGCTTTCATATGATTTGGTGCTTAAGGTTTTTATAAATCATGAGAAATCCGGAAAGTGGCGGGGAGGGTTAATTTAGAGTAAAATCTGGCGGTTATGGCTACACTTCGCCAAGGTCCTACGGGTGGTACTAAGAAAAAGCTACCAGTGAGAGGTTTTATGCTGCAGCTGAACCTGGATTTCCAGAAACTGTTGTGGTTGCTGGTGGTGATATTGATGGGATTGTCACTTTTGGAGCTGTGGAATAGCGGTAAGCAGACCAGCCAGGAAGTTCAACTGTCGCAAGCGCTGTCTGATATCAAAGACGGCAAGGTGGAGAAAGTGGAGATTTTCTCGGAACGGCTGTCGCTGAAATATAAAGACAGCAAAGACCAGTTTTTTTCCCGTAAGGAACCGGGGGAAAGTTTTACTGAGATTCTGGAGAGGGCAAAGATCCCCGCAGAAGCTGTGCAGTATGAGATAAAAGATGAAACTTTCGGCCAGTTGATAGCGGCGGTATTGCCCAGCGTAATCGGGACGGGGGTGGTGCTGTTGGTTCTGTTGTATATGTTCCGGCAAGCCAGGGGTGCCCAGGATTCGGTATTTTCTTTCGGCCAGAGCCGGGCAAAATTGTTTGACAAGGGCAAACAAAGCGTGAAATTTTCGGACGTAGCCGGGGTGGACGAAGCCAAGAAAGAACTGGAAGAAGTGGTGGACTTTTTGAAAAGTCCGGGTAAATACCGGGCAGTAGGGGCCAGGACTCCCAAAGGGGCGCTTTTGGTGGGACCGTCGGGGGTGGGAAAGTGCGTGACCGGTGATACCATAATATGGACCAATAAGGGATTGATGGAGATAAAAGAGGTCCCGCGTTACTATTATGTTGATACAAAATCGCATCGGGTTTACGGGGCAGGACTGGCTGGTTTTGATACGGACAAGGTGATATCAAAGGATGAATTCGCTTCCCATTGGTACAATTTGGGTGAACAAGCAACCGTTAAAGTACAGTTGGCGCAGGGGTTTGATATAGAAGGGACTCCCGAGCATCCGGTAGTAGTAATGGCCGGAGATGGCAAGTTACGATTTAGAAAATTACAGGATGTGAAACTGGGGGATTATGCTGCCCTGCAGTTTGGCAGAGGTATGTTTGGGAACTTACAAATGGTGGATGCAGACACGGCTTATCTGATGGGACTATTAACGGGAGATGGAAATATGAGTCATGCTAGTAGGGTGGGGTTGACTAATATTGATCCGGAAATAATCTCGTTTTTTGAAAATTATATAAAGAAGAGATATCCGGAGAATGCGATTACAGTGAGACAGCAGTCCTATCTGGTGTCCAGTTGGCAATTTAAACGATCTCTTTATGAGATGGGGATGTCTTATCTGTTATCTTTTGATAAGAGTGTGCCGGTGACGATATTACAGGCATCGAGAGGAATTCAGATAATGTTTTTGAGGGGTCTGTTTGATACTGACGCCAGTGTGGAGAAGAGCAGGGCGACGATAGAGTATACAACCGTTAGCGAAAAAATGGCTAAACAGATACAAATGATGCTATTGAATATGGGGGTGGTAGCCTATTTGAATGTCAAAGGAAAAACTGAAAATGGTTATTATCGGCCTGTTTATCGTTTGAACATAACCGGGTCCCCGTTCGTGGAATTCAGCAGGCAAATTGGGTTCGGTTTGGTTAGAAAACAACGACTTTTGGAAAGGCATGTGGAGAAAATGGGACGAGTGAATACTAATATTGATGTAATTCCCGGAGTCGGAGGGATGATAGAAGAAGCGTGGAGGTTGATTTCCGCTCGTAAGATGAGCAATGAAAAACTATCAAAGACGGTTGATAAAGTGAGGAATAGGAATAGGGTTTCCAGACAAACACTAGAGGATTTTGTGGAGTATTCCAGCCAGACGGGAATGGAGATGCCTGACCTGGAGTATTTGGGAAATTTGTTGGAAGCTAAGCTGTTTTTTTCAAAAGTAGTAGAAAAAACGGAAAATAAGGGTGTGGTTTATGATTTTACCGTGCCTCAAACACATAGTTTTTTGGGAAACGGATTTGTAAATCATAATACACTGTTGGCCAGGGCGGTGGCGGGAGAAGCGGGAGTACCGTTTTTTTCAATGGCAGGATCGGAGTTTATGGAAATGCTGGTGGGGGTGGGAAGTGCCCGGGTGAGGGATTTGTTTAACACAGCTAAAAAAGCAGCCCCGTCAATTATTTTTATTGATGAAATTGACGCTATCGGAAGGCAGCGGGGACACGGGTTGATGGGTGGGCACGATGAAAGGGAACAAACATTGAATCAGATACTGGTGGAGATGGACGGATTTACGCCTAATGATAATGTGGTGGTGCTGGCGGCAACAAACAGAGGGGATCTGCTGGATCCTGCACTTTTACGGCCCGGCAGGTTTGACCGGCGGGTGGTGGTGGATATGCCTGACATTGAAGGACGGAAAGCAATTCTGGCAATTTATGCCCGAAATAAACCAATAGCCGAAGGAGTGGATTGGAGTGCGGTGGCGAGAAGGACAGTCGGGTTTTCCGGAGCGGATCTGGAAAATATGCTGAATGAAGCGGCGATTGGTGTAGCCCGGGAAAACCACAAGACCATGACGATGCAGGATATCGAGGAAGCAGCTACGAAAGTAAAGCTGGGTCCGCAAAAGAAGCGGATGCAATCCGAGGAGGACCGGAAAATGACGGCTTACCATGAGGTGGGACATGCGATTGTGACGTGGGCCCAACCGGGGATGGATCCGGTGCACAGGATATCGATTGTGTCGCGGGGAATGACATTGGGACATACGCTGGTGCCACCGTCGACGGACAGGGTACATGAGACTAAAAACCGGCTGTTGTCACAGGTGGCCATGATGCTGGGGGGAAGAGCTGCGGAAGAGATGGTTTTTTCCGAGGTCACTACCGGTGCGGCTAATGATATTGATAAAGCCACCAGAGTAGCCCGGGATATGGTGATGGAGTACGGCATGAGCAGTCTGGGACCCGTCAATTACGGACCGCAGCAGGATATGGTGGAATGGGGACGGACTTATATTGAGCAGCCGCCTATTTCGCAGGAAATGCAGGCAAAGATTGATACGGAAGTAAAAAGAATCATGGACGAAGGATATCTGAAGGCGGTTGCCATATTAAAAAAATACCGGAAAAGGCTGGATGCCGTATCGCTGAGACTTCTGGAAATTGAAACTATGGACGGGGATGAGTTTGAGAAGATCATGAAGGCGTAAAATAAGAGGATGAACAAATTGTTACTGGTTGACGGGAATGCGGTGCTGCACCGGGCATATTATGCCCTGCCGGATTGGAGAAACAGATCCGGGGAGGCGACGGCGGGAGTATACGGATTTTTGTCCATGATTTTGAAAGCGATTGAGGAGCTGAAGCCGACGCATCTGGCAGTAGTGTTTGACTGCCCGGAACCAACCTTCAGACACACCATGTACGTGGGGTATCAGGTGACGCGGGAGAAGGACAGGCAGGTATCGGAAGATATCTGGGGACAAGTGGAGAAATTGAAGATCGTATTTGAAAAAATGGGGGTTCCGGTATTTGCCGTACCCAGTTTCGAGGCGGATGACGTGATAGGTACTCTGGCGAAGCAGTCGACGGACGGAGAAGTAATTATTATTACAGGGGACAGGGATCTGATGCAGTTGGTAAATGAAAAAGTGAAACTATTTATGCCGCAAAAAGGTCTTTCTGATGCGGTGCTGGTCGACGGCGAAAAAGTCATACAAAGACTGGGAGTGCATCCGAAGCAAGTTGTGGACTACAAGGGGCTGATGGGAGACAGCAGTGATAATTATCCGGGAGTGGCGGGTATCGGGCCGAAAACCGCGGCGCACCTGCTGGCGGAGCACGGTTCGCTTAAAGATATTTATAAACAAATCACAAATACAAAACCGAATGATACGAAGAAACCGAAGATAGTACCCGCTATCACCGACAAATTGATAAAGGGCTATGATGCGGCGATGCTGTCGAAACAATTGGCGACGATCAGAACTGACGTGCCGGTGAGTTGGGAGCCGGAAAAGGCTTCGGTTCCGAGTGAAGAAAAAATACTGGCAGTACTGAAGGAATTGGGGTATAAGAGCTTAGTAAAACGAATCAACCAGAATGAAGAGATTGATGAAAACCAACAAAAATTGTTTGAGTAGGAAAATATGAATGTTGCTTTGGTACATGATTACCTGAAGGAACCCGGGGGGGCGGAAGCGGTACTGATAGCTTTGAAAGAAATCTGGCCGGAAGCACCGGTCTATACGGCGTATAAGTTTCCCCGTTTTTGGGGAAGATATAAAACGATGTTGGACAAATGGGTGATACATGAAAGCTGGGGAAAATATTTACCATTCCTGCCGAAGTTACTGAGCCACTACACCATCCTGTCTCCGCTGTTTTTTGAGAGTTTTGATTTGACGAAATATGACCTGGTAGTGGTTTCGGCTGCCGGCGGATATTTTCCAAACGCTGTGAAAATCGGGCCGAAGACAAAGCTGGTGACTTATTGCCATACCCCCCCCCGGTTTCTGTACGGATATGATACGGCGACAAAAGAGCGATTTAAGTGGTATTGGAGACCGGTTTCAGAAATTGCCAACCATATTTTACGGATGGTGGATTTTAAGCTGGCCCAAAGACCGCATTTGTTTATTGCCAATTCGAAAAATGTCAGAAACAGGATAAGGAAGTTTTACAGAAGAGAGGCGGAGGTGGTGTATCCCCCGATTGAAATTCAAAATTCAAAAAATAAAAATCAAATCAAAAACAAGCAAAGCTTGCGCTACGCGAATAAAAATCAAATATTCAAAAGGGATTATTTTGTGATTGTGTCGAGAATTATCGGATCAAAAAATATCGAACTGGCGGTGGAGGCGGCGAACCAGTTTAAGTTTAAGTTGAAGATAGCAGGGAGACCAATTGGTAAAGGCGGAGATGAGATTGCTGCTAAAATCCGGGGGAAATATACAGAATACCTGGGGGAGGTAAGCGAGGACGGAAAGGCAAATTTATTGGCAGGAGCGAAGGCTTTTCTGGCACTGGAAAAAGATGCAGATTTCGGGATGACAGCAGTGGAGCCTCAGGTTTACGGAACACCGGTGATTGCTTTTCGAAACGGGGGATATCTGGAGGCGGTGGAGAAAAATAAAACGGGAATATTTTTTGATGAACTGACCCCGAAAGGACTGTGGAGTGCTATCGGCCAGTTTAATAAAATGAAGTGGAATAGAAAGTTAATCCAAAATAATGCAGCCAAATTTTCCAAAGAGAGATTTATCCGGGAAATATTAATCCAAATTAATAATATAAATAAACATGCCGGAATTGCCTGAGATCGAGACGATCAGGATGCAGCTGAGAAAAGTTCTGCCGGGAAAAATAATTAATAAAATAGAGGTGTTGAAGCCGAAATCGTTTCAGGGAAAGAAGGAGCTGGTAGAGGGGAAGAGAGTGGTGGGGGTGAAGAGATTGGCGAAAGTACTGTTGATAGACCTCGAAGGTGATATAGATATCGCGATACATTTTAAGATGACGGGACAACTCGTCTGGGTACCGGACGATAATTTTCAACATTTAAAAAAAAGGGTGGTGGGGGGGCATCCCACAGCCGATTTTGTAGGGACATTGCCGAGTAAGCATACGAGGGTGGTATTGCATATGGATTCCGGGACTTTGTATTTTAACGACCAGAGGATTTTCGGGTGGGTGAAGGCGGGGACGAAAGAGGAGATTGCTAATATGAAGTTTTTGAAAGAATTGGGGCCGGAGCCCATGAATATTTCTGAGGAAGAATTCATTAAACTGATAAGTAAACGGAAAAAGCCGGTAAAGCTGGTGTTGATGGATCAGACAGAGATTTCTGGTGTGGGAAATATTTATGCAAACGATGCCTGCTGGGAAGCAAAAGTTAACCCCCGGCGGCTGGCAAATTCTTTGACCAGGAGGCAATATCAGGATTTATATCGGGGGGTGATTAAGGTCCTGGAAGAGGGGATAAAGTACGGGGGAGCGACAGCGGCGGATGCGAAATATATTGATTTGCACGGCTTGGGCGGTCATTATCAGGAGCATTTCCGGGTGTATGACCGGGAAGGGGAAGAGTGCAGAAGACCTGCCTGCCGGCAGGCAGGTGGAGGAATAATTCACCGGCTGGCTTTGGGGGGAAGAGGGACCTACTTTTGCCCCAAGTGTCAAATATAAATACGCTGTATGGGCATAAGTTGAGTAAAATGTGATATGATGTGTTCATGGTAGGGGAAGCAGACCGGGAAACCCAGGGGGGTGCGAGGTTAAAAACAAGAAGGGATATTGCCATGAAGAGGGGGGGTTTGAGTGTTCTTTGGGGAGATTTGGAAGCTGCACAGACGGGACCGTTCGGGATGGAGAATTAGATGGTAGAAGTCTTACAAGACTTAAGTCGGTTAGAGATGAAGAAACGGCCGGATATGCGTTTCGTCAAATTGAGAGACTTGTTGATAGGGGAATGGGATGGAGAAGGGCTGTCCAGGTAGCGGATAGATTGACCGAAAAGCAGTTTCAGGCAAAGCGTGAGTAACGGTTATAATTAGCGGGTGATAATTACCCAGACTCCACTGAGAATCAGTTTTGCCGGAGGGGGGACTGATTTTCCGGATTTTTTCAATAAGCATCGGGGCAGAGTGGTGTCCATGGCGGTAGATAAATATATTTATTGCGTGGTCAAGGAAAGGTTTGATGATTTGATAGTAGTGGGGTATACCAAACGGGAAGTAGTGGAAAAAGTGGCGGAGATTGGGCATGAACTGGTGCGGGAAGCAATGCGTAAAACCGGGGTGAAGAAGGGAGTGGAAATCACTTTTTTGTCGGATATTCCTTCGGCCGGATCCGGATTGGGGTCATCGTCGGCAGTGACGGTGGGAGTGTTGAACGCTTTGTATCAATACCGGGGCAAGGCTGTGGAAGCGGTGAAGTTAGCCGAGGAAGCATGCGAAATAGAAATTGAAATTCTGGGGAAACCGGTCGGAGTACAGGACCAGTATATTGCGGCCTTCGGGGGGATAAGATACATGGAGTTTTCCGGGCGGGGAGTGAAAGTGTCGGAAGTGGCCGTAAACGGAGAAACGAAAGACGATTTGGAAAAACAACTGATGGTATTTTATACGGGCCGAACCAGGCAGGCGGAAGAGGTGCTGGCAGAGCAGAAGGAAAATATTTCCAAAAAGACCAAGCTGCTAAATCAAATGGTCGATCAGGCAGTGAAAGCTAAAGAGTTTTTGGAGCGGGGGAGGATAGAGGATTTGGGGAAACTGTTGAATAAGGGGTGGCAGCTAAAAAAACAGATGGCGAGCAGGATCAGTGACCGGGAGATTGACGACAAGTACCGGGCGGCTGTCAAGGCCGGAGCATGGGGCGGGAAAATATGCGGTGCCGGCGGGGGAGGATTTTTGATGCTTCTGGTACCCGGTAATCGGCGGGATGCCGTCCGGCGGGCGGTGAACGGATGGCGGGAAGTACCATTCGGCCCGGCGATGGACGGAAGCAAAGTGATTTTTAACGTGAGAAGATAGGACAGGATCATGCGGATACTGCAGGTGATATTGAAGAATTTCAGGAATTATAAGGAGGCTGAGTTTGAACCGGAAGTAAAGACGGTGGTATACGGATCAAACGGGAGTGGGAAAAGTAACCTGTTGGAGGCCATCTATCTGGCTGCCACAGGGAAAAGCTTCAGAGCGGAGAGAGATGACGAGATGATCAGATACGGGGAGAAATTTTCAATTTTAAATTTTCAATTTTTAAATAATTCTCAAATTTTCAATTTCCAAATCACCTTAACTGACGGGAGTATAGGGGTGACCAGGAAGAAATTTGAAGTGAACGGGATACCCAAGAGGATGGTGGATTTTGCGGGCAGACTGAGGGCGGTGCTTTTCGGACCACAGGATATTGAGCTGGTGACGGGAAACCCAAGCGGGAGGAGACGATATCTGGATTTTGTAATTTTTCAGACAGACAGGGAATACAGAAGATGCCATTTGTCATATGAAAAGGGCTTACGACAAAGGAATAAACTGCTGGATTTTATCAGGGACGGAGCAGCAGGCAGGAACCAGCTGTTTTTTTGGGACAAATTGCTGATAAAGAACGGGGAGTACATTACTCAAAAAAGAACCGAATATATTGAATTTTTAAATGGTTTCAAAGAGGCAGGGGGGCAGAGATACAAAGTGGAATATGACAAAAGCCTGATTTCCCAGGTGAGACTGGAGCAGTATGCCCAAGAGGAGATCGCTGCAGGTAATACACTGGTGGGACCACATAGGGATGACTTCGTCATTAAAATTCAAAATGATTGGAAGGATGTGAGTAAATATGGATCCCGGGGGGAGCAGAGGATGGCGGTATTGTGGCTGAAACTGGGGGAGTTAAAGTTTTTGTCGGAGGATGTACAGCAACCGGTATTGCTGCTTGATGATATTTTTTCGGAATTGGACCACAAACACAGACGTGAGATAGAGATAGAGATAGAGAGCCTGGTGGAGAAAGGGGGACAGGTGATCATGACTACTGCCGATGAGCATCTGGTGCCGACCGACGGATGGAATATAATTAAATTACCAATTTGAAATATTAAATTTGAAATCAATTTGCAATGATTCAATTTTCAACAGATCAATTAAAAGAGTTGTGGCAACCAAAAGTTGATTCATATGGGGAGGATAACGGACAAGTGACAATTATCGGGGGATCAAGACTGTTTCACGGGGCACCGATTCTGGCCCTGAGAGCGGCATCACGGTTGGCGGACATGGTATTTTTTGCCTCACCGGAGCCAACATCGGGGGAAGTGGCGGCGAAGATTAAATCCAAACTCTCAAGTTTTATCTGGGTACCATGGGGGGAAGTTGAAGAGTATATCAAGAAATCCGACGCAGTACTTATAGGGCCAGGATTGATGCGCTTTAAGCGGGAAGATTCAAGATTTAAGATTCAGGATTTAAGAAAAAGTTTAGATGAAGCAGGAACTTTGACCAGGTCTATAACAAAATATTTGTTACAAAAATTTCCTGAAAAACAGTGGGTGATTGACGGGGGGAGTCTGCAAGTGATGGAGGCGGAGTGGATACCTAAAAATGCCATTTTGACGCCGAACCGGAAGGAGTATGAATCGCTGTTTAAATTTCAATTTTCAATTTCCAATTTTCAAACATTTGCCCAAAAATATAAATGCGTTATTGTGTATAAAAACCCTGTGAGTTACGTAACTGATGGGGAGATGACTTATGAAATAACCGGAGGTAATGCTGGTTTGACCAAAGGGGGGACCGGGGATGTACTTGCGGGAGTGACGGCCGGTTTGGCGGCTAAAAACGTACGGATGTTGGCAGCAGGTGCGGCTATCTGGTTGGTGAAAAAGACAGCCGATATGTTATTTGAGAAGGTGGGATATGCTTATAACGCGGACATGCTGGCGGAGGAAATTTTTGAGACATACCGGCAGTTTGTGGTAGATTGATGAAGCTATGGAAAATAAGTATGACGTGGTGATTGTGGGGGCCGGCCCGGCAGGAATGTTTTGCGCTTTTGAATTGGTGAAACTCAATAAAAAGCTGAAGATCGGCCTTTTAGAAGATGGTCCCAGGCTGGAGGGTAGGAATGGGGGGGATGTAATGTCCGGTTTTGGAGGAGCAGGGACATATTCGGACGGGAAGCTCCAGTTTACTCCGAAACTATCGCATGAGAGAGTGTTTCACCTGATTGAACCGGAGAAATATCAGGATATCCTGGATTATATTGACGGAATATTTATGAACTTCGGGGTGGAGGCAGTGTCGTATCCGAGAAATCCTGACGAGGTGAAAATGCTGGTCGAAGAAGCGCAGAAAAGGAATATTGAACTGATTGTACGCCGGGCAAAACATGTGGGAACCGATAACCTGAGAAAGGTAATCGGGAAGTTTGAGAATCATTTGGAACAGTCAGGGGTGGAGTTGGTGACAGATTGCCGGGTGGAGGATTTGTGGATTGAGGATGGAAAGCTGATGGGAGTGGAGACTAAAAAAAACGGAAAGATCGGAGCCGGTAAGGTGGTATTGGCACCCGGGAGAATAGGCGCCAGGTGGCTACAGGAACTGGGGGATAAAAGGGGAATCAAATACCAATACGATATGGTGGAAGTGGGAGTGAGGGTAGAATTTCCGGCGGCGGTGATGCAGAGGTACGCGGAGGCGTTATATGAGATAGTGCTGAAAATTAGGACAAAAACCTATGACGATGTAATGAGAACTTTTTGTACGTGTCCCAAGGGTTTTGTGGCGGTTGAGGAATACCAGGGTTACGTATGCGTGAACGGTCATTCATATTCCAGCCATGACTCCGAAAATTCCAACTTTGCATTCGTATGTGAAGTTCACTTGACTGAACCGGTGGAGAACTCGATTGCTTACGCAGAATCTATAGCCAGACTGGCGTCAACAATCGGAGGAGGGAAACCGTTACTGCAGAGACTGGAAGATCTGCGCCGGGGAAGAAGAAGTACCTGGTCGAGGCTGAAGAAATCCATTGTAAGACCTTCCCTGACTGATGTGACACCAGGAGATATTTCCATGGCCTTGCCTCACCGAATAGTGACCAATATCATTGAGGGGTTGGAGAAGCTGGATGAGGTGATGCCCGGGATAAACTCCGGGTCGACGCTTTTATATGCACCGGAAGTAAAATTCAGGTCTTCCAAGGTTACAACGAAACCGGATATGCAGACCAGTGTTCCGAATGTGTATGTAGCGGGAGATGCTTCGGGACTATCCGGGACAATTACGGGAGCAGCTGCGACAGGGATAATGGCGGCGAGGGGGATTGCTGCAAACATGAAGACTTGACTTTAACAGAATGTATCCTATAATGTGTGTAAATGGTGGAGGTTGGTGTAGGAGATAAAGTTAGACAGATTCGTGAAGGAGTTAATCCTGACGAAGTTATTTTTAGAGTTGTACGAATTGGTAGAGAAAATATTGGTGGCCGAAATATGACCGGGGCGGAATTATTATGTAAAAACAAAAGACCAGGAAATCGTATGCTAATTTTTTGTGAGGGTAAATTAAGTCCGAACGGTGGGAAGGTCCAATTGCCTGGATATCAGGAAATACAACTAACAGACGGAAAGATGATGACTATTAGGTTGGAACTAGTTGAAGAGGAGGAACGTAGAGGGTTGAGTGCGTGGGTGAGAGGTCATTTCAGAAGATCGGCTTGATATTTACCGCAGAATTACCGTAGAATATCCGCAAAGGTTCGGAATCCGGAATATGTATATTCCCAAGTACACTATAACCACCGAAGTTCTAAGGAATATCGGGTTGGTGGAGGCGGCAAAAGAGGTGATTGAGAATGCACCGCTAGTGCCTGCCTGGGAAGCAAAATTCCGGGATGAGGCATTGCTTAAGGCAGCTCATTACGGTACAGCTTTGGAAGGTAACGACCTGACGATGGGAGAAGCAAAACTGATCGTGGAAAGGGAGCTGGATACGGTCGGACAGGCGCAGGATGCGGGTGTGGTAGCCAGAGAGCGGGACGTTCAGGAAGTGATTAATTACCGGAAGGTAATGGAGTTTTTGGATGCGTGTATGGAAACCGCCAGAGGAGAGGGGTTTGAATATACCAATGATTTACTATTGGAGATTCACCGGTTGGTAGTCAACCGGGTGGTGGCCTCTGAGCAAGCGGGTAAGTTCAGAGAGACCCAGGTGGTATTGCGGAACAGTATTACAGGTGAGGTAGGGTTTCGTCCTCCGAGCGCCCTGGAAGTGCCGTTTCTGGCAGACGAGTTTTTCCGCTGGCTAAACAGCAGTTTCGGCCGGAGGGAGCATCCGGTGCTCAGGGCGGGAATAGTCCATTATGTGCTGGCGGCGGTGCATCCTTTTGTGGAAGGTAACGGACGGACAGCGCGGGCTTTTGCCACCCTGGTACTGTTAAAGGAGGGTTATGAAGTGAAGAAATTTTTTGCGCTGGAAGAATATTTTGACAAGCATGCCGAGGAATATTTCGGCAGTCTGATGGAAGTGTCAAACCAGGCCTTGAGACTGGAAGACCGGGATTTGACAGTGTGGCTGGAGACGTTTACCAGGGCACTGGCTTTGGAATTGTCCCGCATCAAGGACCAGGTGCGGGAGTTGTCGCTGGATATAAAAATAAAACAGAAGATGGGTAAGCAGATTGCCCTGTCTGAACGGCAGATGAAAATAATGGAGTACCTAAACGCTAATGGTGAAATTACCATGGCGGAGGCCAGGGGAGTGCTGGCCATGGTGTCCGAGGATACTATCCTGCGGGATCTGAGAGATCTGATGGATAAACGGGTGGTAACTAAAAAAGGATCTACCAAAGCTGCCAAGTACGTAATTAAAAGATAATTTATGCTCAGTGTAACGCAAATGCTGTTCATGGGGCTGGCCCTGCCCGCACTTTTCGGCCTGTCACTATTGGGTGAAGGATTGTACCAGATGTCACACTATGAACGGGGATGGCTGAACCTGATTTTGGGGAGTCTGTTTCTGGGGGTGGTGGCTTTCGGATATTTTTTCCTGAAGGGAATAGTATAATTTAAATCCATGACATTTCCGGAGCTGGCAGAGTGTTTGGAGGAATTGGAGAAGACGGGATCAAGATTGGAAATGACCAGGTTGCTGGCGGAATTATACAAAAAGGTAACCCCCTATGAAGGAAGGCTGGTGGCATACCTAAGCCAGGGAAGACTAGGACCGGCTTACAACAATCCGAATTTCGGAGTGGCGGACAAAATGATGGTACGGGTACTGGGACCTGAAGCGGAAAAACTGTTTAAGCAATTGGGGGATTTGGGCATGGTGGCGGAAAAACTCAAAGCTCAAAACCCCAAATCCAAATCAAATTCAAAAATCAAAATTCAAAAAGTGTACGGGTTACTAAAGGAAATTGCCGGTGAGGGGGGAGCCGGGAGTCAGGAGAAAAAACTGGAATTGATAAAGATTTTACTGTCGGATTTAGGCCCGTTGGAAGCAAAATACGCGACGAAAATGATATTGGGGAAATTAAGGTCCGGTTTTTCGGATATGACGGTGTTAGACAGCCTGTCGTGGATGGTAACCGGGGATAAATCATTAAGAAAGGAAATTGAAAGGGTTTACAATGTCAGAGCGGACTTGGGAGAGGTAGTGCGGTTGGTGAAAGAGGCGGGGAGCGGTGAGAAAATCAAGAAGCTAGAGGTTGAACCGGTGTGGGGAACACCCGTGCTTGTAGCCAGAGCGGAGCGGGCTAAAACCATAGCCGAGATTTGGAAGAGGAATGGGGAAAGTGTTGCCGAACACAAGCTGGACGGATTGAGAATTCAGGCGCATGTTTCCAAATCACAGGTGAAATTATTTTCCAGAGGCCTGGAGGATGTGACGGCGATGTATCCGGATATTGCAGAAGGATTACTTAAACAAGTCCATACCACATGCATTTTGGACGGGGAGATGATAGCCCTGGACGGCAGAGGCAGATACCTGCCGTTTCAGGAGACTGCACAGCGGAAACGCAAGTACGGGATTACGGAAATGATACGGAACGTGCCTCTGAAATATTTTGTTTTTGACTTGTTGATGGCTAACGGTAAAAGTTTGTTGGAGGAGGCAAATAGTGAGAGGTGGAGCAGGCTTGAGAAAATCATAGGGGTCGGAGGTATTGTTAAATTAATTCCCCGCAGAGTTGTCAAGTCAGAAGCCGAAATCGGGAAATTTTTTGAGGATTCGCTAAGAGAGGGGACGGAGGGAATAATGGTGAAAAGAGCGGAAGGGAGATATCAATCCGGATCCAGGGACTTTAATTGGATAAAGTATAAAAAAAGTTATGATGCGAGCGGGATGGCGGATACCATTGATGCGGTAGTGCTGGGTTATGATGCTGGGGAGGGTAAACGTTCCGGTTTTGGAATCGGGGGATTTTTGATAGGGGTAAAAGGGGACGGGTCCGATAAATATTTGACAATCGCAAAAATTGGAACCGGCCTGAAGGATGACGAGTGGAGAGAGCTGAAGAGACGGTGTGAAGAAATTAAACTTTTGGAAAAACCCGACAATTACGAGGTGGGGAAGCAGATGGGATGTGATGTCTGGGTCAGGCCGAAAATCGTGGTGGAAATAAAAGCGGATGAAATAACCAAGTCTCCGATGCACACATCCAAACTGGCCCTGAGATTTCCCAGACTGGTAAGTTTCAGAGATATGAAAATCGAGGATGCGACCAGCATGAAAGAAATTGAGCGGCTATATAAATTACAAAAAGAAGGAGGTGATTGAGTTGGCAAAAGGAGTGATTAATATGGAACCAAACTCCGCTGGAGCTTTGTGTTACGCGCCTTTGATCGGCCCGGTGGCAGCAATAGTATTCCTGCTTTTGGAGAAGAATCAGGCTGTCAGGTGGCATGCGGTACAGGCATTGCTCCTCACGATCGGGATGATGGTGGCGACCTCCGCCCTGAGGATCACCATTTTTCTGGGAGTGTTTATTCCCATAGTCTGGCTGGCCGGTCTGATAACGCAGCTGGTGCTGGTGATAAAGACTTATCAGGGGCAAAAAATCAGGTTACCGTATCTGGGGGAGTGGTCGGACAAATTACTGAAAAAAACTAAGAATGTCTGATCCGGCTGGCATGCAGGAAATCATCCGGCAATACGGGGTGTCGGACAGGCGGGTGTTGGAAGCAATGGCCGGCGTAGACCGGGCTGAGTTTGCGGGAGAGGAAAATAAATCCAGGGCGTACGAAGATACGGCTTTACCGATAGGGCATGATCAGTGGATTTCACAACCCTATACTGTTGCCAGGATGCTGGAGCTATTAATTTTCAATTTTCAATTTTCAATTTTCAATTCAAAAGTGTTGGAGATCGGGACGGGGAGTGGATGGCAGACTGCCTTGCTGGCGAAACTGTTTAAACGGGTGTATTCCATAGAAATTGTGCCAGAGTTGGCCCGGCTGGCAGAAATGAGAATTGAGAAATCAGATCTGAGAAATGTCAAAATAAAAATCGGGGACGGGAAGGAAGGCTGGAAGAAGTACGCGCCGTATGAGGCGATCATTTGCGGGGCGGACGCTGAGGAAGTACCGGGGGCATGGATGGAGCAATTGGCGGCCGGGGGAAGGATTGTGACACCGGTAAGGGGAGTGATGACCAGGGTTACAAAAATTCGAAATCCCAAAAACTTCAAAACGGAGAAGTTTGAGAATTACGTATTTGTGCCTCTGGTGTAGGGGATTGAATATTTTCCGGGTTGTGATACAAATGAGTGAAGATGTCAAGATCTTTGGTTGAAGGAGATAAAATGGCAGCCCGGTTAGAAGCTCAGCAGCAGAGGGCAAGGGATTTGTTCAGAAAATTTGGAGGGGAGGGAGATTTTTATGAGGTAGCAGCTATTATTGATGGAGGAAACGGAACTTTAGTACAAAAACAATTAATTAATCGGGTGAGAGAGAAATTACTACCTCCAAGTTTCTTATTGGCGGCACAGGTGAGGGGAATGCTGCATTAGGCAGAGGTGCGGGTTAAATTGGGAGTGCGGTAAAATGATATGGTGAAGATAATATTGGGACTGGGTAATCCGGGGGTGGAATATGCGGGGACGAGGCATAACTGCGGCGTACTGTTGGTAGACCGAATTTTCAATTTACTATTTCGAGGTCAAGGATCTCGCGCTTCGCGATCAATTTTCAATGACGGCTATGGGTGGAGGAGAACCAAGGACATTTTTTTGGCTGAGTTTCCGGATCTGGTACTGGTGAAAACCGCAGGGTTGTTTATGAATGAATCTGGCAAAATGATTCATGACTTAAAATTCAAGAATTATGATTTCGGGAATCTATTTGTTGCGCACGACGACCTCGATATTAAACTGGGAGAATATAAAATTCAGAAGGGGGTGGGGCCGAAGGAACATAACGGGGTTTTGTCGGTGGAGCAAGCGTTGGGGACAAAGGAGTTTTGGAGAGTCAGAATTGGGATAGAAAACCGGCAGCTTGCGGTTGATGGGGAAACATATGTATTACAGAGATTTAGCCCGGAAGAAAAGGAAATAATTGAAAGTATGATCGAGAAAGCCGCCCGGGAATTGACAGCGGGCCTATAATATCCTTACATGAAACCGGAAGACAGACAGGAATTGATAGATACAGGCAGACAGTTGTCGATGTGGATTACGCCGGGGGTGTTGCAGGTTAAGGATCAACCTACGGGGAAAGCGGATTGGTATTGGAATAAAATGGCCTGGAAGACATCGGCAGCCCGGGCGTTAGCGTCTGTTACCCTGGCTATCGGTTTTTGGGAATTCGGAGTGTGGAATGAGGGTGCGAACTGGGATCCCAATATTTGGATGAGGGGATTGATCGGAATAGGAATTATTACCGCAATGGACTTTCTGCTAACGACCGGCAAAGTGCTGGGGGTCCAGCTGAGAAAATAACTACCAGGAATGAAGTAAAATCGGGGAGTGAAGTCACTGAGACAAATACTGGATGACAAACAGGCAGAGGAGAAGAATAAGTATATTTCCCGGGAATACCAGGATTACGGGTACCGGCTGGCGATGGAACTCGGAGATGAAAAACATAAAGCCCTATACATAAAACTGGCTAAAGAAACGGACAGGGCAATATTGGAGTCGGCCAGAAGATATGCCATTGATAGTAATGCAGATAATAAGGGAGCGCTATTCATGTGGAGGCTGAATAACCTGAGAATAAAAGCGGCTTTGACAAGGCGGCAGAATTTGGGGCATACTAAGGAGTAATGAAGGTCAAGTGGGGAGAGTGGGGTTACAGGGTTTTTCCGGTGGTGATTCTGCTGTTGCTCCGGGTTTTGCTGGATTTGGGGAAGATCGGGGGATGGGGTTTTTGGCTGGGAAACGTGCTGCTGGCTGCTGGCTGGATAATCGGGTGGATGATGGCGGAAGGCGACCACCTGATGTACGCACTGGTTTGCGATCCCAGCAGCCCGACCTGCAGTATGGTTCGGACATACATGTCCAAAGGACAATGGCGGATGGCATGGAAAACTCTGGAGGCTACGAAAGCAGAGAGAACAAAGCTGCCGATACGAAATATGCTGTCGGTGTTGGTGGTGACGGGTGTGGGCCTGTGGGTGATAACGTCCAGTGGCAGTTTTTTGGGTTCCGGAGTCGTATTGGGTTTGTGTACCCGATTGCTTTTGGATTTGTGGAAAGAAACCGATTATAGGAAATGGTACTGGGTGTTTGCCAGGGAATTTTCGAAGACGGAGCATCGGGGATTGACGGCGGCAGTGGCGGCGGCAGTGGCGGTACAATTTCTGATGGTGTTAAGATAATGCGATCATGAGTTTGCTGGGGTTGATTTTGTTCTGGTCTTTTATAGGAAGTGTAGCCAGTTTTTTGGGTGCTCTGGTGCTGGTGGAAAGAAAGCGTCCGTTTACTCATGCCCAGACACTTTTGATAATTTCATTTGCCGCAGGGGTTTTGCTGGCGACGGTGTTTTTTGATCTGCTACCGGAAGCAGCGGCATATACCGGGGGAGTGGTCTGGGGCGGGGTGCTGGGAGGAATAATATTCCTGTTCCTGTCGGAAAAGAGTTTGTTGTGGTTCCACCACCATGAGGAAGAATATGAAGGAGGGGAAGAAACTCCCTGGCTGATTACAGTGGGGGATACAATACATAATTTTATTGACGGGGTAGTGATAGCCGCGGCATTTATGGTGGCAGTTCCGGTGGGAATTGTGACTTCCCTGGCGGTGGCCGCCCATGAAATACCTCATGAGATTGCGGATTTCGGGTTGCTGTTGTCCAAGGGGTGGAGTAAGAGAAAAACCATTCTGCTGAATATTGCGAGTGCGGCGTCATCTCTGGTCGGGGCACTGCTGTTGTTTACGTTGGGGAGCCGGGTGGAAGGGTGGCTGCCGCACCTGCTGTCCTTTTCGGGGGGAATGTTTATTTATTTGGCGTGTTCGGATCTGATTCCGGAATTGCATCATTGCCATGGGGAAGATTGTGATTTGAAAAAAAACTGGTGGCAAATACCGGCTTTTCTGGGAGGAATATTGGTTGTTTGGACATTGGTTAAGATATTGGAATAGTCATTGATTGCCTCAGCCGGGGTATGTTATACATATCATGCAATGGCGGTGGTACATTTGACAAAAGCGGATTTTGGAGAGAAGACGAAGGGCGGAATGGCGATGGTGGATTTTTGGGCGGAATGGTGCGGACCATGCAAGATGGCAGCACCGGTGATCGAAGAACTGTCAAAAGAATATGAGGGTAAAGTGATGGTGGCCAAGGTGGATGTAGACGCAGAGCCGGATCTGGCCGGAAAATTCGGGGTGATGAGTATACCGACGGTGGTGTTACTCAGAGACGGGAAAGAAATCGCCAGGCAAGTGGGGTTTGCGGGGAAGCCGGGTTATGTGCAGCTTTTACAAAAAGCTGAAGCTGCGTAATCTTGAATATGGACAATCTATTTGATGTGATTGTTGTAGGGAGCGGGCCGGCGGGACTGACGGCGGCGATTTATACATCCCGGGCTGATCTGAAGACGAAGGTGGTAGCCGGAAGCAAGTGGGGAGGACAATTGATGCTGACAACCATGGTGGAAAATTATCCGGGATTTCCTGACGGAGTAATGGGACCGGAATTGATGGAGAGAATGCGCAAGCAGGCGGAAAGATTCGGTACAGTATTTGCGGACAAAGATGTGACAACTGTCGAGACCGGGGAAAAATTCTCCGTAAACATGGGGGGCGAAAAAGTTGAAGGGCGGTCGCTGCTGATTGCTACGGGGGCGTTGACCAGGTGGATAGGAGTACCGGGTGAGGAAAAACTGATCGGGCGGGGAGTATCCACCTGTGCTCCGTGCGATGCGGCCTTTTTTAAAGGCAGAAAAGTGGCAGTAGTCGGAGGGGGAGACGCAGCGATGGAAGAAGCGCTGGTACTGACCAAGTTTGCCGAGGAAATTACCATAATCCACAGGAGAGACGAGTTTAAAGCCAGTAAAATCATGCAGGACAGGGTACTAAACCACTTAAAAATTAGCGTGATGTGGAATACCGAGGTGGTCGAAGTATTGGGTGAAAGTAAAGTTGAGGGAGTGAGGCTGAAATCTCAAATTCCAAATCCCAAATCTCAAACAAATAAAAATTTTCAAAATCCGAAAAAGATCTCTGAGACAGCTTCGGAAATGGTGTGGGAAATGCAGGTTGACGGGGTGTTTGTAGCCATCGGGCATGCACCGGCATCGGAATTGTTCAAGGGGAAAGCGGAAACGGATGAAAAAGGGTTTATTTTAAGGGGTAAAAATGAAACTTACCGGACGATGACGAATATCCCGGGAGTGTTTGTGGCCGGGGATGTGCATGACGGAGTGTACAAGCAGGCGGTTACCGCCGCCGGGTACGGGTGTGAAGCAGCATTGGAAATTGAAAAGTGGTTGGAGGAGAAAGCTGTCACGGGTTGAATGAGGGGAGGTGTTTGTGTTATAAAAAGTGGCTATGGCGACGAGAAGAATTGTCAGAAAAGCGATGGAGTCTGAAGCGGAGCCGGTGATTCGAACACCGGTGATGCTGCAGAAAAGCTTTTGGGATAAGACCGGGCCTGTGCTGATGGTGGTGATGGTGGTAATGGCATTTGCACTGGGATCTTTGTGGAGTAAGGTCAAGTATCTGGAGAAAGGGGCGACGGGAAATACCACAGCCAATCAACCGCAGGTTCAACCACCTCCACCTCCGCAGGTTGAAATAACTTTGGATCAGGTTAAAAGCCTGTTTAAAGAGGGAAACATCGTTTTCGGAGACAGCAGTAAGAAGGTGTTGTTTGTGGAAATTTCCGATCCCAGCTGTCCCTACTGTCACGCGGCCGGGGGTGTGAATACGGAAATATATAAAGCATTTCCCAACCCTGACCAGTTTAGGCTGGTGGAGATTGGGGGAAACTATGCTTCTCCGGTGTTAGAGATGAAAAAACTGGTGGATGCAGGGAAAGCGGGATTCGTATGGTTGTATGCAAACGGACACGGCAGCGGGGAAATGGCAACTAAGGCTTTATACTGTGCTCACGAGAAGGGGCAATTTTGGCCGGCTCATGATTTGCTGATGGCGGATAAGGGATACAAGTTTATTAATGAAACAGTAATGAACGATAAAACCAAATCGGGGGAGGTAGCGAATTTCCTGGCCGCGGCGGTGGACAAAAACTTTATGAAAAGCTGTCTGGACAGCGGAAAATATGACAACAAGCTGCAGGAAGATATGGACATTGCCCTGAAGTTAAATTTCCAGGGCACGCCGCATTTTCTGGTAAATACACAGGTGTTTGGCGGTGCTTACAACTACAGAGATATGGAGAGTGTGGTGACGGCGGCGCTGAAGTAGGGGATGAAGCTGAATGCCAAACAATTAAGGGTGAGCAGGCCGACGGCTGAGCAATTTTCGCAAATCCGGAGAAAGCCCGTTTGGATAGTGCTGGACAATGTAATGGACACATATAATACCGGGTCGATATTCAGGTTGGCAGATGCGGTAGCCGCGCAAGAGGTCCTCTTGTGCGGGGGGACGGAGACCCCTCCGAGTTCCAGAATTCATAAGGCGGCGGTGGGGACGGAAACATGGGTGCCCTGGCGGTATTTCAAAAGCGCTCAGGAAGCGCTTTTTGATCTCAGATCGCAGATCCCAGATCTCAGAATAATAGCAGTCGAGCAGGATAAACGCTCCGCTTCAATTTTCAATTTTCAATTTTCAATTTTCAAAAATATGCCGGCAGCTGTGGTGGTGGGGCATGAGACGGAGGGGGTATCCAAAGAAGTGCTGGAGATGGCGGATAAGATTGTGGAGATCCCTATGTGGGGGGTTAATAAATCTTTGAACGTGGTGGTGAGCCTGGGGATAGTGCTGTATCAATTATTGACCCCTGGGAATTAGTTGTGGAGCCGGGCGAGGCGGGTAGGGGTAAGAAAACGCCAGAAGAAGGGGACGCGCAACTGGGAAAGGCGATTTTCCACCTGGATAGGGCAGCTGACAGCTTCGCACCTGATGTCGTACACACTATAAATGTAGGCGGCGTTGAAATATAAACCTACGGTGAGTAGAACCAGGAGTGTGCATTGGCGCAGACGATTGAGAAGGTGCGACGGGAAAATTTCATACGAGAGAAAAGGAAGGAAAAACAGGATTACCAGAGCTTTGAAGGTTAATGAGGAGGTGGTAGGCATAAAAGCATTGTGGAGATAAAACCGGGATGACAGCCAGGTGCCGATAGCTAGAAGTGCCCACAGGAGATTGGGTTTTTTTATAGCTTCGATAACAGCGAGTGAGCCGGTGAGGGCAAATAGAGGGAAGAGGGGGTATCGGTACCAACCCAGGGGATCCTGTTCACCGGAGGAGATAACTATGACTGTCATCCAAAAAACAATCGAAGTTGTTAGATACCGGACTTTGGGATGCGAATTTTTCAGGATAAGAATTG
The DNA here is from genome assembly GCA_001002325.1 of Candidatus Amesbacteria bacterium GW2011_GWB1_47_19. Lineage (GTDB taxonomy): Bacteria > Patescibacteriota > Microgenomatia > CAZETR01 > Amesbacteraceae > UBA12042. The sequence goes on from LCNZ01000007.1 coordinate 92,343, forward strand.
CCAAACTGCTGACTAGAATAAAAATATACCAACCGTCATAAAAGGTTTCGTTGCTGGTGCTGTAATAAGGGGTGGAGAGAACATAGCCTAATGATGACCAGCCGGAGGGACGGAAACCCTGGATGCGAAGAATGGTCCAGGCAAAGTCTCCGCCCTGCCACAAGTAATATCCCAAAAAAGCGCCCACAAAGGGGAAGATTCCCAGGACAATGAGAAAAGCTTTTTTCCAGTGCTTATACCGGGCGAGAAAAAAAGCAAAAAGAAAAATTATGAGAAATCCGGTGGGTTTCATGAGCCCGGCCAAACCGGAGGCAATCACTATCCCGATGAGAAGTAGGATATTGGATCTGGAGTTCTGCTTGCGATGGTCATAAAAAGTGAATAAATATAGGCTGAGAATAAAGAGGAAGGAGATACCATTTTCGGGCAGGGAGTAGCGGGAGCCGAAAAGGAAAATTGGGGTGAGGGTGTAGAGGGTGGCGGGCAATAAACCAAAACCCGGACCAAACCATTTTTTTCCCCATGAATAAAGCAAAAGGGTTGTACAGAGACCAAAAATAATCGACGGGAGACGGATGTGGCTGACTGGCAGGACAGAAAGCAGTTTGTCCCGGTATAAATGAGCGACGCCGCCTGAAAGGAGGGAGTAAAGAGGGGGTTCGTCCAACCATGGACGAACCATTTTGACACCCACAGGGATATCCTCTTCCTTACCCAGGAGACCATCGAAGAAAGTCCATGATTTTGGGTAAATGTTGTGCTGGGACCAACCAACCGGCCGGCCGGTTTCGATAAGACCCAGACCCGACCATCCATAGTTTTGTTCATCGGCATGGCCGGCTAACGGCCAGCGACCGTAGTTGTGAACCCTGATGATGAACAGGAAAATTAATACCAACAAGACTGCCGCTGTTGAGAAAATTCGTTTCCGGGTCATGATACGGATGAGATGGGATTAATGGCTGACACTGACGGCAATGTTAACATCAACGGATTCGGGTTTCTGCAATTTGATGCCGGCGGGGATGACCAGTTTCGCGGGGATGACAAAGGATTCGGTTTGACCAGACAGATCAACCAGCTCGGTAACAACGCTTTTGGGGGTGGCAAAGCCATCCGGAATCCAGAGATCTACCTGGTTCGGGGTGACAGACAGAGTTGTAATGGTGTAACCGGATGGAAGTTCACCTTTGGTTTTGATATCGATACCGACGGAAGCCGAATAATATTTTTTGGCGGTAAGAAGAATAACGTTGGGATCGATGGAGATGATAGACAGGTTGAGCGGCTGTTTTATTAATTGAGGCGAGATGTCGAATTTGTTGACGCCGTCGGTCAGAATTGAGGTGTCGAGGTCGATCTTGAAGTCGCCGGTGTCGATACCGGTAAATGCCAGGTCCCCCCGGCCGACAACGGTGACGGCAATTTCCTTGGGGCTGTAGGTTTCGATAAGGACATCCTGGGGAAGCTGGGTGAAGTTTATGGGGATACTGTAGGTTTTACTGATGATTTCGGTCCGGTACGCACTGAAAAACCAAATAATTGCCGCTGAGAACAGGGCGAGCGTTTTCAGAGTGAGATTCTTGCTGACCAAATATTTCAGGTTCCAGGAGGGGGTGGAAACGAATTTGGCTTTTATAAATTTTTCCATTTCTTTTTCCAGGTCGGAAAATTCAGTTAATGTCTTGAGTTTGCCGTCGCGACAGATTGAAATTCTGCCTTTTTCTTCGGAAACCACGATACAGAGAGCGTCGCAATTTTCGGATAAACCGAGGGCGGCACTATGTCGGGTGCCGCGTTTTCCCAATTGATTGAAATTGTTGGATAAGGGTAAATGGGCGCCGAATTTGGTGATTCGACCATTGCTGATGACCAGTGCACCGTCATGGCCCAGGGAATGGGGATCGAAGATGCTTAATAGCACTTCCTCGGAAATTATTCCATCGAGTAAAATACCGCCTTCCAGAAGGTGGTCCAGAGCGTCATGGCCCTGGACAACGATCAGGGCTCCGATTCTGGACTGGGCCATTTTGACAGTTGACTGGAGGATTTCCCCGGTAGACGGAGATTTTGTAGTCAGGCGGCCGACTTTGATACGCCTGGTACCTAAAAGGCCCAGCAGCTCGAAATATTTTCGGATTTCCGACTGGAAAATGATAATAAAAACCACGACTGAAACCCCGAAGAAGTATTGCAAGGCTGACGAGGTGAGATAAAGATTAAAAATCCTGGCCAGGACATACAGCAGGGAGATAATGATCAACCCAAAAAGAATGAGGAAAGTCCGGGTTCTTTTAAACAGATACAGGATTGAGTAAATAAATAGGGTGATGATGAAGATATCCAAAAGGTCTGTAGGATATATTTGGCCGGTAAAGTTGAAAATGCCTTTCGGACCGGTGAAATAGGAGAGCAGGGCCCGGAAAGTCGGGGAGCTTAACAGGAATTGCATGCACCCAGAGTAATCTGAAGGACGAAAAAAGTCCAGGGTGGGAATGCCTTTACAGGTGGGGGTGATTGAGGTACAATTGCGTTTGCTTCTTGGAGATCGGTCTGGCACTTTGACAAGTGAGTGATTTTTGAGTAAGGAGCTACTTCTTGTATTTCAGGAAGTGGTAGGAATTTTTTTTGAGAGTTTGATCCTGGCTCAGGATGAACGCTGGCGGAGTGCCTTAGGCATGCAAGTGGAATGTCGATAATCCCGCAAGGGATGATCGGCATCGCAGACGGGTGAGTACAGCGTAGGAATTTGCCCAATGGTGGGGAATAACTCGCCGAAAGGCGGGCTAATACCGCATAAGATCGCAAGATGAAAGGCCGTAACTGGCCGCCGATGGAGAAGCCTACGTCCTATCAGCTAGTTGGTGGGGTAAAAGCCTACCAAGGCTATGACGGGTAGCTGGACTGAGAGGTTGGTCAGCCACAATAGCACTGAGACACGGGCTATACATCTACGGATGGCAGCAACCGGGAATATTGCGCAATGGACGAAAGTCTGACGCAGCGACTCCGCGTGAGGGATGACGGCCTTCGGGTCTTAAACCTCTTTTGTCCCGCTATACGGCGGGGAGAATAAGCACCTGCTAACCACGTGCCAGCAGCCGCGGTAATACGTGGGGTGCAAGCGTTATCCGGATTTACTGGGCGTAAAGAGTTCGTAGGCGTTTTGCCAAGTTTTGTTTGAAAGACCGAGGCTCAACTTCGGAAACGGACGAAATACTGGCAGAATCGAGTTAGTTAGGGGGTACTGGAACTATCAGTGTAGCAGTGAAATGCGTTGATATTGACAGGAACACCAAGGGCGAAGGCAGGTACCTGGGACTTAACTGACGCTGAGGAACGAAAGCTAGGGGAGCGAAACGGATTAGAGACCCGTGTAGTCCTAGCCGTAAACTATGTACGCTTGATCCTTGATTTCCGCCTTTGGCGGAGCTGGGGGTTGGAGCTAACGCGTGAAGCGTACCGCCTGGGGAGTACGACCGCAAGGTTAAAACTCAAAGGAATTGACGGGGAAGTGCACAACCAGGGGAGCATGTGGTTCAATTCGATACGAAGCGAAGGACCTTACCCAGACTTGACATCTCGAAGTTCTACTTTGCAGAAATGCGAAGGAGTCCGTAAGGAGATCGAGACAGCTGCTGCATGGCTGTCGTCAGCTCGTGCCGTGGGGTGTCGACTTAAGTGTCGAAACGAGCGCAACCCTTATCGCATGTTCAATAGTCTTGCGAAACCTACAATGGGGAGTAACAACGGGTTGCCAAGCCGCAAGGCGGAGCTAATCCCATCAAACCTCCCCCCAGTTCAGATTGAGGGCTGCAACTCGCCCTCATGAAGACGGACTTGGTAGTAATCGCGGATCAGCAGGCCGCGGTGAATACGTTCTCACTTCTTGTACACACCGCCCATCAAGCCAGCAAAGTCGGCAATACCTGAAACTCTGGGTTTCCCGGGGCAAGGGTAGGGTCGGCGATGAGGGCTAAGTTGTAAATTGTTGCAACTTGCAGGAGTAATTCTGCAAACAAATCTCGCTGTATCGGTGGAGCCTAAATTGATTTCGGGTATATTTCGGTATACACTTAATTGACATGGGAATACCGAGGGAACCCTTCGGCTTCGCTCAGGGCAAGCCGCTGGGACGCCGTAGAGACTACACGCGAGCGCCGGTAACAAAGGCATATTTAATGGGTATTATTCATGACGCAACCGAGAGAAAGTTAACTTTCCGTATTGCCCAGAAAAGTGAAGAATTTCTTCGCTATTTGAGCAGGGAATTGGCGCTATCGGATATCAAATCCTGGATTTATAAGGAAGGGAAAACCAGGCAAGTTTGGATTTTGGAATTTTCCAAAAAACATTTGACCGGAATAAAGATTAAATCCAGAAAAGATAAAGTTGATTATCTGAGGGGTTATTTTGACGCGGAAGGCGGAATTGCCAGAAATCCTAATGTAAGGTTTTACCTGTATTATTGTCAAAAGAATTTTGATGAAATGGTGCAGGTGAAAACAATGCTGGAGGATATCGGGATAAGTTGCGGGAAGATTCATAACCCAAACAGGATAAAAGACCCGGATTTTTATAGATTTTATATCAGAGCAAAATCTTATACGGATTTTGCCCGAAAAATTGGGTCGTTGCATCCTGAAAAGATGTCTTTGTTGAGGATGAAGATATAGTCCAAGCCCCGATGAAAATCGGGGAGCACCTTGAACAAGGTATCCCTAGCCGAAGCTGGGGATGGATCACCTCCTTTCTAGGAGTATCTAATACACCCCGAGGTTACGGATAAGGTTCTCGTAAAAAAACCTATCACATGAAACGGGATTGGTTGACTAACGTCAAATCACCAACCGCCGTTTTCCTACCACTTCTTGGAATATAATAAGAATAACTCACCCCTAACCCCTCTCTTAATCTAAGAGAGGGGATAAGAAGAGGGGGAGGAAGAAAGCCCGCCATACGGTGGGTTTTTTGGTGGCTATTAGAGTTTTTCGGAGGTGGATTCGGAGAGTTTTTGTTCGGCCAGTATGCGGCGGTTCATTTTGCGGGCAGCCTGAAAAATTTCAGCGGGAATTTTTTGCCGGGAGCAATAGTCTATCCAGGTGACCAGATCTTTAGGGAAGCATTTACCTTTGACGCCGCGATGTCCCCGGTGCCAGATTACCCGATAGTGGCGGCCCATGGGAACGCCCACCCACTTTGAAGCCATGGCGGCCTTGATAACCCGTTCGTAGTCCAGTTTTTCTTTGCGGCAAACTTCCCAATAATGATTAGATTCCAGAACTTCCAGGACTCCGTGCAGATTATTAATGTACTTTAGAAGTTCGGCTTCTTTGGCCGGAAAAATCATATCGTAAGGGCTGACGGGGAGGGAATTGAGGACTTTTATAGCCATGGATAATGATTGTCCGGTATAGCCGATAAACTGGCGGTCGGGATTGTTGAAGTCGCTATCGGCGGTGGCTTCGGACAAGAATTCCGGGTTGAACAGCAGTTTCAGACCGGGGAATTTTTTTTGCAGCCGGTCGGTGGTGCCGACAGTGACAGTGCTTTTGAGAACGACAGTTTTGCCAATCGGAATCAGGGAGAGGACTGAAATTACTGCCGAGTCATCGTAGGTTTTTTTGATCCAGAGATAGGGGGTGGGGACGCATACGAAAATCAGGTCAGCATTTAGGGCCTGTTTTTTTTGCGTTTGTTCACGGAGATCGTAGCCCCAGACCGGGTAACCCGATTTTTTGAAGTAACGGTAGACAGTACCGCCGACCATGCCCAAATGGCCGATCACTCCTACAGATTTAAAATGTTTAAGAGAAATAATAATGCCCATTATACTACGATTATTTTATGTGTTGACAATTTAATGCGGGGGGTGTAATCTTCTAAGATTTACTGATTATGGAAAATAAGAAAACGAGATCTATTTTCGATAAGCCGGATAGGGAGACGGTTACTCCTGAATTGCTTAAGAGGGCAGGGCTTTTTGTGAATCAGGATTTTTTGAATGTGTGGAGAGAAGGAGCGGGGGACAAAAGTAATAGGGAGAGAAAATAAGATTAGCGGAGGTAGGGATTTCTTTTGGAAAGCTGGGCCTGGGTGGTTTCGACGATATCCGCGATCCAGGAGCCGATGAGGGGTAACCCCCCGGCGGATTTAAGGAGTATTACCAGGGTTGTTGAGACGGCGACGAAACCGAGGGTAACTCCAAATGCCCAACCGATACCCCGCAAAAATCCGTCTCTGATTAAATGTGCCACATGGGGGGAAGGAACAGAGTCCATAGTTTAATATTAGGCCAATGGAGTAAAATTTAGCAAATGGATGCGAAACAAAAAACAAAAATAACCGAACTGGAAGCCAAACTGGCAAAATACATGCCGATATATTTGGAAAAAAAGAGGCAATTCAGAGGGATAAAACACGAAGATTCGTTATCGGAACTGCGCTATACACAATATATGGTCTACAAAGATTTGGTGGAGGGATTGGAGAGGGAAATTGTGAGGTTAAAAATCGGAAAATATTGATAATTATGGCTGAATTAAAAGTCAACACAGCGGAAAAAGTATTTTGGGCGACCGGAGGTGTGTTGGTGGCAGTAGGATTGTTGGGATTGGCGGAAATGTTACGGATCAGGGACTGGGAAGCGGGATTGGTGATTTTTTGCGGTTTGGGCAGCGGGGTATTGGGATGGGTAAATTTGGTCAGCCGGAGGGATGCAGCCAAGAGCAAGCAATAATTGTGGGCGGACATGGAATCGAACCATGGACCTCTTTCTTATCAGGAAAGCGTTCTACCACTGAACTATCCGCCCGGTGTGGTTGAAATTATACTACGGAGGCGGGAATATTGGTGGTAAAATACCGGAGTTTGAGTATAATTATTGCGGATATGAAGAAGTTTTTGAGCAGAAGAAATATTATTTTGCTGGTAATAGCCGGGCTACTTTTGGGCGGATGGTGGTATCAGTCCAAGTCCAAGTCCAAGTCCAAGGACATTCGGACGGCGGAAGTGACGCGGGGGACGGTAGAGGAAGTAATCAGCGTTTCCGGGGAGGTTAAGGCTGAAAATAAGGCAATATTGAATTTTCCGGTACCGGGCAAATTAGGATATGTGAAAGTGAGTGAAGGGCAAAAAGTGGTAAAAGGCCAGGCGCTAATGGGATTGGACAGCCGGGATATTGCAGTGGCGGAGGTGGCGGCGTATTACAATTATCTAGCGGCGGACGCGAATGCCAAGGAGGTAGAAGATTCAGTAAAAGACCATGATAAAGATGAGACGTTTGCCCAAAAGAATGACCGGGTGGCAGCTCAAACGGCACGGGATAAAGCATATGATGCCTGGCAGACTGCCAAACGTGCTTACATCAATACCAGTTTGGTAGCGCCGTTTGCGGGAGTTGTGACGAGCCTGACTACTACCGTGGCGGGGGATACGGTGGGAGTTACCGACGGTTTGACAGTGGTAGATCCGCAGGGTTTGTATTTTGAAATAGAGGTGGATGAGTCAGATATCGGGAAAATCAAACCGGAACAGCCGGTGCAGATAAAGCTGGATGCGTTTGCCGGGGAGCAGTTTGAGGGTAAATTAGATAAAATCGGATTTGAGGCCAGGCTTTCAACCACCGGGGCGACAGTATTTCCGGTTTGGGTGGTTTTTCCCGAAACCGCAATGGAGATGCTGAGGCTGGGGATGAACGGTGATGCGGAAATTGTGTTACAAAAGCGGGAGAACGTATTGAAACTGCCGATAGAAGCCATTGTTGATGGAGAAGTAACATTAGCAGGCGAGCTGGCGCAGACGGTCAAGGTTGAAACAGGGCTGGAAAGTGATACGGAGGTGGAAATTACTTCGGGCCTTCAGGAAGGCGCAGAAGTTGTAATCAAGTAAAAATGAAGGTCAAAGAAACCCCGGTGGTGAAATTTAGTAATGTCTGCCGGTATTACGGAAGTACCGGCAATGGGGGAGAGGTGGTTAAGGCCTTGTGCGGGGTGTCTTTTGAAATTACCAAAGGGGAATTTTTAGCAGTTACCGGACCATCGGGGTCAGGGAAATCAACACTTTTACATTTAATGGGCCTTCTTGACAGGCCGAGTGAAGGAGAAATAGATATTGACGGGGTGCCGGTATCGAAAATGTCTGATACCAGTTTAGCCAAATTGCGCAACCAGAAAATCGGATTTATTTTTCAACAGTTTAATTTGTTGCCTAAAACGTCTTCGTTGAAGCAGGTGGAATTACCACTGGTGTATGCGGGGGTGCCTGCCGGGAAAAGGCGGGAGATGGCGAAAAAAGAGTTGGAAGCGGTGGGGCTGGCGGATAAAATGAATAACCGGCCGTCACAACTTTCAGGCGGCCAGCAGCAGCGGGTGGCGATAGCCCGGGCGATGGTCACGGGACCGGCCTTGCTTCTGGCAGATGAACCTACAGGAAATCTGGACAGTAAATCCGGTGCGTCAATTCTGGAATTATTTGAGCAGTTGCACGAAGGTGGGGTCACGGTAATAATTGTCACTCATGACCGGGATGTAGCGGCACATGCTCCCCGGCAATTGGTGATCCGGGACGGGGAGCTGGTGGAGGACCAGCCTACGCGGAGGCTACGGCCGGCAAGTAAATAACCATGGAAATAAAAGAATTATTAAGTACAGCTTTTGTGGCGATCAGGACGAACAAAACCCGGTCGGTGCTGACTACTTTGGGGATTATCATCGGGGTGGGTTCGGTGATATTGTTGGTGGCGATAGGCAGCGGACTTCAAAGTTTTGTGACAAAAGAGTTTGAAGCTTTGGGATCAAATGTATTGTTTATCTCTCCGGGTAGAGTAAGTTTTTCAGGCGGACCCCCGCAAAATGTGGAAGCCAAATTTGATTTTGAAGATGTGCGGAAGATAGGTGAACTGGGGGCACCGATAGTCAAATCGAGCGGAATGATATCCAAGGGAGTGACTATAAAATACCGGTCCGAGTCTTTTTACGGAAACTTAGCGGGGGTGGAAGAAGACTACCAGGAATTCGGCAATGTGGAAATTGATAAGGGACGTTTTTTTACCAAGAATGCGGTAGAAAGGGGACAATTTGTAGGAGTGATAGGGCATAAGGTTTACACGGAATTGTTCGGTGAAGGCAGAGAGGCTGTGGGGAAAGAAGTGGACATCTCGGGAAGACAAATAAAAGTTATCGGTGTCCTGAAGGAAAAAGGGGGAGGAATCGGGGGGAGCAGTAATGAAAATACTTTTGCCATAATTCCGGTTACCACGGCTTCGAAATTGACGGGAATTAATAAACCGGCGGCGGTGATGGTCCGAACAGCTACGGCGGAAGACACAACCATCGCTACCCGGAAAGTAAAGGAATATTTTTACAGGAAAGATTTAACTGATGATGATTTTACAATCCTGGAACCCAAAGAGCTGTTGAGCACAATCAATTCGTTTTTGGGTGTGGTGACGGGAGCTTTATCGGGGATTGCCGCAATATCGCTGGTGGTGGGTGGCATCGGGATTGCCAATATTATGCTGGTTTCCGTGACTGAAAGAACCCGGGAAATCGGTCTGAGGAAAGCTCTGGGAGCGACAAGAAGGGATATTTTGTTGCAATTTTTGATTGAGGCTGTAGTATTGTCTGTCGTAGGAGGGGGAATTGGGGTGGCCGGAGGCTGGGGACTGTCGGTATTGATGTCGCGATTCATTGAGACAGCGGTGACACCCTGGTCGGTGGGATTGGCATTCGGAATTTCTGCGGGAGTGGGGGTGGTTTCAGGGTTGGCTCCGGCAATCCGTGCCGCCAGGCTGGACCCCATTGCCGCCCTGAGGTATGAATAATTGTTTTATATAGATTTATAACCTATAATGTGTGAATGGGATGCCTTAAGGAACTGGCGGGAGTGGGAGGAGCTGTTTGTCTGGGTGTGGGGACGTTGGGCGTGATTGTGTGTTTTGGGGCTGCTTTGAATCCGGAAAATTCAATTGAAGTTCAATATGAATTATTCAATGGATTTTTGAAATTTTATGGGTTACTTGCGGTTGGACTTTTACTGTCGGTATTTGGGAGTGATGGAAAGCCGAAAAATGGGAATTTATCTTAAGAATGTGGGGATATTAACTGGTATTGGCCCGAGGTATGAATAGGGGTTGACAGGGGATGGGGGGACAGGTAATATCAGGCTACCTTTGCGAGGCTGTATATATTTCATGGAAACTTTGCTTGTACCCAATTTTGACGAAAGCCATTAGGACTATCGGGTAGGCAAAGCTGTGGCCCCGCGAATGCGGGGTTTTTTTATTTACAATTTATTTTATCCGGGGGCCCATAGCTCAGTTGGCTAGAGCGTCGCATTTGCAATGCGGAGGTCGCCGGTCCGAGCCCGGCTGGGTCCACTATTGAAAGTTGACCCCGGTTTCCCTTCGCGGGAGGCCGAGGTTAGCTTTCAAAAAGTAAGGCTTGTACCTTGAAAAGTGAAGAGAATAAAGTTAGTAGAGCCGTATTTTTTACTTCCGTAAGGCAGACAACGAATGCCTAGGATACTGAAGCCGAAGAAGGACGTACGTGGCCACGAAAGTCGTCGGGGAGCTGCCAAGAAGCTTTGATCCGGCGGTGTCCGAATGGGGAAACCCCCTCTTTATGAGGACCCCGCCTATGGCGGGGGGGGCACGCCCTGAACTGAAACATCTAAGTAAGGGCAGGAAAAGAAATCAACGTTCGCGCAAGCGAGAGAGATTCCGTAAGTAAGCGGTGAGCGAAAGCGGAACAGCCTAAACCCCGCCGCAAGGCGAGGGTGTTGCGGGAAGGCCGAGTGACCGGCAAGGGTAGTCGAACTGTCTGGAAAGGCAGGCTATAAAACGTGACAGCCGTGTAGGCGAAACCCAAGCCGGCGTGAAGCCGAATTCCCAAGTACCATGAGGCACATACCTTGTGGGAATCCGGGGTGACCACACTCCAAGGCTAAATACTTCAGTGTACCGATAGTGAACTAGTACCGTGAGGGAAAGGCGAAAAGAAGGGTGAGAAACCTAGTGAAATAGAACCTGAAATTGTCTGCTGTCAAGCAGACGGAGTCCCGCCTTTGGCGGGATGACGTCGTGCCTATTGAAGAATGATCCGGCGAGTTTTCGTTACATGCATGTCTAATCCGTCTAAAGCGGAGGAGGCGTAGTGAAAGCGAGGGTTAACAGCCCGTATATTGCATGTGATGGAAGACCCGAAACCTGGTGAGCTAACCATGAGCAGGGTGAACCCCGTCGAAAGACGGGGGGAGGCCCGCACTCGTCAGAGTTACAAATCTGTGAGATGACTTGTGGTTAGGGGTAATATGCCAATCGAACCAGGAGATAGCTGGCTCTCCCCGAAATATATATAGGTATAGCCTTAAGACTAACTTTCAAGAGGTAGAGCACTGGATGGGCAGGGCATCTTTAGGTGTCCTATTCAATCAAACTCCGAATTCTTGAAAGCTACATCTTAGGAGTCAGAACGACCCGGCTAAGCGGGCCGCTCTAAAGGGAAACAACCCAGACTGTCGTCTAAGGCCTCTAAATGAATGCTCAGTGTTGAACGAAGTCAAATTCCTCAGACAGCCAGGAGGTTGGCTCAGAAGCAGCCATCCTTTAAAGAAAGCGTAACAGCTCACTGGTCGACCTTGGAATTTGGCGCGGAAAATGAACCGAGGCTTAAGCATTCTGCCGAAGACACAGATTTTTTTGACGTTCGCGTCAAAAAAGTGGTAGGGGAGCGTTGAAGGAGCAGTGAAGTCCCTCTGTAAAGATCGGGATGGAGCGACTTCAAGTGAGAATGCCGGAATGAGTAGCGTAAGCCCGATGAGAATTCGGGCCGCCGAAACCCCAAGGTTTTCCCAGCCATGTTGTTCAGCTGGGAGTGAGTCGGCACCTAAGGTGAGGCCTAAGTTGGCGTAACCGATGGACGAGCCGTTAACATTCGGCTACATGATAAGTATCGTTATAAAATCAGGGATGGACAAAATGAGAATATCCGAACGCACGTAGTGAATGTGGCGTTTAAGCAGCAAGACAGTTAGGCTTGGAAAAACCGGTCTGACGTTTAATTGAGCTGTGATGAGAAGTCTGGCGAGAAATCAACGGGCAACTCGGACGGTTTTTGTTTTCCAGAAAAGATTCGTGGTGAGATATTTATTATGCCGTACCGCAAACCGACACTGGTGGGGTGGTCGAGTAGACCAAGGCGATCGGGAGAAGGTAGTTCAAGGAACTCGGCAAAAAATCTGGACGTAATCTAGAGAGATGTCCTTCCCGCCTATGGCGGGACGCAGCGAAAGATTATTCCCCGACTGTTTAACTAAAACACAGGTCTGTGCAAACTTGAAAGAGAAAGTATACAGGCTGAGGCCTGCCCAGTGCTCGTAAGTTAAGTGGATGGCTGAGATTACATCAAGGCTTGAAATGAAGCCCGAGTGAACGGCAGCAGTAACTATGAGCCGAAAGGCCGTTGTAGTTAAAAAAGTCGACTATATGCTGGAATATCTGGAGTATCTAGCACTAGTTTATTTCGGGTATATTTCGGAGTAGACTGAAAATGTGTCTAGTGCAGACAATCAGCAGGAAAGGTTAAAGACAGGACATTTTTTGGCAGGATTTGTTGAAGGCGAAGGAAGTTTTAATATTTCCATACGCCGTAAAGCAGACTATAAAGTAAGTTGGCAGGTGGTGTTGAGCTTTAATGTATCTCAACGCGATCCATCACTTTTATATTTGCTAAAACAAACTCTTGATTGTGGGATTATTAAAAAACGTTTTGATGGTGTTTATTCGTTTGATGTGACAACACCTGCGGACGCGATTTATAAAGTAATTCCATTTTTCCAAGAATTTCCGCTTCGTTCAAAGGATAAAATTCGTAACTTTAACTTATTTGTTAAAGTGGCGAATTTAATGAAGAACGGAGAACACAAAACCCAAGAAGGACTGTTTAATATTCTGAGCATCAGAGAGAAAATAAACTTGGGTAAGGGGAGGACTAGAAAATATTCGATTTTCGATGTATTTCCCAATCTGTCTTTAGAATCCCCAGAGACTATACGTCGACTTCGGCAATCGCCGAAATGATATAGTCCGGACTCCATGGCGACATGGAGAGACGTAACCAATCGTCCTTTGTAACAAATCGAACTGTTCTATGGTAGCGAAGTTCCTTGTCGGGTAAGCGGCGGAAGCAAGCCCGACGTAAAAAACTGACTCATATCGGTGGAGCCTCTTGACCTTCGGGTTTTATAAGGTCAGGATGGTAATACCGAGGGAAGTCGTCCGGTTGATAACTGGATTGACCCCGTAACGACTTAGGATGCACGTACATCCTGGAGGCATTATGCCTAACACGTCAGTATCACGGAATGTTTGCTGGTATCTATCGGGTTACGCCGATGGAGAAGGCAGCTTTTGTGTAAGTTTTTCTCCCAGAAATAAGTTAAGGTCCAAACTTGAAGTTAGACCGAGTTTTTCGGTATCGCAAAACGCTGATAGATCCGAAGTCCTTTCTCTGTTTCAACAGATATTGGGATGCGGAACTATCAGGCCAGATAGAAGCGATAAGACTTTAAAGTTTGAAATCCGAAGTTTATCTGAACTAGTTGAAAAAGTGATACCTTTTTTTGAAAAATATCACTTGATGTCTTCTAAAAGAAAAGATTTTTCTGTATTTTCCCAAATTTGTCATTTGATGAATGAAGGAAATAAAAGTAAATCGGAATTAGAACATATCATTAGACTGGCGATGAAGATGAATGTTTCTGGAAAAAGAAAATATAACACACATAAACTTATAAGTATTTTGTGATAAAGGTATAGTCTATCCCATTGGTGACAATGGATTTAAAGATGAAGTTCCGACCCGCACGAAAGGCTTAACGAGGGAATAACTGTCTTGAACTATCACCCGGCGAATTTGAAATGGCTGTGAAGATGCGGCCTAACTCTACTAGGACAAAAAGACCCTATGGAGCTTTACTGTACCCAGGCCCTGTTTTGGATTTTGAGATAGTTTAGAGTAGGAGGGAGTTCTCGGACAAAAGTGAAACACCTCCCGTTTTGGAATTTCAAAACTTACCCAGACCAGCTGGAAACGCTGGTGGGGACGAGGTCTGGATGGCAGTTTTACTGGGGAGGTATCCTGCTAAAAGGTAACGCAGGAGTACCAAGGTGCACTAGGCTCGGATGGAAATCGAGCGAGTCGTATAACGGCATAAGTGCGCTTGACTGCGAGAGCGACGGTTCGAGCAGGGACGAAAGTCGGTCGTAATGATCCTCGTTAGCCTTGTGGGAGGCTACGAGCTTAACGGATAAAAGCTACCCTAGGGATAACAGGCTGATCGCCGCCAAGAGTCCATATCGACGCGGCGGTTTGGCACCTTAACCAAAAAGGTCATCGGGGTGCATGGCTAGCAATAGCTTTAGCAAGTCTGTTTTAATTGGTTATTTCTGACTCATATCGGGGAACTCCTTGAATTCGTGTTTGTTTCGGTTTAGTCTAGATTAACATGAACGAGGACAATCCCGAGGGAAGTCTTACGGAAATGGAAAAGCACATTGTTGAGGGTTGCCTATTGGGTGACGCAACGATGAGAATAAAAACTAATTCTTTGATTGAAATCAACCACTCTTTCAAACAGAAGGCCTTGGTTGATCATTTGTACTTTGTTTTGAAAAGATTTGTGATTACAAAACCAAAAATGCGGAGAGGTAATGGAACAAGGTTTGCTTATCGGTTTACTACCCGGTCTTTATCTTTGTTCAACGATTTTTTCTTTCGCTTTTATGCTGGTGGGAAAAAGAAAATTCCTCATGATCTAGATTTAACTCCTGTTCATCTGGCGTATTGGCTTATGGATGATGGGAGCAGAACTTATAATACCGTGTATTTAAATACTCAACAATTTATAAAAAGTGATCAAGAGGTATTATTAAGCAAACTCCGTGAATTACACATTGCGGCTTCGTTAAACAAAGACAAGACATATCAAAGAATAAGGATTGCCGTATCAAGCATTCCGAGATTGAAAAATGTGGTGATACCATATATTCTTCCGGAAATGCGATACAAAATTCCGTAATGACCCTGTATCGACTTGTGGTTTCAAGACCACGGACTCGCCTTTCGGCGGGTAAGACGTCAGCTCCCGATTTGCTTTATTGGGATGAAGGTATAGTCAGCGCTTCGAGTAATCGGAGTATCTATGCGATGTCGGCTCACCCTATCCTGGAGGGGCAGTACCTTCCAAGGGTCCGTCTGTTCGCCGGTTAAAAGGGTACGCGAGCTGGGTTCAGAACGTCGTGAGACAGTTGACCCGCCTTAACATTTGGCGGGTGACACTGAGCTGTCCATCCTTCAAAACGTTTTGAATGTATAAGAGGAGTCTGTTAATTGAAGGTCCCAAAATCAGTTTGGGAATAAATCTGACTAAATGCTGGAAAACCTTGTTAAGTAGTATCTACTAGTATATGATTTGTATACTAGTAACAAAGATACCTAATTCGGTGGATACGAAGCAAGGCAATCAGCAGGAAAGGCTAGTTAAAGAAATCAGCGACGATTATTTGAGAGGTTTTGTAGAAGGCGAGGGCTGTTTCTATATAGGAATAGTTAAGTCTTCTGAAACACTTACTCATTGGCAAGTGGTCTATTTTTTCAAAGTTTCCCAAAATCCATCCGGAAGGGTGGTGTTGGAGAAGCTTAAGGAAAAACTGGGCTGCGGTTATATTAAAAGAAATAGTCTAACTGACAAAACCGATAAAAGTTTGGCATTTGTTGTGAGAGACTTGCCAAGTTTGTCCGAGAAAGTAATTCCGTTTTTTAAGGATATGCTGTTTACACAAAAGAAGGACGACTTTCAAAAGTTTTCTCAAGTTGTGGTAATAGTATCTTTGGGGAAACATCTAAAAAAGACCGGAATGAAAGAAATTCTTGACGTCGCTTATACGATGAATACAGGTAAACGCAAGTATTCAAAGGAAGAGATACTGAAGAATTTTGATGACTAGAATCCTCAACGACTATACGTCAGATCCCGCTTGGCGGGAAAGATATAGTCTGAACCCTATAGTGATATAGGGAGCGAATACTATTCGCCGTTTTTTAACGTAACAATAATGTCGGTCTCTATCCAGTAGAGTCGTGGAGTTTTTGAGGGGGTCTGACCTCAGTACGAGAGGACCAGGTTGGAGGCACCACTGGTGTGCCGGTTGTAGCGTCAGCTGCACCGCCGGGTAGCTAAGTGCCTACGGGATAACCGCTGAAAGCATCTAAGTGGGAAGCCCTACCCAAGATAAGAAACTCGTCCCGCCGTAAGGCGGGTAAAGACACGGGGTAGACTACCCCGTATAAGAGGCTGGCGGTGTAAGTTCGGTAACGGATTTAGCCTACCAGTACTAATAAGTCTTTTCGAAGTTGATTTACGGTTTTTACTGCTTTCATTCTCTTCACCTTTCGGGGTACAAATAAAATTCATTTAAGAGCGCATTGTTCTCGGTCATCTGAGCGGCGTGGAACTACTTCTTCCCATTCCGAACAGAACCGTAAAACGCGCCAGCGCCGACAATAGCTGAGGGGCAACCTTCCGTGAAGATAGGTCATGGCCGAGAATAATGCGCTTTTTTATGTTTAGAAGCTAGTTATTTTGAACTTAGGTATATTATAGGTTATAATCTGACGTTATGAGTTGGTTTGATCCTATGAACAAGAATGATCGGGAAAAGGCGGAAGAGATAATGGGTAATCCTGATGACCCGAAACACCGAGAAATTCGGAAACTTGGATGTATTCACGTTGCGTTTTGCCTATTAGCAGTTGGTATTTCGTTTGCATTATATGAGACTATAGACAAGAATTTGCCTGTATATTTAATGCTGGCGGTAGGCTTATCGGTTGTAGGAATGTATTTTTCAAGGAGAAATGCCGCGAAAGTGATAAGAAGACAAGATGGGGAGGAGTAAAATCAGTGGATGGGACGAAAGAAAGTGGCATTGGTACTGCATGGGTATCCGGCGGTACTGTCGAATTTGAAAAAGGCTGATTTGATAAACTCATGTGGTAATGATTAAGGTAATTGCGGCAGTATTAATCGGAATAGTTTTGGGGGGATTGGGGATGGGGGGATATTTTCAGCTGACGGAAAAAACGAAATTGCCGGCGGAACAAAGGGAAGAAAAACAATTGACACTTTTGAAATACAGCATTGAGAATTTGAGCCAAAGAGCCTATGGGTCGGTGATAGTTTGGGATGAGGCATCGGCAACGATGGCGGCTAACCTTGGAAAACCCGGATTTACCGCCAGGCGGTTTCATTTTGATTCAGACGGGCGGCGGGTGAACGGATTGGCGCATATTCCCGAGGGGAACGGGCCTTTTCCGGTGATAATACAGATCAGGGGGTTTATAGATCAAAGCGGCTATCTGCCTGGCGCAGGGACGTGGCGGAGCGCGGAAAAGTTTGTCCAGGCGGGATTTTTGTCGCTGGCTCCGGACTTTTTGGGATACGGGGGATCAGATAATCCGTCAGCGAATATCTTTGAGGCCAGATTTCAGACTTACACGACTGTTTTAAATCTACTGGCTGACATATCCTCTTTACCTATGGCAGATGCGGGGAAAGTGGGTCTGTGGGGACACAGTAACGGCGGGCAAATAGCATTGACGGTTTTGGAGGCATCGGGGCGGGATTATCCCACTTCACTTTGGGCTCCGGTAACGGCTAGATTTCCCTATTCGATTCTGTATTATACCGATGACGCTGAAGACGGGGGAAAAGCGCTGAGGGAAGATCTGGCAGAATTTGAGAGCGATTATGATTCGGATGAATTTGCCATGACTCAACATCCGGATTTAATAGATGCCCCAATAATCTTACATCAAGGTACAAGGGATACCTGGGTACCGGTAAGCTGGAGCAGAAACTTGGTGAAAAGACTGAAAGATCTGGATAAAAAAATTAATTATGTTGAATATCCCGGAGCGGACCATAATTTATTACCCGTGTGGCAGACGGTGGTAGATAAGGACATTCAGTTTTTTAGAGAAGAGATGGGGTTGACGCAAAGCGAATAGGTTGGTAATAATTGATGGTGCGCGGAATAAAATACGTCTTCGTTTCCGGAGGAGTGATATCCGGGTTGGGAAAGGGGATAACAGCCGCCTCGACGGGGTTGCTTTTAAATTCCAAGGGGGTGAGGACAACGATGGTGAAAATTGATATGTACCTGAACGTGGATGCGGGGACGATCAGGCCGGCAGAACATGGGGAGGTATTTGTGACCGACGACGGAATTGAAACCGATCAGGATATCGGTCACTATGAAAGATTTTTGAACCAGACTTTAAGAAGGGAAAATTATATGACCACGGGGATGGTGTATAAGGCAGTGATAGACAGAGAGAGGGCCTTCGGATACAACGGGGAGGACGTGGAAGCGATTCCGCATGTTACGGATGAAATAATCGCCAGAATTATTAAGGCCGGGGAAGTGAACAATGCCCAAGTGGTGATTGTCGAGCTGGGGGGGACGGTTGGTGAATATCAGAACGGATTGTTTTTTGAAGCCGGCAGGATAATGAAACTAAGACAACCCAAAGATGTGGTGCATATCCATGTTTCGTATCTACCGGTGATAAAAAGTATCGGTGAACTGAAAAGTAAACCGACCCAGCAGTCGGTGCATGTGCTCAATTCCATGGGAATACAGCAGGATTTCCTGGTGGCTAGGAGTGAGAAAGAGATAGACAAGAGACGACGGGAAAGACTGGCATTATTCTGTAACATGCGGGATGAAGATATCATTACCAACCCCGATCTGACGAATATCTATGAAGTTCCGATTTGGCTTGAAAAACAGGACTTTTCGAATAAATTACTGCGCAGAGCCGGCCTAAAGCCCCGGAAAAAAGATTTGAAAGAATGGCGGGAGTTTGCCGGAAAACTGGCAACAGGGGGAAAAGAATTAAGAATAGCCATGGTGGGTAAGTATTTTCAAACCGGTGATTATATGTTGTCTGATGCTTATATCTGTGTAATAGAGGCGTTAAAACATGCCGGGGTAATAATGGGAGTAAGGCCGGTGGTGGAGTGGGTGATTTCGGATAAAGTTGACAGGAAAGCGGTAGATAAACAATTGAATGGTTTTGACGGAATTATTGTACCCCAAGGATGGGGAAGCCGGGGAGTGGAAGGAAAAATTGCGGCGGTAGAATTCGCCAGGAGGAAAAAAATTCCGTACCTGGGATTGTGTTTCGGAATGCAGATGGCAGTTATTGAATACAGCAGGAACATTCTGGGACTTGACGAAGCCAATTCGACTGAGGTGAATCCGAAAACTAAATATCCGGTGATTCATATCATGCCGGACCAAAAAAAGTATCTGGAAGCACACCATTACGGCGGAACGATCAGACTAGGTTCCTGGCCTTGCTCGGTTGAACCAGGGTCAATATTAGAGAAAGCGTATAAAAGTTATGGGAAAGAACCAAACAAAATTTTTAATGACCAATTTGAAATTTTAAATCAATTTAAAAATTTAAATTTGAATGAAAATTTGAAATTAAAAATTAGTAATTTAATTTATGAAAGACATAGGCACAGATATGAAGTGAATAATGAATATCGGGAAAAACTGGAAAAAGCAGGTTTGGTGGTGTCCGGAGTCAGCCCGGACGGGAAGCTAGTGGAGGCGGTGGAGTTACCCCGGAAAGTACATCCGTTTTTCGTAGGCACCCAGTTTCATCCGGAATATAAATCCCGGCCGTTGTCAGCACACCCGCTGTTTTTGAGTTTTATAAAAGCGGCCATTGACCGGAGATAGTATCATGGATGTTCATGGGATTTTTTGAGCAGGTTTATAAATTTGTAAAACAGATACCGGAAGGCAAGGTAATGACTTACGGGCAGGTGGCGCAGGCTATCGGGACAAGGGATGCAAGAAGAGTGGGCCAGGTACTGCATGCCAACAAGGATTCGAAAGTACCCTGTCACCGGGTGGTTTTTGCCGACGGATCTCTGGCTCCCGGTTATGCTTTCGGTGGGGCGGAAGAGCAAAGGAAAAGACTGTTGGCCGAGGGGGTGGAGTTTGTCGGTGACAAGGTGAGCCCTGAGGCGTTATAATATGGCTATTCTTTTAAGAAAGGCGGAAATGAATTTTGAAACGACAAAGTATCCAGGCAACAAAGTTGCAGAGTAAACAGGACCCCCAGACAATGGAGGAGCTTTTGGCTTTGACCGGATATAAGCCCAAGGGTTTTAAACGGGGAGAAACGGTGAAGGGGAAAGTGGCCGAGGTGACAGGTAAGACAGTGTATGTGGATATAAACGGAAAGGCGGAGGCCGTAGTGGCCGAGCAGGAGTTTGAGCTGGCCAAGGATTATTTCCGAGCCTTAAAACCAGGGGATGAGGTGACGGGAGTGGTGCTGATTTCGGAGAATGAAGCCGGACAGGTGATTTTGTCTTTAAGGCGGGCGGCGGTGGAGAGTAAATGGAAGACTTTTGAACAGGCATTGGCTGATGACCAGGTGATTTTGGTGAGAGGAAAAGAGGCAACCCGCGGCGGAATACTGGTGGACGCGGACGGTATATATGGTTTTATCCCGACCTCGCAGGTTGGTCGGGAGCTGGAGGGTAGTTCAGGTTCTCTGGCAGGAAAGTCCATTGCGGTGAAAGTGCTGGAGGTTGATAAACTCCAGAACAGACTGGTGTTGTCTGAAAGGGCGGTGTCGGAGGCGGAGGAGATCGAGAAAAGGCGTTTAGCTCTGTCCAAGGTGACCATCGGCGGAGAATATGACGGCCGGGTGGTGGGTATGGTTCCGTTCGGAGTGTTTGTAGAGATTGAAACCAAATCTAAACCCAAGACCAAGAAGGACGAGGAGATGAAACTAGAGGGGTTGGTGCATATCTCCGAGTTGTCCTGGGAAAAGGTGGAAGATGTAAATAAGGCTGTGAAGGAAGGTGAACCCCTGAAAGTACAGGTAATCGGAATTGATGAGGAAAACGGGAAGCTGGCATTGTCAGTAAAAAGACTGACATCCGATCCCTGGCTGATAGTCGGGAAAAAGTATAAAACAGACAGCAAGCATAAGGGAGTTGTAACAAAGGTAGCTCCTTATGGAGTGTTGGTCAGGCTGGAACGCGGAATTGAAGGGCTGATCCATGCATCCAAGATGCCCGCCGGAGTGGCTTTTAAAGAGGGTGATGAAGTTGAGGTATTTGTGGAATCAGTCGATCTGGACAAACGCCGTCTTTCACTGGGAGTAGTATCCAAGGATACAAAGGGAATAATCTACAAATAAATCAATGTATGATTAAAGAAGGGGAATATACCATTGAATGGTCACCTACAGCCGGGAATTGTTCTGAGAAATGTGGGCCGTTCAGGTCGGCATTGCGCCTCGTAATGAAAAAACTCAAAAACAGAACCAGGTGGGAACCGGGACTTACGGGGTTGGGGTTTAGTTGCGGAGTAGAAGGATGCAAGGCTAAATTTTTTGTGGAATGGTGTCCGAGAAGGCATCTATTAACGGTCGGTAAGTCCTCTGGGAAAAACCCCGGATGTTTGGAGTAGTTGGTTTTAGGTTTGTGGTATAAGTGAGAAATGGCCAGACAAAGGAGCAAGTGGATTTGCCAGCAATGCGGATTCAGCCAGAGCGGGTGGGCGGGGAGGTGTCCGGAATGCGGCGCCTGGAATAGTCTGGTGGAAACGGTGGAGAAATCTAACAACTCTAAACGTAAAACGCTAAAACCTGGGAAAATTTACAGGTCGTCTGAAGTCAAGATTTCGGAAAGAGGAAGGATAAAGACTGGTATAGGAGAATTGGATAACGTGCTGGGAGGGGGGTTGGTTGCCGGAATGGCGGTGCTGGTAGCCGGAGAACCGGGGATCGGCAAATCGACCCTTTTGACACAGGTGGCAATGGCGAATCCAGGTGTATTGTATGTGTGCGGAGAGGAGAGTGCTTCACAAGTTGTTTTACGGGTGAAACGGCTGGAAGCAATAATCCATAAGACTCGAACTCCAGGTTTTCTATTATTTGAAAGCACGAATACGGACGAGATAGAGTCTGAGGTAGAGAAACTGAAGCCGGGCCTGGTGATTGTAGACTCCATTCAGACACTGACCACACAGGATTTAGCCGGGACGGCGGGATCGGTCGGACAGGTGAGAGAATGTGCGCACAGACTGACTTTATTGGCAAAAAGGCTTGATATCCCTGTATTTTTAGTCGGTCATGTGACTAAAGAAGGAAATATTGCCGGACCGGCGGTGTTGATGCATGTAGTAGATACAGTGCTGTGGTTTGAGGGAGAACGAGGCCAGGCATTGAGATTGGTGAGAGCTGTGAAAAACCGGTTCGGGCCGACAGACGAGACGGGGGTATTTGAAATGACCGAAACTGGGTTGTCAGGTGTGGCTAATCCATCCCGGATGCTGTTGGCAGAAAGGATGGAAAAGGTCCCCGGAAGCGTGGTATCTGTGGTGTTGGAGGGGACGAGGCCGATGCTGGTGGAAATTCAGGCGTTGACCGTATCTACCCAGTCCCCGCTACCCAGGCGGGTGGCGACAGGGATAGATTTTTCCCGGCTGCAGACCTTGGTGGCGGTGTTGATGGCCAGAGTGGGCCTACATTTGGGGAATGTGGATATCTTTGTGAATGTGACCGGGGGTATCAAGCTGGCAGACAGAGGTGTGGACTTGGCGATTTGTCTGGCAATCGCTTCAGCTTTTTTGGCCAGGAGTTTGCCTGCGGATGTGGCCGCGGTCGGTGAGGTGGGGCTGATGGGAGAGGTGCGCAAAGTAACAGGCTTGGAGCGACGAGTCAAGGAGGCTAAAAAGATGGGCTACAAGGTAGCATCGGCTGAGTCGGGAAGGTCGGTAGCTGCGGCGGTAAAGAAACTGCTCACAAATTGATAACAGGCAAGTGTGAAAAATATTCGGGAATATTACCAAGTTATATACTATCCACAAGAGCCTTTATATGGTCGTTATATTAGTTTGTTCTAACTTATAGGACTATCTATTTATAAGTATTAATAACTATAGGTTGCGATAGTTGACAAAAGGTGATAAACTTCCGCTTGAGGGTCACGTAGCAATGAAGAAACTGCTCAAGTTTTGGACAGGAAGGACTGCCCGCAGGCGGAAAGGTGGTCGTGCAATATTAAACCAGAGAGGTTGGATGAGAGACCAGTTGGAAAGAATGATACGTATGGAACAGGGGATTATTTCAGGCAGTGTAGGGAGGTAAAAAAAGAAAAATAGAAAAGAGCATCGCCATCGCTGGTTTGAGGGCCACGAGTAGCAATGCTCTTTGAGAGGAAATCGCCTGGACAGATCTGGCGATTTACACTTGATATAGGTGATAACACTGCCCCCAATCTCTTGTCAAGAAAAATATTACTTGATAGATTGCTCTTTTTTTAATGTTTTAGCCAGGAGGAATCATCCCGAGCGGTACGGGGATGATACTCAGCATGGAAGACCGGCAAATCCGGTGAAAACCGGTTGGTAGGTAGGGCAGGCCGACCAATTGCTACCGGGTGAGCAGGTCTTCCATACTGAGTTATAATGGACGGATTTCCTAAAGAAGAGTATGAAAAAAAATCTGAAAATATGGATTGTATGGATGGCTGCGACAGCAGCGGCTTTTGCTACCGGAGCTGCTGTGAATGCGGCAGCGATCAATTTCGGCGGGGGAGTGTATGTGAATTTGTGCGGAAGCGGAACCGCGGCTTCGTATTACAGCTGTGATCCGGGTTGCAGTATTCAGACAGGATCCTGCCAAAGCCAGAATGAGGGAGTGGTAAAGTGGATTTGCAGTGGAAAGTGGGGACAATGCCTGGAATCGGAGTCAGGGTGGAGTAATTTTGAGGATGTAGATAGCCCGGGATGTTCAAAAACCATTCAGATTTCACTGTTTGATAAGAAATGCCGCCGGCAGGATAACAGCTGGGATGAAAGCTGCAAAATGCTGGGTTATATGGTGTGGTATTCGGGTGATTGCCGGACCTCTACCAGTCCGACAGTGACACCGAGGTTGACACCTACCCCGTCAGCAGGACCAACCAGAACTCCCACACCAACGACGGCTCCCAAACCAACCACCACCCCGGCGTCCAAGATTTCCAGTCCGGTTCCGACGCTGATTCCCGGTGTGGCAAACGTTTGCGGAAATTACTGTACCAAAGGCGAAGACTGCGGGGCGGGCTTTGCGTGCCAGGACGGAGTGTGCAGGAATCCCAGCTGCCCGGGTGACGAGAGCTGCTTTTGCGGCGATGTAGCCGGGGCTGTCACAGATAAAAATCCGAAGACGGGATGGGAGGAATGGGTATTGCTGGCGGGTGCGTTGATACTGGGACCGGCGGGATGGAAATTGAAGCGCATGGCTAAAGCATGAGACTGAAAAAAAGATTTTATCTATTCACCGGAGGGAGCATGGAGGTGGCAGCGGTGTTGCTGGTGCTGATAGGGGGCGGGGCATTTTTGGGCAGGGAACTTAAATATGTCTGGATCAGGACACCTTTGGGAAGGACTGTGCAAAGATTTGAACAATTACCTCCGCCGCAACTGGTGGTGGAAAACGAATTGGGTAACACAGCCATACAAGCTGAACAACCGGGGTGGAAAGTACCTGATGATAATTATTCACTGTTTATTCCGGAAATCGGGGCTATTAGCCGGGTCATTTCAGCCGTAGATGCGGGAGATGCGAACGAGTATCTTCCGGCCTTACAACAGGGAGTAGCGGAGGCAAAAGGAATGGCGCATCCCGGTGAAAAGGGGACCACTTATCTGTTTGCCCATTCGGTAGGGAGCAGAGCCGATTTTGCCCGTTATAACGCAGTATTTTATTTGCTACATAAACTTGAAACCGGGGATAAGGTGGAAGTGGTTTACGGAGGCAGGCTGTTTAAATATGAAGTTGAAATACGGGAGATTCTGGAGCCGAAAAATGTGAAATACCTGGTGCCCCAGTCGGAGGAAGAAAAGTTGGTTTTGGCCACCTGTTATCCTCCGGGCACAACCTGGAAAAGGCTGGTGGTAGTGGCCAAACCGGCCTATTGACACCCGGATGGAGGATGCTATACTAACAGCAATTCTCCGGGTTTTTGGAAATTTCCCCTCTAATCCCGAAATTTTAATGATACTGTGATAATTGCAGCTACTTCCTAAACAGTTTTTTTATGGCTGATGACCTTTCGGATGTTAACGGCAACCAGGATTTGGGGGCGGATTCCGGACCTCTGACCGGGTCGGGGGTGCGCTCGGTTATGAGACCGGGTGTAGTCAGGGTAATTGGACGGGTAACACCCCGGCAATCGTCAGGGGGTTACGGCCGAATTCAGCCAAGACAGGTAGTCAGACCGGTGGTTACTCCGGTTTCTTTTGACGGGGTGGTGGATGACAGAGTGATTCCGGATGCGGGTTTGCCGACAGAGTACGTAGAAGGGTTTTTGGACATCACACCGGACGGGCACGGTTATCTGAGGCCGAAGATGATCCCTTCGTCAAAGGATGTATATATCTCTGCTTCACAAGTCCGGCGGTTTAATTTACGGCCGGGAGATATGGTGGGAGGACAGGCAAGAGAGCCCAAGGAGAACGAGAGGTTTTGGGGCCTTTTGAAAGTGGAAAAGGTGAACAATTTGCCGGCAGAGGAAGCTGCCAACAGACCTGCTTTTGACAGCATGACGGCGGTTTTTCCGGAAGGACAACTGCGGCTGGAAACAGACCCGGAAATACTTTCGACCCGGATTATTGATTTAATTGCCCCGATCGGAAAGGGACAGCGCGGGCTGATTGTAGCCCAGCCAAAAGCCGGAAAAACCTGGCTACTGCGGGAAATTGCTACTGCTCTTTCAAAGAATTATCCGGAAATGCATTTGATGGCAGTTCTGATAGGGGAACGACCGGAGGAAGTAACGGAAATTACCAGATCCCTGAAGGGGGAGGTGGCTGCTTCTCATTTTGATGAGCCGCCGCTGGAGCAGGTAAGAATTGCGGAGCTGGCATTGGAACGGGCTAAAAGACTGGTGGAGTTAAAGAAAGACGTGTTTGTGCTGCTGGACTCTATTACCCGATTGGCCCGGGCATACAATATGATTTCTCCGGATTCAGGTAAGACGCTATCCGGAGGCTTTTCCGCGGCGGCTATTTATCCGGCTAAAAAAGCGTTCGGAGCAGCTAGAAGGTTTGAAGAAGGGGGGTCCCTGACTATCTTGGGGACTTGTTTGGTGGATACCGGTTCCCGGCAGGATGACTTGGTTTATGAGGAATTCAAAGGAACCGGAAACATGGAATTACATCTAGACAGGCGGTTGGCCGACAGGCGGATTTTCCCGTCATTTAATTTGTTACAAAGCGGAACCAGAGGAGAAGAGAAGCTGCTGGGTGACAGGCTGGAGAAAGTGATCCAGCTGCGCCGGATGCTGGACATGCTGGACGGGGACGAGAGGACGGAACTGTTGATTGCCAAAATGAAAAAAACCAAGGATAACGAGGACTTTTTGAAAAATCTGACGAAGTCCTGACACGTTGCCCAGGGAGAGTAGAATTGGAGTATGAATTTGATATTGCTGCCGGGGAATAATTGGCGCAATCAGGCTTGGATAGAGCAGTTAAAGCAAGCGGTAGAGCCGGATTTTGAACAGATTTGGGTGCAGTACTACGATAATTGGAAAGCACGGACCGCGCTATTAAATATTGATTTGGAAACGGATAAATTGGCTAAAAATTCGCGGAGTCTCGGGAAATATTGCATTCTGGCAAAATCGGCGGGTACGTTATTGGCGATGAAAGCAGTGAAAGAGGGGGAAATAAAACCGGTTAAATGTATATTTGTAGGGACAGCTATCAGATGGGGACAGGAGCAAGGTTGGCCGGCGGAAAAATGGGCAGAAGGCTACTCCGTCCCGACTTTGTTTATACAGAAATCAGAAGATCCGGTGATGACATTCGGAGAACTGCGATTTACATTGGAAAAGGCGGGGGTAAAAAAATCCAAATTGGTGGAATTGCCGGGACGGTCCCATCACTATGAAGATATAATGGGCTTGCGATTTATGGTTAAAGACTTTGTGAAATGAATTCAGCTACTGCCGTTTCGCCGGCAAATATAGCCTTTATCAAATTTTGGGGGAAGACAGATTCGAACCAGAATATTCCATATAACGATTCGATGTCGATGAATTTGAGTGGATGCCTGACAACGACGACGGTGGAATTTGACCCGAGACTGGATGACGACCGGATAGTTATCAACAAATTCGAAGCCAGCGGCAGTGGTAAACAGAGAGTGGTCAGAATATTGGATATTGTCAGGAGGGAAGCAGGGATGGGGCTGAAAGCCAAAGTGGAGTCCGCTAATAATTTTCCGACAGCATCAGGGATTGCCTCGTCGGCAGCTGCCTTTTCCGCCCTGGCTATGGCGGCGAGTACGGCAGCGGGTTTGACGCTGTCAAAAAGGGAACTTTCGAGATTGGCCAGATTAGGCTCCGGATCGGCCTGCCGGTCGATTTTTGACGGATTTGTGTACTGGAAAGGGGGAAAAGACGACAGGACTTCTTATGCTTACCAACTGGCTCCGGTTACCCACTGGGATCTCTGGGACATTGTGGCTGTGGTGGCCAAAGAGAGTAAAAAAGCCAGCTCCACCCAAGGGCACTCTGTTGCGACCAGCAGCCCGTATTTCCGGCAGAGACAAAGGGGATTACCGCTGCGGATTAAGCAGATGAAAGAGGCGATGTTGAAAAAAGATTTTCCTAAGTTCGGGAGGCTTTTGGAGGAGGAAGCGGTTGATTTGCATGTGATGGCGATGACATCCCGGCCGCCTATTTTTTATTGGAACAGCGGGACAATGGAGGTAATGAAAAAGATCCGGGAATGGAGGGAGGAGGGTAAGGAAGCTTACTTCACGATGGATGCGGGGGCAAACGTCCATGTAATCTGCCGGGCGAAAGATGAAGCAGAAATAAACCAGAGACTCGGGAGGATTGCCGGGATCGAAAGCACGATTGTAAACAAGCCGGGCAGAGGGACATGGTTGATATGAAAAAAATAGTGATGATCAAATTGGGAGGTGGACTAATCGCGCCGAAGGAGTGGGCTTGGGAGACTCCGGACGGGGGAGTAATCGGCCGGCTGGTAAAAGAAATTAAATCGGGCAGCGGTGATAGGGGGATAGTTTTGGTGAGCGGGAGCGGGAACTTCGGCCACCAGGCGGTGAAAAAATACGGGATAGATACGGAAGACGGGGTGGAGAAGGTCAGGAAAAGTGCCGGTAAAATCGGAGCGATTGTCGCCGGTGATGCGGCTGCTGCCGGTTTGAAAATTGAACTGATTGTGCCCCATGAAATATGGCCAAACGGCCGCACGGAATCGGTCTCAGAATCCTTAAAAGCCGGGAATACGGTGGTACTGTATGGGGATGTGATGGGGATTGGACGGGGGGAGTGGAAAGTGTGGTCCGGGGAGAAGTTAATTTCGGAAACGGTTAAACATATGAATGAATCGGGGCGCGAGATCGGGATGATAATTCAGGTGAGCCGGGAGGAGGGGGTATGGGATAAAAACGGGAAAATAATTCCGGAAATAAATCAGAATAACTGGAGAAAAATAAGGAGTGAGGTGGGGGGAGCGACAGGGACGGATGTGACCGGAGGGATGCTGCATAAAGTGGAGGAAAGTTTGGAAATTACCCGGAAATTCGGTATAAAAACATGGATTATCAGCGGGAGAGTGAAAGGGAGACTGGAAAAATTGTTGGCGGGGGAGAAAGTTTTTGGGACAGTGGTGGGTTAGAAACCCGGTTCTCGGTTTTTTAATGCCAAGATAGCAGCTTCAGTGGGTGAAAGCGGCTGATTATTACCCAGCTTTGCTTCGATTAGTTCGATGGCTCTTCGTTCTCTACGAGGAGGTCGTCCAAGATTTGCCAAGCGAGTGATGATGGCGTAGTGTATTGGGATGGATGTATCGGCAATAATTGCTGCCAGATTGAAGAGACTCGGATTTAGAGTTGCTTCTTGGCGAAGAGCTTGAAGGGCTTGTTCTCTGAGAGTTGTAGCCATGAGATTAAAAATCCGGCTGAGCCGGATCAGACCTCCTCAAAGCTGTCTAATTGCAGCTTATATTTTGTATTATACCCGGGGGCTTGAAGCAAGTCAATTTTGGAGAATAGAATACTCAGATAAATAACTCACCCCTAGCCCCTCCCTTAACTTAAGGGAGGGGAATAAAAGAGGAGAGTTGATAATAAATAAATATGAATTTATATCAATTGGAGGAAAAGTTAGCCCGGTTGCGGGAGAGGTTGCGCGCACTGGAAACGGTTGAGGCGGAAAAGATCCGCCGGAAGCGGATATTGGCTGATATGGGTGATGACTATCGGGAGAATGAAGGGGCAAAACTGGTAATGGAGGACCACAATCTATTTCACCAACGGGTTTTGAGCCTGAAGAAAGAAATTTACGAAGTCAAAAAGCAGATTATGAAATTGAAGCATTTTGGGTAAGGGACTCTACGATGGTTTCGAAGTGGAAGGAGCGGGAGGCCTTGATAAGAATGCAGAGATGAGAGTTGCGAGAGGAGAAATCTATGACACGTTGGGATAGGGTTTCGACGGTGTCGAAATACTGCCCGGTGCCGGCGGCGGCAATGGTGTATTTGGTAGCCGGACCGGTACACAATAAATTCTCTATTTTCAATTTACGAATTTTCAGACCGACTTCTTCATGAGCAGATTGTTCGTATTGACCCAGCTCGTTCATTTGTCCGAAAACAAAAACCGGAGTATTGCCTGTTAAGCGGGAAATTTCGATTAGTGTGTCCAATGAAGCAGCGACTGCCAGAGGATTGGCATTGTGGGTGTCGTCTAAAAGCAGCGGTCCGTTTTTGACTGGGATGAGATAGAGGCGTCGGGAGGGGACCGGGGAATGCTCCAATCCATAGACTATATTTTGCGGATGAACATTAAACAGAATGGCAATTGTGGCGGCAGCAGCAGCAGGATAGGCAAAGTGGCGTCCCAGAAACGGGAGATGAATGGTAAATGATTTTTGATTGATGACTAGTTCGACTTTGGTTTTGAGGTCGGAGGAGATGACAGAAGATTTGATTTGGGTGAAGCAATTCGGTGAAGCACCAAATTTGAAGACTGAGCCAGAGACCGGGAGGTTAATATTCGGATCGTCGGCATTGATGACTGCCGGGGCAGACGGTACTAATGCATCAATGAGCTTAGCTTTTTCCGAGGCGACGACAGAAACATCTTTCAGATACTGGGTGTGGGTGCGGTTGGCATTGAGATAGACAGCCCCGTCAGGCCGGGCTAGCCAAGTATAAAAGTCCATATCACCGGGATACTCAATGCTCATTTCCAGGATAAGATAGCGAGTGCGCATGGAACAGCGGAGAATTGTGGTGGGCAGGTTGTAGGTGGAGGTAATATTGTCCAGGGTGGAGACGGTTGGTCCTTCCAGGGAAAAGACGGAAGTGAGCATATTTTTGGTGATGGTTTTACCGGCAGAGCCGGTAACGGCGATGACCTTGAGTCCGGAAATACGCTGTAGAAACAGCAGGTAGTATTTGGCGATACGGCGCTTCAACGGGTGAATGAACCAGTGGAGAAGGGGATTGATTTGCCGGTCCGGAAAAAGTTCCTGGTGGGGAAGAGGTCCGGTCCAAAGCCGAAGCAAATAATTCGTATCAGTCATAGACTTTACCGCGGTAATCGACATCATAAATATATAAAGTTTGGTTTGGGGGATCGAAGGAATAGATTATTCTTAGTGGCCAGGCATAGTAACTTCGGTAGCCTAACAAAACACCACCCAGCTGCTTACCGAGGAGTGGGTTGTCTTTTAGTATACCGATTTTTTTTCTGGCCTTTTTCTTTTCCACCGGACCTATTTTTTGGAGGTGTTTGACTGCCGTCGGGGAGAAAATAATCTCCATGAATTAGAGTTTACCATCCGATAAGTTTGTCGGCTTTAGCAGCGGGGATACCTTTGCCTGATTTAATCTCTTTGATTCCCTTTTTGATAGATGTAACAAATTCTTTATCAGACATTATTTTCATAGTCTCTAACCACCCTTCGTATTCTTCAAACGGCATAATGACAACTTTGGTTTTACCGCGTAGAGTAATGGTGAATTGGCGGAGTTTATCCGAAGCTTCATCCAAAAGCTGATAGAAATTAGCTCTAGCTTCGTGGGCTTGGAGAGTGGAACTTAATTGGGTCACGATATAATGGTACTACTAGTGGTACTACTTTGTCAAGAGGCGGGGGATAAACGGGGAGAGGCGGGTGAGAACTTCGTAAGCGATATTACCCGTGGATTTTGCCAAGTCCCAGGCACTCTGATTAGAACCCAATATTTCTACTGTTTTTCCCAATGGATTGGCCACATTAGATAAGTCCAAAGAGATAAAGTTCATAGCAACTCTGCCAATAATCGGGGTGGATTTATTATTTATATACACCAGGCCTTTATTTGCCAGACGGATATCTAAGCCGTCACTATACCCTAAGGGTATCAGACCCATAACCTTTTTTTGATTCGTGGTATAGGTTGCACCATATCCCACCGTTTCTTCTGTGGATAAGTTACGGACTAAAACAATTTTAGATTTCCATAGGATAGCTGGTTTTAGAGCAGGAATAATGGTGAGGCTAGGGTTTGGAGAAAGACCATAAATTGTAATTCCCGGGCGGACGAGATCCAGGTGGGTTTGGGAATAGTTGAAAATGGCGGCAGAGTTGGCGCAGTGGGCCAAAACGGCGGGAAAAAGATATTTGGTTTGGGAGACGGTTTGGAGGAAAACATCGAGTTGTTTGAGGGTGGCTATTTTGTTTGTATCGGCGCTGTGAAAATGAGTGTAAATACCTTCAAGAGTCAGATGGGGGGATCTTTTGATTAAAGCCAGAGCTGATAGCAGTTCGATGGGGGAAAGACCTAAGCGGTTCATGCCGGTATTGACTTTGAGATGAATGGAGATAGAGGATCGAGATAGAGATAGAGATTGAAGAAAATCGAGTGAGTGGACACATAAGGAGATGTGATGTTTGGCGACGAGGAGAAAGTCTGACGGAGAAACCGGGGCAGTGATCAAGATGGGTGTTTTTAAACCTAATTTTCTGATAGTTAGAGCTTCTGAAATGGTGTTTACGCCAAAGAAATCGACGTGGGGTGCAAGCACCGGAGCGGCGATGTTCAGTCCGTGGCCATAGGCGTTGGCTTTGACCATAGCCATAATTTTGGCGGATTTGGGAATTTTCCGGCGGAGCACGTGCAGGTTGTGACGGAGAGCAGAGGCAGAAATTTCTATCCAATGGAGAGGGGAATCTCCCATGCTTGCGTATTATAATGCAGGCATGACAAAAATGAGAGTAGGGTTGGTGTTTGGGGGCAGATCCGGAGAGCATGAGGTGAGTGTAAGGTCGGCGAAATCCATTTATGAAGCGCTGGATAAGAATAAATATGAAGTGGAACTTTTGGGAGTGGATAAGACCGGGCAGTGGCACAGAATGGACCAGAAATGGCTACCGAAAGGGGCGGAGATGAAAGCGTTGCCCAGCGGGGAAAAGGGGTTGGCGGTGCAGGAAGAGAAGGTGGATATATTTTTTCCGATTATCCACGGAACTTTCGGAGAGGATGGGACACTACAAGGTCTCTTTGAACTTTTGGATGTGGCATATGTGGGGGCGGGGGTGCTGGGGTCGGCGGTCGGGATGGATAAGGATGTGCAAAAGAGATTGTTGATTCAGGCCGGGATACCGGTAGCAAATTATGTCAGTCTAAGTTTAAGTACAAGTTCAGGAAACCCAAAGATTCCTTTTAAATTCCCGGTGTTTGTGAAACCGGCGAATATGGGATCGTCGGTGGGGATAAGTAAGATAGAGAAAGAGATAGAGGTAGAGAAAGCGATAAAATTGGCTTTTCAGTATGACACTAAAGTGATTGTTGAGGAGGCGGTAGAGGGCAGGGAGATTGAAATATCAGTGTTAGGAAATGAGGAGCCGACAGCATCGTTACCGGGGGAAGTGATACCCCGGGGGCATGAGTTTTATGACTATGAGGCCAAATATATTGATGAGAATGGGGCGGAATTGGTGATTCCGGCCAGATTGTCAGCAGAACAGATAAAGATATGTCAGGAATTAGCGGTTAAAACATTTAAAGTTTTGGAATGTTCCTGTATGGCACGGGTGGACATGTTCCTGACTCCGGAGGGTAAATTTGTGGTTAACGAAATTAACACCTTACCGGGATTTACCAATATTTCGATGTACCCTAAGTTGTGGGAAGCGACGGGAATAAAATATGCCGATTTATTGGATAAACTTATCCGACTGGCGTTGGAAAAGAAGAAGGAAAAGGATAAATTGAAGAGAAGTTATTCTTGAGTAATGAACTTGACAAGTATTTAATGTGGTTATATACTTTGCATTATTATGTATACAGTTACATTAACTCGGCAGGGACAGATTACCATACCATCGGGGATGAGGAAGAGTATGGACATTAAGGGGGGTGATAAATTGAACTTTATTGTTCGGGGAAAGGGAATTGAGGTGTCCAAAGCGACCGGTTGGGAGTCCTTAAGGGGCGTGCTGGTGGAATTTAAAGGAAATTATCCGACTAAGAGACAACTTGCCAGGGCTCATATATCCGGTTTGAATCTAAGAACCCGAAAGGATGCAAAAAATACTAGTCGATACCAACGTTTTGCTTAGGTATCTGGTAGACGGTGATACGTTACTAGAAAAAATAGCTGATAAGGGTGTTGTGTGGCTGGTTGAGGAAGTCGTGATAGAGCTGGTGTTTGCGTTACAGGAGCACTATGGTCAATCCAGAGAGAAAATATTTGGATGGGTAGTGGATTTACTTATGAAGCCAAATTGCGAAAGTAACAGAACTTTATTATTTAATACCTTGGCCGTTTACAGAGATCAAACTAACTTGAGTATTGTTGATGCATATTTATTTGCCTTGTCAGAAGAAAATAAAGTTGAATTGGTAACTTACGACAAGAAGCTTAAACGGAAATTGATTAAACAATAACGACTTCGTATTCCAGATCAATTGAGAAATGTTTTTTGATGTCGGCGCGCATGGCCTCGGCGAATTCGTAAACTTCGGCACCCGTGGCACCGGGGTAGGTTACGATGACTAAGGCGTGTTGATCGAAAGTGCCGACGTTACCGACTCTTTTGCCTTTCCAACCCAATTCATCGAGGAGTCTTCCGGCCGGTATTTTGACATAGTCGGAGGTAGCCAGGGCAGGATCGGTAAGTTTAGGGTAGTCCATGCCCGTAGTGGGGTAGTACTGAATATCCGGGATTTTATTTTGGAGATCGGCTAATTTGGTTTTGGTAATAAAAGGGTTTTTGAAGAAACTGCCGGCGGTACCCTGTTTGTGCCAATCGGGCATTTTTTGGGTACGGATGTTAATTACTGCACGGCTGACATCCTGGACGGCGTAGGGAGGTTCAGCAATTTTTGCAATTTCCGTCTGAAGAGATTCGTAACGGGAATAATAGTCGAGTTTGGAGTGAGAAGATTTGGAAAGTCTGAAGGTAACTGAGGTAATTAAGAATTGATTTTTCAGTTCGTGTTTAAAGGTGCTATTCCGATATTTGAATTGACAATCGGAATTGGAGAGGATGTAAGATTTTTGGGCTGAGAGATTGAAATAATTTACAGAATCGATTGTTTGATCCACGGATTGGCCGTAGGCCCCGATATTTTGAATGGGAGCGGCTCCAACACAGCCGGGGATAAGAGCCAGGTTTTCGATTCCCGACCAACTGTTTTCTGCGGTGTACATGACAAATTTGTGCCAGTTTTCACCGGCACCAACCTCGATGACGACGGAATCTGCGGATTCTTTGAGGACATTTATCCCAGGAAGATTAATTTTGGCAACAGTTCCGGGAAAGTCTTTTGTAAATAGCACGTTTGCCCCCTCGCCCAGGAAAAAGACATTTTCGGAAGGGAGTTTTTTAATATCAGCCAAAGTATTTATTTCTATCAACTTTTCGGTTTTGGCGGGTACACGCAAAGTAGTATATGGGGAGAGGTCAACCATTAGGGTTTAAATTCGATGATGAGGAAATTCTTTCTGGCGATTAATTTGAGTTTATCACCAATCTTTAGGCGAAACCTTTGCTTGATTTGTTGAGGTATTGCGAAAGTACCATTTTGGAAATGGATGGGGATTTCAAATGGAAGAGCTTTGTTAATCATGGCGGTCGACGCGTTCGATTTTGGCTCCAAGGGAAGCAAAGCGGGAGGCGGGGTCTTCGTAACCGCGCTCGATGATTTCCGCATGGTCTATGATGCTTTCCCCTTCGGCGGCCAGAGCAGCGATGAGTATGGACATGCCGGCCCGGATATCCGGGGAAGCCAGATGGCGGCCGACCAGGGGGGTGGGACCGGTAACCAGACAGCGGTGCGGGTCGCAGAGAGTGATATTAGCACCCATTGCCACCAGTTTGTCGGTGAAGAACATCCGGGTTTCGTACATCCAATCGTGCATCAAAACAGTTCCTTGGGTTTGGGTGGCCAGTACGATCAGAGGACTGAGCAGATCTGTGGGGAAACCCGGCCAGGGACGGGTCTGGAATTTTTGGCGGATGCCCAACTTCTCCGGATCGACTGAGAGCCGGGAAGGCAGGATTTTGAGGGTGTCACTTTTGGGCCAGGAATATTTAACGCCGAAGCGGGATAAGTAGAGCAGAATCATGCGCAGATCTTTGGGATCTACTGGAGAAATGGTGATAGTACCGCCGGTGGCGGCAGCCGCAATAGCGAAGGTGCCGGCGTCTATATAATCCGGGGAGACCGGATAGGTTACGGCTTTGAGATTGGGCGTGCCCAGGACGCTGATGATACCTGATCCCAAACCGGTGATTTCGGCTCCCATACGGGTCAGGAATTGCCCCAGATCGCCCACATGCGGCTCGCAGGCGGCATCTTCGATGGTAGTAGTGTTGGGTTGAGTAGAGGCCAGAATAAGGGCATTTTCTGTGGCTGTGACGGAAGCCTCGTCCAGAAAGACGGCGACGGGTTGTTTCGGGGGGGTGAAGCTGCCGGAGACGGTGTCATTGAGGATATCGAATTTTGCTCCCAGACGGGTCAGGGCATCCAGATGGGTGCCGATAGCCCTTTTGCCAATGACGTCACCACCGGGAAAGCCGATTTTGACCCGTCCGAATTTGGCCAGCAGGGGAGACAGGAACATGACGGAGGAGCGGACTTTGCGGGATAATTCCGGGCTGACTTCCCAGTTGTTGCATCCGCGGGGATCGATAGTGATTTTAGGGGTGGCAAGGCCGGTGACTTTTGCCCCCAGAGATTCCAGAATTTCGGCCATGGCGGAGACGTCACGGATGACCGGGGCCCGGGTCAGAGTTACCGGACCGTCTGCCAAAAGAGAAGCAGCCATGAGTTTGAGAACGGAGTTTTTATTACCGGAGATGGTAATGTGACCTGAGAGCGGCGTCCCTCCGGTAACAAAAAATTGGCCCATGCCAGGGTATTATACCGGGATAGGGCAAGGTATAATCAAGCAGTGAAAGTCAAAAGAGGGCCGTGGGTAGTGACCGGGACAAAGACTGTTTACAAAAATCCCTGGATATCGGTAAGAGAAGATGAGGTGATCCGTCCGGATGGAAAGCCCGGGATTTTCGGGGTGGTAACTATGAAGGCCGGGGTGACAGTATTACCTGTAGATAATAAGGGGAAGGTATATTTAACACGGGAATTTCATTATGGGATAGGAAGAATAACAGCAGAAGCCATAAGTGGGGGAATATACTCTGGAGAAGATAAGTTGGCGGCTGCGAAACGGGAGTTGGAGGAAGAAACAGGACTTAAAGCAGCCAGGTGGCAATATCTGGACTGGATTGATCCATTTACTACTGCTGTGGTATCCCCCAACTATTTGTATCTGGCTTGTGGACTGACTGAAGGACAAAGTCATCCGGAAGGTACGGAAACGATACGCGTGATAAAAGTGCCATATGAAAAAGCATTAGAAATGGTAGAAGAAGGCGAAATTACGCATTCGGCTACAGTGGTGTTGCTGTTGAAAGCAAAAGATATTTTGGGGAAATAAATGTATAGACTTAAAACTTTGGCGAAATTCCCGGAGTTGATGCATGGGGTGTCGACGGCGGAGGAGGGGAATATGGCTGAGAAATGGGGAAACAAAGAAGAGGTAAACAGGAACAGGAGAAGATTTTTAGATAAATTAAATATTAAGATTGGGGACTGTGTGATGGCCAGTCTGGAATTGGGTATCCGGGTTATGCGGGTGGGGGGCAAAGATAAAGGAATGTATGTTGATGGTGATGTGTTGATAACCTCTGAGACGGGAGTCGGTTTGTGGATGGTGACAGCGGATTGTCATGCGACGGTGGTATATGATCCGGCAAAGAAGATTTTGGCACTGGCACACTTGGGAAGACAGGGGCTGGACGGGGGGTTGCCCGGTTTGGTAATCAATAAATTCAGGCAGTTGGGGTCAGATACGGGGGAAATTACCGTAGCGGCGGGACCGGGGATAAAGAAGGAATCGTATACCTGGATCGGGAAGTTACCATTTAAAAGAGACTGGGGGAGATTTGCGGAAAAGACAGGTGAAGATGGATATTTACTTGATACCGGAGAGTTTTTGAAACAGCAATTTATTGAAGCAGAGATAACGAAGCAGAATATAGGGGTAAGTGAAGCGGACGTGTTTTCCGACCGGAGATTTTTTTCCCACGTGCGTTCTGTGAAAAACGGTGAACCCGAAGGCCGATTTGCGACGGTGGTGATGATGAACTGGTTAGGGAATTAACTTCCGAAAATTCTAATTCGGGATTCTACAACGGCGACAGATTTCAGGCAGTAAGTCGTATTTGCCATGCCTCAGGGCGCGGCGCATCTGACGGTAGTATTTATTATCCCAAACGTCATGGAATCCCGATTTGGAAATATTACCCAGAGGTGTTTTAATGAGCGCATCACTGGCGCAAAGTATAGTTGTGCCATCTACGGTGATCTCCATTGTAAAAGACGGATGAACACAGCGGTTGGTCGGGCTTTGCAGAAGTGCTTCGGCAACATTAATGTTACCCCCTCTATTTGACAACTTTGTTAGCGGAGGATTTAGCTTTAAAATTCCATCCTCAAAATATTTTTCACCCAAGTCTTGGAGCCGGGAACTGAATTTTCCATCGTGCGGGGTCATGATTATTTCGTTGATGCCTACGTTTCTGAGCTGCAAGTAAAGATCTTCTGTCAGGTTATCACCATTGGAGTAAAAGCCGATCGTGGCCTCTGGCAATTTTTTTCTGGCATACTCGGTTCTTTGGACAATTTTTTTATCAATAGTCGGTTCTCCATAGCCATTCAGATGTAATACTCCGTTAAACCCCTTTTGGTTTGCACGCCGGGGGATTTCGCTCAAGGTATCTATAATAGAGTTATATATTTCGTCCCGCATGACCCTATATGGTCGTGTTTCGGGAAATTCTTGTTTACTTACCGGACAATAGGAACATTTTCGGGTGCAGGAGGCTACAGTCTCCACTCCAACGGCTAATGGCATGTCTGTTCTGCCATATGTGATAAATGAGGAAAATTCGGAGGCGGCCAGCTTTAGGAGCGGGAGCCAGCTTTCATGTCCGGGAATAGCGTACAGGACATTATTGTTTCTGATTTTTAACCTGGCAGTTTGTACCAGCTCTATTGGAGCAGATTTGAGTTTGTCATGAAGACGGGAAAAGAAACCAGAGATGTTTTTTTCGGGAGTAATGGCAGTATCCGCTTGTATTTCAAATTGTTGATCCATGAACTTTTATACTATATAAGATCAGCCAGCAATAGTAGATCCAGTAATAAACTTTATATATTGTTCTGCTTCGTCGCGGTAGTCTTTGAAAAGGGTGAAACTGGGAGCGGCGGGGGAGAGGAGGCAAATTTCCCCTGATGCAGTATGATCCAGTGCCAGTTTGACTGCATCCTGCATACTTTCAGTGTAATAGTACCCGATGTTCGGGTTTTGTTTAACAGAGATAATTTCACTCCAAATCCGGGGTCCGGTGGCGGGGAAAGCAATAAGTGTCTTTATACCTGAAGATAGTATCTTTTTTGCTAATTCGGAGTAATTTTGTTTGCGATCATGGCCGCCGGCGATAAGAGTGGTGACTTTGGGGTGTAATGCGTCTATAGCAGCGATTGTCGCTTCAGGAATGGTCGCCAGAGTGTCGGAGTAAAACTCAATTCCTTTTTTTGTACCTACCGGTTGCAGGCGGGTATCCAGGGGGGTGAATTCTTTGACCGCGGCGTAGAGTTTATCCTTCGGGAGATTAAGAATTTCAGCGACTTTCAGGGCGGGAATGATATTGAGCCGATTGTGTTTGCCAAGGAGTTTGGTTTTTGTAGCCGGACCGAAGTCATTAAAGGAAAATATAATTTTTTTGGCAAGGGTGGGAATATCTGTTTGAGTGATCAGATAATCTTTGGCAGATTGGAAATTGGTAATATTGTATTTGGCATTTTTATATTCCTCGAAGCCTGTGTGGTAGTCCAAATGATCCGAATAAATGGCCTGCAAAACTGCGATATGTGGGCTGGTTTGCAGATCCATCAGCTGGTAAGAAGACAGCTCTAACACGACCCAGGTGTCTGGGGTGATTTCCGGCAGGAAATCCAGCGCTGGACGACCGATATTGCCTACCAATACTACCGGTAAACTCGATTTTTTGATAACTTCATATATCAGACTGGTAGTAGTAGATTTACCCTTTGTGCCGGTAATACCGATAGTATTTTTGCTGGGGCAGACCTCAAAGAATATTTCCGTATGGGAAGTGAAAACTGCACCCCTTTTTTTAGCGGCTACTAATTCAGGTTTATGGGGAGAGATACCGGGACTTTTAATTACCAATTTCCAATTTTCAATTTTCAAATAATTTTCACCAAACTGTATATGTATCAGGGGGTCGTCGGGGAGCCAGTCGGGGGTTTTTTGATCGGCCAGACCGATAATCAGTTCAGGAAATTTCGCACGCAGATATTTGTAAGTGGATTGGCCTTCCCGGGCAAAACCCAATATGAGAACTTTATCGGATTGGGAAATTTTATCGATAATCATATTAAGTTTTTAAAACCTCACCTCTAACCCCTCTCCTAATTCAGGAGAGGGGAACCGAAGGGGTGAGGTATTGGGATTTTAATATATCTTCGAATTCCTTTGGCATGTTGGGATTATCCTGCCAGGAGGAGAGGATCCGGTCTAGTCCTTTTCCGGTAAAAGCCGCATTGGCTTCGGCGCGGGTGAGGACGCATTCGAAAGGTTTGACGGGGTTTTTGCCCAGCAGGTCATCCATAATACTTATATTTTCGGGCAGGTCAGGGGGATATGAGCCCATTATTTCCGACACTTTATCTTTACCTATAAAACAAGCCAGCATCATGGCGGTGGAAACGCATTTGGGACAGTGTTGACACCATAAGCCTTTGGGATGGCTTTTGGGATCCAGTTTGAAGTTGGTGTTGCAGCTGGAAAAGATTTTGAAATATTGTGGATAGCGGGAAAAGATTTTGGTAATTTGGATTTCGTAGAGAGGACGGAGGAAGGAAAAATATGAGATATGAGAATTGAGAAATAAGAGATATTGGTTGAAATCAGTTTCAAATTCCAGTGACTTGGAATATTGATGGTTGATGGTGTGGTCCAAATATTCGGTGTTACCTTCATCACTGCTGCGCTCGTTACTGAAGGTGATATATTTGCATTCGGTAATTTGGGCTGCCAATAATGCTTCAAATGAATGTGTAGCAGTGATAGGGACATGACCATTCAAATAGCCTAGTGAATTAAGTTCATGGAGATGGGGATCGATGGTGCTGGTCAGGATAAAAGGCGACAGGCTTGCGGTCTTGCAGACGTTTAACATCAGAGGGACAGGGTCGACCAGGAAGGGAATAACATTGTAGTGGGGTTTGAGGAGTTCGAGGGTGACGATGGAGTCTTTGCCCCCACCGACTGGAACCAGAACTTTGTTATTCCCCCATATTTTCTTAAATACCTCACCCTCTTCTCCCTCTCCTAATCTAGGAGAGGGATGGGGAGAGGTTTTAAAAGCGCTTAATGCCAGAAAATCCTTTTCGGTAAAATCAATTTGATTCTTGTAAAAATATTCCCCCATGCCTTTTAAAAACAATTTTTCCCAAAAAGAAATTTGAGAGGCAGACAGGTTTCCGGCCCGGATTTCGATGACGGGGGAGCAGGTGGATTTCCAGTAGGAGGGCATTAAAGACAGACCCATATGGAAGATGAGATTATCCAGGGTTGGTAGTACCTCACCCCTTTGATTCCCCTCTCCTAATTTAGGAGAGGGGTTAGGGGAGAGGTTAATTTTATGGGTGAAGTGGTGATCAGGTGGGATGGAATAGAAAAATTTAATTTCCAAATCCCCGTTTACTATTTCGTACTCAAACTTCTCGTAAATAAATTTGGGGTATTTATGGCGAAGTTCCTGATACTTCATAGAGATTCAAATATCTGCCGGGAGAGTTTGTGGGAGAGGCCACTGCCCATCACCAGGATAACCGTGTTAGATAGAGATATTCGCGCTTCGCTAAGAGAGCGGAGATAGAGAATAATATCATTAAATTCTGGAATATAGCGGCAATTATCGTGTTTGGAGGCGGCGGTGATATCCGCGCCGGAAAAATCACCGGGGTCGGTTTCTCGGGAGGCGAATATTTTTGAAATGATAACCTTATCGGCAGCTCTAAGACTTTCGGGTAGTTGGGG
This sequence comes from Candidatus Amesbacteria bacterium GW2011_GWB1_47_19, assembly GCA_001002325.1. Taxonomy (GTDB): domain Bacteria; phylum Patescibacteriota; class Microgenomatia; order CAZETR01; family Amesbacteraceae; genus UBA12042. Next base: position 134,156 of record LCNZ01000007.1, read on the forward strand.
GAGGAGGGTGCGCAATCGGGTGAAGGTGTGGGGTTCGATGACGGCAATAACCTGGTCCTGTGGGTGGAGTTGTTTGACGCCATTGATGGTGGCAGCGAAGGCTGTCGGGTGGTTGGCATAATCATCGTAGATCTTAACCCCATTTTTTTCTCCGATTAATTCCAGCCGACGTCCGATACCGGAGAATTGTTTAAGAGTTGAGTTTAAGTCTGAGTGATTAATATTCAGAATTTCGGCCAGTTTTATGATACCCAGAGCATTAGATATGTTGTGGCGGCCGGGAATTTTCAGTGAGTACTTGTGTCTGTGGTATTCGAAAGAAGTTGAGTCGGGGGTAGGCTCGATATTATTAGTATCTTTGAGTGAGTAGTAGTGGGTGGCGGGGGGTAATCGGAGCTGGGTGATAAGGGGAGAATCGCGATTAACAATAATGTGCCCTCCGGGTTTGAGGCTGTTAATAAAATTTTGATACGTATCCAAAAGATTTTCCTCGCTGGTGAAAAATTCGGGGTGATCCATTTCGATATTGTTAAGAATGATGATATCCGGGCGGTAAGAGGCGAAATTTTCGTGAAATTCGTCTGCTTCGGATATGAAATAATCGGATTTGCCCAGACGAAAATTGTTGTGCCAGACAAGGACAGTGGCACCGACCTCTACCGTGGGGTCTAAGCCGGCAGTTTCCAATAATATTCCCGCCAAAGCAGTGGTGGTGGATTTGCCATGTGTGCCGGCAATACAAATCACGAATTTGTTTTTGTGCAGATATTTACCCATAAATTCCTGCCATTTCATGAGAATGCTTTTCTCCCGTCCCAGAGCGGTTTCGGGGTGATCGTCGTTTTGGTAAAACACGGCAGGCGTCACAGCGAGGATGTCAATATCTTTAAGATGGCCGGAATTGTGGCCCATTGAGACAGTGATGCCAAGTTTCTTGACCTTTTCAATATAGGGTGTATCGGTTTGAAGATCACAACCGGTGACGATGTATCCCCGGGCATGAGCAATCTGGGCTACAGCTGACATACCGGAGCCGCCGATACCCATAAAATGGATTCTGAGGGGGCGTTTTTCTTGCACTGAGGGTATTATAATGGATAACGTGCACTTCTATTTCGGTCTGATAATCCTGGCTTTCGTTATTACGTTCTTATTGATGATACCGTTTATCGGTTTTTTGTACCGGATGAAATTCCAGCGTTCGGCGGAAACGCAGGAAGTGAGAAAGTCTGCCACCAGGGCTTTTTATAAGATCAGAGAAATGCACGCCGTTAAAGTAGGTGTACCGACGGGTGGTGGAATTCTGGTTTCTGCAGTGGTGATCGTAATATTCGGTGTAGTTTTTTTGATTCGTAACGGTCAAATGATCTCCGGGCATGAGTTGTGGCGCGAACTCGGAGTGATACTGCTGACTTTTTCAGGTTTCGGAGCTTTGGGTTTTTATGACGATGTAATAAAGATTTTCGGATTTGCAAAAACCGGCTTTTTCGGATTGAGAATGCGGCAAAAGTTTCTATTGCAGTTATTGGTGGGACTGGCTGTGGGGGCGTTTTTATATTTTGGGTTGGGAATTGATATAATAAATATTCCCATTGTGGGAAGATATTTTCATCTGGAATGGGGGATAATTCCCCTGGCTGCATTTCTGATTGTGGGTTTTGCTAATTCTTTTGATTTTACTGACGGTCTGGACGGACTTTCCGGCGGACTTTTGATGATTTGCTTAATGGCGTTTGTGGTGATCGCCTCGAGGGAGTTGGATGAAGTGCTGCTGACTTTTATTGTTTTGTGGTTGGGTGCCCTGATGGCGTATTTATATTTCAACATCTTTCCTGCGAGGATAATGCTGGGTAATGTGGGAGGTCTGGCTTTCGGAGCCACGCTGGCAGTTATTGGACTGCTGTCAGGAAAGACGGTGGCATTACTGGTTATAGGAGGCATCTTTCTGGCTGAGGGGATGAGCAGTCTGTTGCAGCTTTTCAGCAAGAAGTTTATGAAAAAAAGGATTTTTCCCATTGCCCCATTTCACCATTGGTTACAGCTTCTGGGTTGGGAGGAACCAAAGATCGTGGCCAGAGCCTGGCTGGCGGGATTTATTTTGGCGGTATTCGGTGTGTGGCTGGCAGTGCTATAAGTATTGACATTGTATATATATTGTATATACTCGTCGTATGGACACGGCGGTGATTAATGTCAGAACGGATCCCAAACTGAAGCGGGCTGCTATGCAAACTGCCCGGGAGTTGGGGTTTAGCTTAAGTGCTTTGGTGAATGCATATTTAATGAATCTGATAAAAACCAGGACTATTCATATTTCTGATTCGGAAGAACCGAGTGAATATTTGATTCAGGCTATTAGGGAAGCGGAGGAAGAACGAAAAAGGGGAAAATATTATTCTTTCGATTCTGCTGATAAGGCGTTGAAGTTTTTGGATAAGGTAATTGCAGGGAAGAAATAAATATGCATGTTGACTATGCGGAGAAGTTTATTAAACAATTAAAAAAGGCTTCGAAACCAGTGCAAAAATCGGTACGGGAAAGAGTTGAAATATATATATCTGACAAGTTTCACCCGCTCCTGAATAACCATGCACTGTCCGGAAAATATCAGGGATACAGAAGTATTAATGTTACTGGTGACTGGCAAGCGGTTTTTCGGATGATCGATGATGACACGGTATATTTTGAAATGCTCGGTACACACAGTCGGTTGTACAAATAGGGAGATATTAGTAGAATTGGGGCGGTGGAAATTGAGAAGGTGATCAAGGAGTTTGTGGACGAGTTTTGTGATTTGGTATGGAAGGAGTTGGGAGGAAAGGGAATAAAGGGAATTGGAGTAACCGGAAGTTATGCTCGGGGTGATTACTCCAAAACAAGACCTGATGTTAATTTTGCAGTATTTGGGACATCGGATGCTGCGGTTTCATGGAAAATAGGCCGGGTGGCATCCGGTTTAAATAAAAAATATTCCCAGTGGGTAAATTTGCGTCCGGAATATCATCCGGAAAGATTTGCAGCTCCGTGGGGGAGAGATATAAATAAAACCGATTTGTTTTTTAAAATAGCGTTTTTTGATGTTAAGGAGAGGGATTTATTAATGCCCTTCGGGCGGCCGGGATATGTATTGGAAGGTCACAAATTGTCGATAAAAATGTGGCATGGTAGAAATTTATTTGAGGATATCATTGTTACATCGAGTAATGATGAAGTAATTAAGGGGTGCAATTATATGTATTCACAGTGGGTGAGAGCAATAAAACTTACCCCTTTGGCATATGACTTGGAGCAGGATGCGGATCTGTTCTTTGGCGAAGCATTAGTATGGGGAAAAATTGCGGTTCAGCAGTATGCTTGGGTACAGGGGATAAAAAACGGACTGGATTATGTGAATGATGAGGATAGGATGAAAATATTTAGTCGGGTGCATGACAAAGAAAAACTCCGGGGTTTTTTTAAGCTACCCAGGAAAGAGCAGGAGATGGTGAATTTAATATTAGATGCAAGGAAGAAATATCAGGAATGGAAGACAGATTCCAAGATGGCAGAAAAGCTATATCAAAGTTCATATCACCTTCTAAATTATTTCTGGGATGAGACAAAGAAATTGATGCCTAAATAATACTGAAGAGGGATGACTTTTTGGTAAGATGGGGGATATGGATAAAGTGAAACTGAAAAAGGAAATTAGGTGGTGGGGACAGAGGGTGAAGAATGTGTATCATTTCCTGGTATCGGCGGCGATGGTAATAAAATACGGATATCCGGCGGGAAAACTGACAGTAATCGGAGTGACGGGGACGGACGGAAAGACGACGACATGCACTCTGATATACGAAATACTCAAGGCTGCAGGGTACAAAACAGCTTTGATTTCCACCGTGGTAGCGAAAATAGGTGATCAGGAGATAGAAACCGGTCTGCATACGACGAATCCGGATGCGAGACAGATGCAGCCTTTGTTAGCGCGAATGGTAAAGGCGGGAGTGACGCATCTGGTGATGGAGGTGACAGCGCACGGACTGGACCAATACCGGGTATGGGGGTGCAATTTTTATATCGGGGTACTGACGAATATAACCCATGAACATCTGGATGATTTTGTGGATATGAGGAGATATATATCTGCTAAAGCCAAGTTGTTTAGGGGAGTAAAGTTTGCCGTATTGAATGGGGATGATCTGTCGTTTAGGAATTTACAATTTTCAATTTACAATTTTCAATCAAATTCAAAACCCCAAATAATTAAATATTCAAAAACAAAATTAAAAAATATCAGTCCAGCGCTTTTTGGGGGATACAATTTATATAATATCGGCGCGGCGGAAGCGGTGTGCCGAATATTAGAAATTAGAAGTGAGATAGTAGAATTGACAGTAGGTAATTTTTCAGGAGTACCGGGGAGGAGGGAAGAAGTGAAGGTGGGGCAAAAATTCAGGATATACGTTGATTTTGCTCATACTCCCAATGCTTTGGAACAGATGCTAAGGACACTTCAAGCGGAGCAGGCACAGCAGGCAAAGAAAGGTAAAATAATTCTGGTTTTTGGGTGCACGGGGGAGAGAGATAAAGATAAAAGACCTATGATGGGAGAGATTGCCGCGAGGCTGGCGGATGTGGTGATAGTTACTTCGGACGATACGAGGATGGAAGATCAAAATGAGATTGCCCGGCAAATTGTCGCCGGGATAGAAAAGAGAGACAGAAACAGAGTAATTATTGAAAATGACAGGCGGAAAGCGATTGAAATGGCAGTGGGTAAGGCCAAACCCGGCGACGCTGTATTATTGGCAGGAAAAGGGCATGAAAAGTCTATTCTGATAGGTAAAACCGAGAGACATTGGTCGGACAAAGAAGAGGTAATACAGGCTTTTGAAAAGCAGGTTTGTCTGTGATAAGGTGGGGAAGCTTATGAGGAGATATTTTCGGTTATATCGAACTGATCTGGGAGAGTATATTTATGCCTGGTATCGGTATGTTTACCGCCGGCTGTACGGGGTTTTTTCCAAGTTTGAAAGGATCAAGGGCCTGATTACAGTTGTGTTGTACCGACAGCGGGGAAGATTTACCAGGCCGTTTGTGCATACCGCAATGGGCGGGTTGGTGGCCATGTCTGTGGTTCTGGCACCGGTTCTGGCCAGTTCGTTTCCCGGGGTGGATAAGGAAAGCCTGACAGACCAACAACCGGAAACGGAAATAATGCGTACGACGGAAACGGATACGGCAACCCAGGTGTCCGAGAAGGTGCGGGATAAAGTTATGGATTACCAGGTTCAAACCGGGGATACAGCATCGGAGATTGCCGATAAATTCGGGATATCTGTGGATACCATCCGTTGGGAAAACAACCTGACCTCGGTAAATCAGATTAAACCCGGTCAAACTCTGAAGATTCTACCAGTGACGGGAGTGAAACATAAAGTCGGCAGGGGGGAAACGATTTATTCCATTGCCAAGAAATACAACGCCAATCCTCAGGGTGTGGTAGATTTTCCGTTTAATACCTTTGCGGATAATGAGGTTTTTTCTTTAGCGGTGGGTCAGGAATTGATTATTCCCGATGGTGTAAAACCGGCAGAAATACAATGGTCTCCGGCCAGGAGTGTTGCCCAACAGACTCCGAATGCGGGTGTGGTATCAGCGCTGGGTAATTTTGTATGGCCAATCGGAGGCAGGATAACCCAGGGTTACAGGTTTTATCATCAGGGGATCGATATAGCTACAGCTTTCGGGACTCCGGTTGTAGCTGCAGACTCGGGGAGGGTTGTTGTGTCCGGGTGGCCTGACGGATCCGGGTATGGGATACGGGTGGAAATTGACCACGGCAACGGCTACATTACCAGGTATGGCCATTTGTCAAAAACACTGGTGGGAACAGGTCAGACAGTAAACAGGGGAGACAGGATCGGGCTGGAAGGGTCAACGGGGAGGTCGACAGGGCCGCATTTGCATTTTGAAATAGTCAGAGGAGGAGTCAAACTGAACCCCCTGAATTTCCTGAAATAGGGGTGGCTATGCTATAATCAGTGCAACCCAGTTCCAAGTCCTTCTGGAATAAATTCCCGGAAGTGAAATAAACAGGGATTTTTAACTAGAAGGAGGTGATAAAAAAAGATAATACAATTGGTTAGGGTCCTTTTTACGGGGCCTTTTTTAATTGATTAACGAATTTATATGAGCGATGCTAAATTAGCAGACCAAACTTTGACATGTAAGGATTGCGGAAATCAGTTTGTATGGACGGTCGGGGAACAAAAGTTCTATCAGGAGAAAGGGTTTACCAACCCTCCCACCAGATGTCCGGATTGCCGTGCAAAAAAGAAATCCGAATCCATGGGTCAACGCAGAGACTTTCCGATTACCTGCAGTAATTGCGGTAAACAGGATACAGTACCGTTTGAACCCAGAGGAGATAAGCCGGTATTGTGCCGGGACTGTTTCCGAAACAGCCGCAAGGCTTAAATAAAAAAAGCGCCTTTTTTAAGGCGCTTTTTTTAACGATATTTATCAGTAAGAGTTTGGGCCAATATATATTCGGCCGGGTTGTAGTTGTCGGTGAAAACCGGATACGCGGAGAGATTTACCGCGGAAGTATTTATAAAGGTATCAGCATGGGAGGATGTGTCAAACTCAGCCGGAGAATCGGAGTTGATACCCACAATAAGGATGTTTTGGACAGAGTCAGGCCGGGAGGGGTTCAGGGCAAAAACCCAGGTTTGGGGAAAAACATAAGTAAATGTTTTTAACTGTGAGTAAAAATAGGAAGGGATTACTGGGGTCAGGTTGCCGACAAAATTACCAATAAACATGCCCCCGGGATTGAGGCGGGATCTGGCCAGGGAGAAAAACTCCACGGTGGTCAGATGCGCAGGAATGGAAAGAAGCGAGTAATAGGCATCTGAAAATATCAGGTCATATTTTTTTGAGTTGCGAGTGAGAAAATAGCGGCCGTCAGAGATAAAGTTGCGTAAACGGTTAGATGGCTTCAGCCGGAAATACTTTTCGGACAGTTCGTAGAGGCCAGGTTCGATGTCAATCACGTCTACCCGGAATGACGGATCGGAATTCAATAAGGCTTTGGGGATGGTGTAAGCCCCGGCTCCGATAACCAAAGCGGTACGGGCGGAGGGGTTGAATATACGATAGAGGTCTGCGTATCGGGTGTAAGGAAAGACATGATCGTCTGATTCAAGGTAGGTGGCCGCGGAGACATTACGATCCTGGATAAGGTATCTGACTGCCGGTGTGGAATGAGGCTGTGAGACGGAGATTTTTTGGTAAAAGCCATCGGCAGAATAGATCAGGGGATTGTCGGGGGAGGGAGAAAGGGAACTGACCAGCAGGATTTGGAGAAGGAGAATCAGGACGGCAAAGATGGGAAGGGGATGGAATTTCAGCCTGGTACCGGCCAAGCCAAGCAGTGTGAGGCCGATGGCAGTACCATAGATTATTTTGTCGATACCGAAGTTCGGAATCAGTAAAAATCCGGTCGAGAGACTGCCGATAATGCTTCCCAGGGTTGACCAGAAAAAAACTATACCGGAAGCCTGACCGATTTTTTCCGGAGGGAAGAAACCGGAACTGAGCTTGATGGCAAAAGGGGAGAGGGTACCGAGAATGAAGGCCGGAAGGAGGAATAGCAGGAGGGAACTAACCAACGGACCTACCGCCAGCGAAAAGATGGAAGAAAAAACAGGCAGGAGAACCACACCGATAATTTTGATAAAAAAGGTAGCCAGACCGGAGACAGTGATGAAGAAGTAGAAAATCCGAGGGTGCGGGAAACGATCGGCAATCCTGCCGCCGAAATAATACCCCAGGCTGAGAGCTGTGAGAATGACGGTAAGAACGCTGGAGAGGCTGAAGATAGTGTTGCCGAAAAAGGGTGCCAGAATCCGGGTGGCCGTAACTTCGAGGATAAGGACAGCTGCACCAGTGAGAAATATGGTGAGATAGAGAAAAATCCGGCTCATAAAATTTCAGGAGGTACGGGCCTGGAGAATTTGACTGAGAATGGGCCATTTCCGGCCAAATTGTTTGGTCAGACTGATAAGTATAGAAATTTGGCAACCGATCCCAAAAAGTTCGATATGCTGATTCATATTTGCCTTTAGAGGGGGTGGTTGTTGGTTAAGTGAGGTTTTAAGGGCACACTGGGCGTCGGGATTGATACTTCTGGCACAAAGAGCTGCCCTGCAGGGGCCGGAATCCACAGGTTGAAGTTCAAGATTTCTCATAGGATATTTATTGGTGGACCCGAGGGGAATTGAACCCCTTTCTACTCCATGCCATGGAGTTATTCTACCGGTGAACTACGGGCCCGACCGGACTACGGAATTATAAGTCATATTAAAGCAAGTTTGAAGCGGACGTTTACGGGTTGAATCTACGCTTATAATCAGGCTCATGGAAATCGTCTAGGGCCAGGGATAGCTGCCGCGATGGCACATGAAATTGAGCATCTCAGGCAACCTGTTGGGTTCCCGGAACAAAGTTGTCCGGTCGAAGTCGGAGCCGGTGCCAACGGGCATGCTGATTGTAGAAAGGTAGATTAAGACGTTTGAGATCGGAGGAGTGGCGGGGTAGACTTAAGCCAGGAGGGATGTGACGAAAAAGAAACTGGGCTTGTTTAAACGGTTGGTAATAGGGGGATTGGTGGCCGGTCTGGTGGTATCGGGGACTGTGAATGCGTATTTTTGGAAAACCAAACAGGAAGAGATGCGGGTAATACATGTGCTGGATGGGGATACCTTTACCCTGAAAAGGGGAGTGAGAGTGAGGCTGATCGGAGCCGACGCCCCGGCGTATGACGCTTGTCTGGGCCAGGAAGCAACCAAAAAATTAGAGGAGTTCGTGTTGGGGAAAACGGTGAGGCTGGAAGGAATTAAATGGGACCAGTGGGGGCGGCAGATGGCGTTGGTTTATGCAGACGGGGTGTGGGTGGATGAGGCGATGATTAAAGCCGGGCTGGCCAAGGCTGAGTATCCGGACTCGAAGGTGAACGCCGGACTGCGGGCAGCCCACAATGAATCCTCTGAAAAGAAAGTCGGAATATTCGGCCCCGAATGTAATCAGAAATACAATGCAGAAGAAGTGAATTGCCAGATTAAGGGTAATTTTGATCAAACCAAATGGACGAAAAAATATTACTTGCCGGAATGTCCGCATTACAACACGGTCAGGGTGAATCTGGCGGCCGGGGACAAGTTTTTCTGCAACGAAGATGAAGCCCAAAAAGCAGGATTCCTATTGGCTGAAGATTGCAAATAAATGTGTGGACTCACCGGGAATTGAACCCGGATCTCGTCGATGCGAACGACGTGTTCTACCGTTTAACTATGAGCCCGAGAATGTATTTGAATTTTATCATTTGTGGGTGATAATCCGGTAATGAATACGGAGCTCAATTGTCGGAGGGATTGCTTGGCTGCTTGCTGCAGGAGGATTAACATAAGATTGCATACAACTGAAGCGGAGATTTTGACAAAACACGGGGCAAGATTAAGATTACTCGAAGATCTACCAGACGGGATGGGGCGGCATTTATATTATATGCCGGGATGCCCGTTTCTGCGGTTTCGAAGTCGGGGTGAGCAAGGTGTTAAAGGTGTTATAGATTGTGGAGTGTATACAGCACCTCAAAAGATGCAAATTTGTGAGCAAGTACCCGTGGGAGGGAGGGTGTGTCTGGCAATGAGAAATACCTCGGGAGGTGTCAAAAAAAGAGAAACTGAGGCGGATAGAAGGTTTTGGGAGAGAATTTAACGGGCGGGAGTGGGAGTAGCACTCACGGGGGAGGGAGCAGGTGTACCGCTGGTTTCAGGACCCAGTTCGGAAGGAAGTTCAATAGGAGGCGTAATTTTGGGAGAAGGGAGGGCTTTGGGGGCGACCAGCTCGGTTTGAGCAGGAGCCTGAACCGGGGTTTGGGGTTGAGCGGAGGTCTCACCCAATTTCTTGCGCAGTTCTTCCAGTTCGGCTGAGGCTTTGGTAAAGTCCGCGGAACCCTTGTCGATCAGGTTGACCACTGCCTGCATGGCTGTGAAAGCGTTTCTGTTATCTCCTTTTTCGCGGTAAGCGGCAGCCAGATTGTAATAAGCGTTGGCTTGGTCGGGTTTGAGATCAACAGCCTGTTGGAAGAAACGGATAGCCTCGTCGTAGTTCTTGGTGGCGTAAAGAACACCTCCCAGGGAAATTCTCAAATTGGGGTTGACGGGATCCAGAAGTATGGCCTGGCGATAGGAGGCTACAGTCCAGACATCTGCACCCTGGGCGAAATTGACCAGATTGCGATAAACATTAGCCAGATTTTCCACATTGGTGACTTTGACCGGGTTTAAGGAAACGGCGTTTTTAGCCTCACGGATCGACTGCTGAATGAGCTGGGTGATAGTATTGCGGTCTTCGGGAGTTAGTTCCTGCTTGGCTGCGGCAGTATTGGCCAAGAGTAAATTGGTTTGAGAATAAGCTACCCGGTATGAGTCCCTATAAGGATTGGTGCGCATGGCGGCAATCAGGTTGTCGTAAGTTCCTTTGCCCTGGTTGGCTGCAGCAGACCTGAGAGCATTCTGGAAGTAAATTTCTGCAATATAACCCCGGATGCCCAGGTAAACGATAGGGACAACCAGGGTCAAAGCTAAACCGAAACTGACTATGGGCAAAATGGGTGAATGTATTCCGGAATCCGAGGCAGCTACAATGTCGATATTGGCTTCGTGTACCATGGATGACCCCATTTGTTTGAAAGACTGAACCAGAATGAGTATCAGGGTAAAGATCAGAAACAGAGATACCAGGGAGACGGGAGTGAATAGCTGAAGGGTGAAGGCGGCTATAAGGGAAAGTCCGGAACCCAAGGCTAATATACGGAAAGGGGATTCCGAGGTTGATTTTACGGCTTGCACAAACAGATTGAGGGATTTGATGATGACAAAGACGTAGGCCAGAAGCCCGAGTATTCCCAAGGTGGACATGATTTGCAGGTAATAGTTACTAGCGCTGGTAAACCGGACGTTCCACAGGGGACTCAAATTGAAACTAATTGGTCGGAAGCGGCTAAAATTAACCAGGTATGTTGCAGGGCCGGTACCGAGCAGCGGGGATGATTTCAGAGATTCCAACGCTATAGCCCAACTGACGGATTGGGGAAGAAACGCCGGACGGGAAGCAATACCCTGACCAAAAAGGCGGTAGGTAAGTAAGCCACCGGCAATAATCGAACCCAAAAGGGACAGGGAGAGAAGCAAAGTTTTTGTGGAGTTACTTTTATCTTTGAGGATGAGGACAATATGAAGAGGCAAAAGGGTAGCCAGGAAAATAACGGTAGCCAACGAATTGCCGGTGGGGGACCAGAGAGGAGTTTTCATAAAGTTGAAAGGGATGATCTGAGGAAGAAGTCCGGAAGAAAAAAGAATCGTGACAATAGATAAAACTCCAGTGGATAGTATGAGACCATAAATCAAAAACTCCAGCTCCTTTTTGTGCCGGATCAGGTTGACGGAAGTGAAAAAGAATAAGACCAAACCCAGCATGGTGGCTGTCTGCCCGGGTTCAATCAGAGCGTCGAATTTGTTCGGGGTACGTAAAACAGTAGACAGGACCCAGGTAGCTAAAAGTGCCAGTAGAGGCAGACCCAGAGGGCTTCTCACTAATCGTACCTGACGGTTGATGACAAAACTGGCAGTCCAGATGACCAGTAGAACAAGAGAAGAGAGAACAAGCAGGTACTGCTTGTTAAACTCGTAGAATTCAGAGGTAACGGGGGCAAAAAAGAGGGGAATTACAACTATGGTTCCCAGAATTACAAAGTAGCCGATTTTTTGCAGGGTGGAGGCGAGTTTCATATATGTGTGATTGTATTAAGTAAAATATTTTTGTGGCGAATAGTCAAGATGATAAATGAATGAGCTGTTTCCTATTGCGCAATAGGTGGCTCCTTGATATTGTTGGGTTATGGAGCCTCGCTGGTACCATATATATAATAGAGGCATTGACGGAAGGCAGGTGTTTACTTCTTCCGGCGACTACGACAAATTTATTTGGGTTCTGAAAACATACTTAGGAGAATTCAAAATAAAACAAGATCCGAGATTTAAGACCGACAGACCGTATATCAGCAGACATAAGCAAAGAATGAATTTACATGACAAAGTTTGTCTGGCAGCTTATTGCTTGATGCCTAATCATTTTCATCTGCTGGTACAACCGGAATCTGCCGGTCGGGTGACATATCTGATGAGAAGGGCTATGACAAATTACGGAATGTATTTTAATCAGAAATATCAGCGGAGGGGTACATTATGGGAAGGAAGTTACAGATGTGTTGAAGTCTGGGGGGAAGAGAGGATTGTCCATCTTTCCAGATGGATTCATCTAAATCCGTTGCAGCAGGAAATACGAAGGTTTGGTTTAGTGACTACGGTAACCGGAGCTCGCCCTGAGGAATATTTGTACTCAAGTTATCATTGGTATCTGCATACCGGAGAAATTGATGACTGGATAAGACCTGACCTGGTACTGGATATCTTTAAAGGATTTAACCAAGGACGCTGGGGTAGTTATCAACAGTTTATAGAGGACTCCAGATTAAACACGGTCAGCATCATAGGATCCATGGCTATTGATACGGGGAGAGAAAAAATTTCTTAGTCAACCGTATTTTTTCGACCCGCTGTAGGGCTGTCTGCCGGGCGTTTTTTCAGACGGATAATATAAGACATATTGAAGAAATCAGAGGAGGCAGTTTATTTAAGGAGGAAGTAAGTGAGAAAGAAGCTGCCGATAAAGATTATCAAAAGCAGGGGGTAGACGATTGCCGGAGCAAATGATGATACCCTATTTTTAACGGGAGTTGTGTGAACCACCTCCGGCATGAGTTTTATCAAATCGAAATGATTTGGAGTGGATGAGTCCAACGGCCTGATAGGTTCTGATAACGGTGGAGAATAGGAAGGGGTCGGGGGAGTTGGCGCCGGTGGAGGAGGAGAAAAAGTAACATCGGGGGTTTGAATCGGGGGAATAGGGGCAGGCTGGAGCAGATTGGTCTGATGACAAAAGTCTATAAATTTTCTCATTGAAGACAAGCGACGTTTTACCGTAGCCGGAGGATTGGTACTGGTGAGGTATTCCTCGTATTTTTTTGCCACTTCAGGTTGTGTGATTGTGGATAAGCTTTCGGGGGTAAGAGGCTGGTATTGAGTGGAGACAAAGAAGAGAAGAACCCTTAAGTCGGATACATAGTTTTTTAAAGTATTGGGTGAAACTGACTGGCTGATCAGCTGTTGCCGAAATTGAGAGAGTAAATCCTGAGTATAATCCATATTATAAGTTTGGATTATATCAATAATTAAACATTATACAAGTGTATACCTTCATGAAATAATAATGAAAAACATGTAATTAGCGAAAGGTAAAAGTGTATTCAGAACTGTGAGAAAAGTGTGAAAAATAGGTCATTATTGTATATTATTAAATACTATAAGGTTAGTAAAATATGAAGATAGCAAACATGTCTTTGGAATGCCAAGGGATGAAATGATTAAAAATTATAGATAAATTGATTGTTATTTAAAAATTATAAAAAAATATTTTAATAATTTTTTAGATTGTATAATTTAAATAGAGGATAGTCAGATTAAAATATATAATATGTGTAATAATTGAGAATGACATTTAAAGGAATTAAAATATAGGAATGAATAAAAATAAGCTTGAAACGGGACAAGGCTTCATAAGGAAGTGGGAGGAAAAGCAACTTTATAAGGCTGAAGAAAATAAAAATAATAAGAAATATATTTTAATCGAGTTCCCGTATCCTTCAGGAGAGAGACTTCATGTAGGGCATGCCAGAAGCTACTGTTGTCTGGATGCGGTGGCAAGGTGGCTGAGAATGAAAGGGAGCAATGTTTTGTTTCCTTTCGGGTGGGACGCTTTCGGACTGCCGGCAGAAAATTACGCTATCAAGACAGGAGTACATCCGTCTGTTACTACCAGGGAAAATATTGACAACTCCAGCAAGCAGGCTAAAGATTGGGGACTATCATTTGACTGGAGCCGAGAGATAAACACTACCGATCCCGGGTACTACAAATGGACACAGTGGATTTTTGTGCAGATGTTTAAGAAGGGACTGGCTTACAAGGCTGAAATTCCGGTTAACTGGTGCCCATCCTGCAAGATTAACCAGGCTAACGAGGAGGTGATAGACGGAAAGTGCGAAAGATGCGGAACTCCGGTAACCAGAAGAAATCAGTCACAATGGTTGCTGGCTATTACCAAATATGCAGACAGACTGCTGGATGGCTTGAAAACCGTGAATTACAGGAGTGATATAGCTGCGCAGCAAGTGAATTGGATAGGGAGGAAAGAGGGAGCACAAATAAGATTCAAAATTCTGACGCAGTCAACGCTACGCGAGCAAAATTCAAATGACAAATATTTGGAAGCATTTACTACCAGGATTGATACTTTGTTCGGGGTAACGTTTGTAGTAATAGCCCCCGAAGTGGCGGATACCCTGGCGGAGATGGTGCCTGAAAGCAGGAAAGAGGAGGTGAAGGAGTATATAAGAGCGGCATTGAATAAAAGCGAAAGGGAGAGGAAACAAAAGAAGGAAAATACTGGGGTGGATACGGGACTTGTGGCGGAGAATCCGGCTGACGGGAAGAAGATTCCGGTATGGGTGGCCGAGTATGTAATGACAGATGTAGGGACCGGAGTGGTGATGGGGGTTCCGGCACATGACGCCCGGGACTTGGAGTTTGCCCGCACATTCAAACTCCCGGTTATACCTGTAATCGAAGCCGGGAGGAGCGGGGAGTTATACGAGGGGGAGGGGAAGCTGGTTAATTCCGGCAGGTATAACGGAATGGACAGCATCCTGGCCAGAAGACAGATGACGAAAGACGGTTTGGGAAAATCCAGTGTGACATACCATTTGCGGGATTGGGTCTTTTCCAGACAACATTATTGGGGGGAACCGATACCCATGATTGAGTGTAAAAAGTGCGGATGGGTGCCCGTGCCTGAAAATCAGTTACCGGTAAAACTGCCTGAAGTAGAGAAATATCTGCCTACGGATACCGGGGAATCACCACTGGCACACATAGAGGAATGGGTAAATACCACCTGTCCCAATTGCGGCGGGCCAGCTGAGAGAGAGACGGATACCATGCCTAACTGGGCTGGTTCATCCTGGTATTTCCTGAGGTTTTGTGATCCGCACAATGATAATCAGCTGGCCGACAAGAAGAAGCTGAAATACTGGCTGCCGGTCGATTTGTATAACGGGGGAATGGAACATACGACATTGCATTTGCTGTACTCGAGGTTTTGGCATAAGTTTCTGTTTGATATCGGAGTAGTGCCGATCCCGGAACCTTTTGATAAGCGGACCAGCCATGGTGTAATTTTGGGCTCTGACAACCGGAAGATGAGTAAAAGCCGGGGGAACGTAATTAACCCTGATGAGATTGTCTCCAAATATGGCGCAGATACACTTAGGATGTATGAAATGTTTATCGGCCCTTTTGAGCAAACGGTAGTGTGGAGTATCGAGTCCCTTGAGGGGGTATACAGGTTTTTGAAAAGGATCAGGGTGCTGGCGGAGGGAACCGGGCACAAGAGCGGGTCTGAGGAAGCGGGATCCAAATTGGCAGAATTAGCTGTCAGGATAGGCAGAGATTTAGAGGTGATGAAATTTAATACGGCAGTGGCTGCGATGATGGAGTTTGCCAACTGGTGGGGAGAACATAAGGCTGAAATGGGGATTGATGAAGCCAGGGATTTCATAAAAATACTGGCACCGATGGCTCCGTTCATGGCAGAAGAGTTGTGGCAGCGCTTGAATGGGGAGAGTGATAAAAAGATGTTTGTGTCGGTACACCAACAGGGATGGCCTGAATCAACAGTGGTTCGCGACTTTAATATAACGGTAACGTTGGCAGTTCAAGTGAACGGAAAAGTAAGAGCTCTGATGGAAAGCCACAAAGCGGACGAGGAGGAGAGGGTAAGAGAGAAGGCACTGCAATTGGAGAATGTCAGAAAATACACTGAAGGCAAGAAGTGTAAAGTGATATTTGTGCCCGGGAAGGTAATCAATTTTGTAATTTCCGATGATTGATGTCAGGAAATGGGAGATACTACTGGCTGTAATAGGTGTAACTTTGGTGGGAGCGGGGGTATTTTGGTGGAAAGGCGGGGGAAATACCCAACCCGAGGTGGAGATAATTACCGAGTCGGAGACAACCGGGGTAACTGTAGACGTGTCAGGGGCGGTGGTGAAGCCCGGAGTTTACCAGCTTAACGCACAATCAAGAGTGGAAGAAGCTCTGACAGCTGCCGGCGGGTTAACTTCTGAGGCTGATTTGGTGTGGGTGGATAAGAATGTCAACAGGTCTGCCAAGCTGGTAGACGGGGCCAAGATATATATTCCACCGGCCGGAGAGCAGTCGGGACTTCAGATCCGGATGAGCCAGGAGCAGGTGAATTTGAACTCGGCTTCTCAATCGCAACTTGAGGAGTTGCCGGGGATAGGGCCGGTGACAGCGGAAAAAATTATTTCCGGCCGGCCGTACATGAGACCGGAGGAGTTGATAGAGCGAAAAATACTGACTAGAAAGGTGTGGGACCAAATTCAGGATAAAATAAGTTTGTGGTGAAATGGCTGTTTTTAACGGGGTTGGTGATTCTGGCCGGGGTACGGGTGTTTATAGCAGACAGAGGCAGGTCTGTGGTAAAGGAAGGGGACAAAATAAGAATCAGGTTTGTCCTGACGAGTGAGCCTTACTCCAGGTATGGAAAAAGTTATGTGAGGTACAAAACCGGTTTTGAATCGGGTGTGGAAATAGAAATACCGAAGAATGCGGAATATGCAGACAGAATTGTGGCTGAAGGCAGATTGGAAGGAGGGAAGCTGCGGGATGTAAAATCGGCAGTTGTCACAAGCACCGGGGGGTGGATAAAAAGGGTATATGATCTGAGGATAAAATTATCCGGAAGGATCCAGTCCTGGTTGGGGGGAGATGAAGGGGCTTTGGCGGCGGGGATATTGATGGGGGGGAGCGGCAGCTTTACGGCTGAAGGCAAAGAAAATTTCAGAAAGACGGGATTACTACACGTGGTAGCGGCCTCCGGTTATAATGTAAGTGTAGTGGCCGGGTGGGCAATGGTGGCGGGTGCAGGCTGGCTGGGGAGGCGACGGGTGATTATATTTGTTATATTAAGTATTGTTTTGTATGTAATTATGGCAGGAGCAGGAGCTGCTGTGATCAGGGCGGGGATTATGGGTATTTTGACTTGGACAGGATTGGCTTACGGGCGAAAAAGTGATGCGGGGTGGATGCTGGTCCTGGCAGCATTGGGAATGGTGATGGTAAAACCGGAGTGGTGGTGGGATGTCGGATTTCAATTGTCGGTGACAGCAACGGCCGGACTGGTGTGGCTGTATCCGGTATTTGACCGACGCAGGATGATCAGAGCGCGATGGTTGGAATGGTTGGAAAAGGATATTAAGGTATCTATGGCTGCATATATAGCTACACTACCTCTGATACTGCATCATTTTGGGAACGTGAGCGTCATAGCACCGGCTATTAATGCGCTGGTGTTGTGGGTGGTACCACCGGTGATGCAGTTAACTGCGCTGGCTGTGGCAATAGGGTTTTTTATACCCACTGCCGGACAGGTGATTTCCTGGTTGTGCTGGCCGCTGGTCAGATATATGACGGGAGTGGTTAACATGGCTGCCGGATGGGAATGGGCCGGTTGGGAAAGGGGCAGTCTGGATTGGTTATGGGTAGCGGGGTATTATCTGGTGCTGTTGTTAATGATCAGAATTGCCCGGCCGCTTAATCGGGAATGAGCAGTCAAATTTTGAAGTTACTGATCTTGGCGGCTGTCACCGTGTGGACTGCGGTGGGGGTAATGCCGGACGGAAAACTTCATGTAGTGGTTTGCGATGTGGGTCAGGGGGATGCCATTTTAATCATCCGGGGCACATCACAAATACTGGTAGACGGTGGTCCGGGGAGGGAAGTATTGGGGTGCCTGGCGGATCATATACCTTTTTATGACCGGAGATTGGAAGCGGTGGTGCTGACACATCCCCAGTCGGACCATTATGGCGGCCTATCTTATGTCTTTGAAAGTTATAGAGTGTTACTGTTTGTTAGTGGTCCGGAGGGGAGTAATTCGGGTGAATTTGAAAAATTGACTAAAATGATCAGGGATTCGGGAGCGAAACAGGCAAATTTATACGCGGGCGAGGAGATGAAAGTTGACGGGATAAATTTTACGGTAGTGTGGCCGACGCGGGAGTATATGGTTTTGGGGGCGGAAAGTGACGGGACAGATGTGAATGCTTTCGCGATAACCGGAGTAGTGAAATACGGTGATTTTGACATGCTATTGACCGGGGATGCAGATAGCCAAGTGCAAGATGACCAGCTGAGGGGGGGGAGAATCGGGGACGTGGATGTACTGAAAGTGCCGCATCATGGGGGAAAAGCGGCAATGAACGGAAACTGGCTGGGACGGATAAGTCCGGAGCTGGCTGTGATTTCGGTAGGTAAAAATAACAGTTATGGCCACCCCAGGCAGGAAACATTAAAATTGTTGACCGAAGCGGGAGTAAAAGTGATGAGAACAGATTCAGACGGAGATGTGGAAGTGGTCAGTGACGGCAAAAGGTGGTGGGTGAAATAGTATAATTATTAAGTATGCGTGTTTGGGCTAAGTGGGTGAGGGTGACAGGAATGATATTCGGAATCGGTTTTTGCGGTTTTCTTTTCAGTAAATATGTGTTTGATTTGCGGGGTTTGGTGGGATTGTTGGGGCGTGAATCCTGTTCCAGACGAGTGAACTTTGATTTGGATAAGAAATATCCGGTGACTGACATTTGGGATAAAGCCCGGATGGCTGGTTATAGTTTGGAAGAAGGTGATACAGAGCCGATGATGAGGAATTTGGCTACGTTGGGTGCGAGTATCGTGGTGGAGTTGTCCGGTAAAAGATATGATTTGGGTTTTTGGCATAAAGGCGGGATGACAGTCAGGGATGTGACAGGAGATGTTGAGGGGAAATATATCTGCTTCGTTCCGGAATGGATTATCAGATCTGACTTGAACGGGATATTCCGTAAAATGGGGGTGGGGTTGGATATGCGATTGGGGATTGAGGTCGAGCATTTTTATAAAATCCTGCCTTTACTTTAGGGTATGAGGATCGGGGTTGATGCCAGCAGGGCGTTTGTGCCTGACAGGACCGGGACGGAGGAGTATTCGTGGCAGATAATAAAGCATATTTTAGCTTTGCCGGAGGCGCGGAAGCATGAGTGGATACTTTATGTTAAACCAAATTTTCAATTTTCAATTTTCAATTTTCAATCAATTCCAAATGTTCAAATTTTGAAAATTCAAATCCCGTATTTGTGGACGCAGGTGGGGTTGGTATGGCGGACGTGGGTGGACAGGCTGGATGTGCTATGGATTCCGGCACATACCTTGCCCGTACTGCGAAAACCAGGGATAAAAACCATTGTTACCATCCACGGGATTGAGTATGAATGGCTGCCGGCGTATGAAAATGCCCTACAGCGATGGTATTTACCGCTCAGTACTCAGTACGCAGTGCTCAGTGCTCATAAAATAATAGCCGTGAGTGAATTTACCAAGCGGCAGTTAGTGGAAAGGTTGGGGGCGGAGGAAAGGAAGATTGAGGTTGTTTACGAAGGAGTTGAGACAAATTTTCAATTTTCAATTACCAATTTTCAATCAATTTTGAAAAAATTCAAATTACAAAGTAAAAAGTACCTGTTGTTTGTGGGGACGATACAGCCGAGGAAAAATTTGGAAAGACTTATTGAGGCATTTTCAGTACTCAGTACTCAGTGCTCAGTGCTCAATCTCAAGTTAGCCATAGCTGGGAAGTGGGGGTGGAATTATGATGGCGTGAAGCAGGCTCCGGTTAAGTTTGGGGTGGAGGACCAGGTGGAGTTCACCGGCTTTGTGGATGAACAGGAGAAGAAAATACTTCTGCAGAATTGCCTGGTATATGTCCAGCCGAGTATTACTGAAGGGTTCGGATTGCCGGTGTTGGAGGCTTTTGCAGCCGGGGTACCCGTTGTGTCCTCGTCCGGCGGGGCTTTAGGAGAGATAACGGCTGACAGCGGGCAGCTGTTTGACCCCGAATCGGCGGTAGACATGGCAGAAAAATTGAAGGCAGTGGTAAGAAACGGAAAGCTCCGGCGGGAATTGGTCCGGAAGGGGAGGGAAAGAATCAAAAAGTTCAGTTGGTCAATGGCTGCAGAAAAAACCTTAAAGATTATCGATGGCTTATAGTCAGTTATTAGCATCCTGTAGTATATATCAATTATAATACCTAAATTTTGTGGTTTATCTGTGTATATCTGTATCATTTAGATTAGAATGTTTGTAGAAGGAATTGTGTACAAGACTTTTGACATCAGATGATGGATGTTAAATATTAAGGGCCGATAGTTAATCATTGAAATTGTGCTTTTCAGGGTAGGTAACTATAATGGGAAGGGATATGACCTTTGGAGGTAAAAAACGCGAAGCTGGGGGGGATGTAATGGGCCTTGCCATGGCAAATTTATGGGGGTGGAAGATATCTGGCGCTCCTATAGATAGAGTGATAAATAATATTGTTTATGAATTAAGTAAAAAAGACTATGTAAAGCCATATTTTGTGGTTACAGCTTATTCAGAGACTTTTTTAGAAACAGAGAAGAATCCGGAGTTTAAGAAAGCCATAGCGGGAGCGGACCTGGTACTGGCTGACGGGGTAAGTTTGCGGGCGGCGATGGATTTTAACAGGCATCGAACAGGTGACCTAGCAGGTGATTTTTTCCGGGGACTTCAGGTAGGAAGAGATATTTTGTCGGGAAAGTACCGGGGAGGGACGACGGGAGTGGAGTTAATGCGGCAGCTGATAAAATTGTCCGGAAAAAAGAGGCTGAAGGTGTTTATGCTGGGTGGTTGGGGCGGAGTGGCCGGTAGACTGGTGAAGCGATTAACGATTAACGATTCTCGATTAACGATTGACTGGGAAGGGGGGCCGGAGAAGATAGAGATGGAGAAAGAGATAGAGAACAGCAGAATTATGGATAGGATAAATAAGTTCAGACCGGATTTGTTGTTTGTGAGCTTCGGTAGATTCAAACAGGAGGTGTGGATTGCCAATAACCTGGTGAAGTTGAAGACGAAAGTGGTAATGGGGGTGGGAAGCAGCTTTGACGAGCTGGCCGGAGAAGGGACCTGGCCACATCCGGTGCCTGGTTGGGTTGAAAAGCGCGGTTTGAAGTGGCTGTGGAGAGTGGGGAAGGACCCAAAGCATTTGAGGCGAGCCTGGAATGCCTTTCCAGTCTTTGCCTGGAAAGTATTTACTAAGAAATAGACTTACGCTGTTTGTACGATCGTGCAAACGGGGTAGTGTTTAGCCTTGGATACGGGTGAATTTGCGG
>LCNZ01000008.1 GCA_001002325.1 Candidatus Amesbacteria bacterium GW2011_GWB1_47_19
CTGGGAGAATTTGGCAAGTGAGGGATTGTAATAACGGGCGTTATAGTAATAAAGACCGGTGGTATCCACATCAGATATTTGGCCGGTGTATTGTTTTTCCGTGGGCAGACTGTCGGAAGCGCTGCGGGTGGTACCGTAGGGATAGTAACTTTGTTTAGACACCAGTCGCCCTTGGGTGTCCGTTACCCTGCTGGTACTCCCTAAATGGTCCGGGTGGATAAAGTAGAGGGTATCGGACGCCTGGGAATTGGATGCCTGAAGGAAAAACCCCACGATGAAACTTCCATAAAGGATTATTGATTTTTTTGCACCCACCCTGTTCTATGCTAGAGCATGTAAACAGGGAATACAACTATGCCCAGTAGTTATATAGATATTTAAAGCGCATTTTCCTCCAAGTCTTTCCTGTGCAGCTCTTTGGCGAGGGATAAGTAGATTTCAGTGTTCCTAACGTCTTTGTGGCCCATCACTTCCTGGATGGTCTTGATATTCGTTCCTTTTGCGGCGTGATGCGCTCCGAAGGTGTGTCTCAGACTATGCACCGAAGCCCCAATTATTCCGGTTTGGGTAAGATATTTTCTCAGCATTTAGCTTACCTGGATGAGGGTTATAAGAAAATTACAAGGACTGAGGTAATGAATGTATTAAAAGTCTGGGAGTGAAGATGGTCTTTCCAATTATTTAAAACCTGTTCATATTCACTGCGCGACATTCTTACCAGCCCATAACTCCATTCGTCTTTGCTCAATAATTCCATAATTAAACCAGGGGTCTGCTAAATATCCTGTTTGAACATGCTGAAATTGTTCGGTGTACATAATTCGGTAGTCTGAAAACCCAGACTCCGTTAACCTCCATGTCATGTATTCCGGCGGTACAATAATGGTTTTGTCCATTTGATTTGAAGCTCCTCTATATATATAGGATCCCCCCGGCTTTACCACTCTGCTAACTTCGTCATAATAGCTTGGTTCGAACAACAAATCTGCGGGTAAACATGAAGAGCAGGCAAAATCCACCGAGTTTGACGCAAAAGGCAGGTTTAATGCGTCTGCAACTACATCCGGTTTTGCTCCTATATCAATATTTACCGTGGTGCGCGGAGGAAGGTCAGGAAATTGATAATAACCCGAGGCATTTCCTCCACCAATGTCAATTAGTACAGGCGCGTTAGATGCTGAATCGGCGTCATCGATTGCTCTTCCCAGGCTATTTGTAACATTCGGCCCAGCCGCTTGTGCCGCAACTGCACACATTCCCGGATCCCCTGCGAATGCGCACAAGGTCGTATCTAACGCTTCAGCTACTTGCGGGCCAGCTACATACATTGCCCCCCAATAAGCTGCTACCTGTGGCGCAACGGTTAATACTGTTTGCGCGGCTTTTTGAGTAAAACCTTCAGGATCATTTACCCAGTACGATGCTAAATTATTTGCGAATTTCCTAATTCCATTAAAGTCATGAGAAATAGCCTCTTTCCAGCAATTGGGATTCCAAGGAACACAAGCTTCTCTTCCAGTGGGGTCAACTAAGGAAGAGGGATTATTTTTTACATAAGCATAGAGATTGAGGCCGTTAAGGGCAGAATCAGCTTGGGTAAATTTGGCAAGTGAGGGATTGTAATAACGGGCGTTATAGTAATAAAGACCGGTGGAATCGGTATCAGAAACCTGGCCGGTGTATTGTTTTTCCGTGGGCAGACTGTCGGAAGCGCTGCGGGTGGTACCGTAGGGATAGTAATTCTGTTTTGAAACCAGCCTTCCGGAAGTATCCGTAGCCAGAGCGGTACTACCCAAATGATCGGAGTGAATATAGACAAGTGACTGCGCGGATACAAATTGCTGGCGGTTACCGGCTAATGGTGATGTTGTCAAAAGTCCGGCCGGAGATATAGGCTTCGTTTAAGGCGTCCGCGAAGAGACGGATGGTATCCACCCCAAGAATGTTGGAGAAGGGAATGCCGGATTTGACAACGGTGTCGTTGACTGCCACGAAGTAAGTATGAGTTGAAAAATCCATGGTAATTTTCAAATTCTTGGCACCGGTAATGGTAGTAATCGAGGTATCAACTCCTCCTTTACGGGAAGCTAGTGTTTCCTGGACTCCATTTAAGTTTTCCCAAACCAGGCTAATGGCCACCCCGGTATTCTGGTCGGTGTCGGAAAGAGTGGCGCTGTCTCCCAGCTGCATAAACAGGCGGTAAGTATTTTCAGTAGTAGTCCTGGTCCAGTTGAAATCCATACTCCAGATAAGCTGGCCTGTAGTAACTTTGGTAAAAGTGTGCTTGACGAAAGGCAGATTTACCTGATCGGTAGTTTTACTGAAATATAACTGGTTGTTGTAGACTTCGACCAGGGCGTTAACATTTTCTTTTTCGATCCAGGAATTGCCGACAATACCACTGTTGGCCCGGGTGAAAGCGTCGGAAAAGATGACAGACGCCGAAGGCGTAGGCGACGGGGTGGGGGTGCGGGTAGGTCCGGGTGTAGGTGTACGGGAAGGTCCCGGAGTGGGAGTACGGATGGGAGTGGAGGAAGGTGCGGGAGCGGATGTCCCGCTATCTCTAACGGCTACCAGTTTTCCGACAAAGTAATAGTTTTTGCGCCAACCGAGGCTGTTCCCGGGCTGAGAGGTGAGCTCGAGATAGGGGCTGAAATACAAAGTGGCCGGTCCCGAAGTGACAAGTTTGGCCAGCCGCTGGCCGGATGCATCATAATAAAAGGAAGTGTTTTTGTACTGAGCGCCCAGGGGGGTAACTTTGGCCAGGCGGTTGTCTTTGTCGTAGGTGTAGGTACGCAAGTCATCACGGGTCAGGTTACCCACGACGTCGTAAGTATTTGCCATACCGGAAGAACCTCCGATGCTGACAAACTGCGGGCGATGATAGAAGCCGCCGGCCGCGCTACCGTACTGCAAGATTACAGACTGGGGGCCTTCGGTTTTGGTAAGTATGTTGCCGATGTCGTCATAGGTATAAGAAGCGGTATAGGCCCCGGAGGTATTGGTGAGCCGGTTTAGGGGATCATAAGTAAAGTTCTGAGTCAGGTAAAAAGCCGAGCCGGGAGCTGACAAGGGATTGTCGTCGGTGATTTTGGTGATGCTTCCCAGGGGGTTGTAACTGTAAGACAGAAGAAGTTCGTCGGTATCCGCCAGGTTCGGGCCGGTAACCGACAATGAACCCAGACGGTTGTTTGAAGCGTCATATGAATAACTATTGATAACGCCATTTCCGGATGTGAAGCGGGTCATTTGGCCATCCTTATTGTATCTGGCCTGAGAGACATACGACGAAGTACCCCCGGTAGAGTAGAGATACGGCCGGTTGTACGTGTAATTAATTGTTTCCTGAGGAACTGAGTAGACGGTGACAGCTGAATGGTTTTCGGATAATGGCCTGCCACCTGAGTCGTATGCATAGGTCACAGTTTCAGACAGAGCAGGTGCGGTCGAACCAGGCGGGATACCTGCCTGGGTGATAATTGTTTTTGAGGCCCTGCCCCGGTTATCGTATTCATTTTTTACCGTCCGGATTTCCACGGAACTTCCCGGGTCGTAGGAGTGGACTTCACAGGCTCTGCCGATACCTCCGGGGCAGGTGTCATAGACGTTTTTTAATAGTTGCGTACCGGCGACGGATTTCGTCAAAAGCCGATTTAGTCCGTCGTAGGTGAGAGTAGATATTTCAGCTTTGGGATTAGTTTGTTTGACCAGGCTGTCCGACTTGTCATATTCGTACCTCCAGGAGTTGGCATCCCCGCTCATCTGGGGACTCATATCGACATTCCATAACTTGATTTTCCGTCCGAGAGTATCGTATTCAGTAATGTTTACCGGATTGCCCAACGTGTCCCTGGTTTTGGTTTCCGTACCCAGGACGGGTTGGTATTCATGGGTGGTAGTATAAGTTTTTGAGGGTGCAACCTCCTCAGTTTTAAGTATCCGGCCGAAAGCGTCCGCTGTGGAAATGCTTTCGGCGCACGGGGTGGCGGAATTCCCGTCGGTACAATTTGGGCTGAGGGATTTGGTTTTGAGGGGATTCCCGCCGACATCATATTCAGTCCGGGCTGATGAGCCGTCCGGATAATTGACTGCGGTAAGCCTGCCGAAACCGTCAAAGGTATTTTTTATCTTTTTGATATCCGCGGTGGTTAAAAAGTTACGGGTGTCGTAAATATTGGTGCCGGGAGGGAGATAGGGGGCGGCGGTGTAACTCAGACTTTGGTATTCAACCTGACCCAGGCTGGTATAACTCTGGGAAGTCAATATGTCATTGAGATCGGTGCCGACAGGAATGCCGGCTGCGGACCATTCGTTTTCGTACCAGGAACTCCGGGTTTGGACTGTCTGACCCAGGCCGTTGGTAAAAATGTATGTCCCGGAAACCTTACCGACAGTGCCGGCATCGGCAAACCTGTTTCCCCGAAATACCAGTAATTTCGGGCCGGTATTGTTGACCTGGCGACCCAATCCGGTGAAACAATTGTTGGCTTCAGTGCAGGGGGAAATTTCGGTCTCATTGAAGTAATAATATTTGGAGAAGGCGTCGGGTTTGATACCGGTCCCCGGTTTTTTGCCGGGAAGATATGATTCAACCAAACGGCCAAAGGAGTCGTAAACAGAGGTGGCTGCAGAACCGTTGGGGTCGGTTACTTTTACCGGCAGTCCCCGAACCCCAGAATAATTCGGGTGAGAGGTATCGGTGATATTGAAGTCATAAGCGATCTGGGAAACCTGGCCGAGGTGGTTGGTGGTTTTGACCGGATAGATGCGGAAAACCGTATCGTATTCCGTCGAAGTAATCCTACCCAGGGGGTCGGTGGACTTTACAGCCAACCAAGGATAAGTTGAATCGTAAGTGGTGGAGGTGCCGGCGTATGCCGCGCCGTTGACTAGGGAGGTGATTTTGGTAATCCGGCCGAAGTCCCCCAGGGCGCCCAAGGTTTTGCCGTCATAATAAGTCTGGGTGTGACGGTATTTGGTACCGGAGGAGGAGTTGCTGATCCAGGTTTCCTTGGGCAGGGGCAGAATACCTTTGGCGGTATTGGCAGCGGTATAATCGGTGATGCTGTAGAGGGGAGAATCGGAGGTGTCGTCAACGTTGGCATCAAGGCAGTTGACCTTGCCCCAGTCAACTACTGTGTGGGGCAGGGCGTACGGATCGCTGGTGCCGTCAAGGTGATTGTAGTTGGTGGTTGACCGGGTACACAGCTGGGGACCGGGCATGAGGGATTGGGTTCTGGATTCCACGGGCATGACCAGAGTAACGGTGCCCGACGGAAGGTACGAAACGCAATAGGAAGCGAGATCACCGGAGGTCTTTTCCACAACAGGGGTGCCGAACATATCTCCGAAACGAACTTTGTAATCCTGGACGGTCTGGATATAACTGGTGGTGTTTTTGGCGTCAAAGACGATGGTTCGAGAAGGCAATCCTTTGAGAGGATTGGGCTTAAAACAATTCGGGGTCTCAATTTTCTGGAAATAGATCTTTTTGGTTTTTGAGGCTAAAACGGTTTTGCTGTTTTGGGCATAGACAGAGGTAGTAACTTCCGGGTAACCCAGGAACTGGAATTCGGCCAGGGTGGCGTAGTTTTCGACCGACGCCAAACCCTGAGATGCTCCGTCTCCGGTATAGGCATAGGAAGTCAGGAAAAAATTACCCATGCCGTCTTCAATAATTTTTGCGGCAATGCGGTGCTGCTGGGCGTTTTTGGCATGGTCGGTCCGGCAACCTTCCCCTGCCTCCATAATGTCGGGGTCACAATATCTGGTATTCAGGGCGTTTTTGGCATTGGCGTCCTGCCAATATTCGTAAGTAACTCTAGCGCTGTAGCCGTTTTCGACCGATTTCAGGAAAAAATCATTGGGGGTTATTTCCTGGACATTTGATCCACCGCGATCCGTGAATGAAGTCAGCTGAGTGTATGAGAATTTGGATGAAGGCAGGCGTTTGGCAGATGCGTTTCCTGCCCGATCACTGTCATATACCCTGATTTCAGACAGGAGAGAATGGATGGTTTTGTAATTGACAACTTCCGACTGGGAGTCGGGGATGCCGTTATTGTTGGCGTCATTGTGCTGTGCCGGATTCCAGCCGTATTTGTAACTAAATTCATAAGCTCCGACCGATTTGCCGGAAGTTTTTATGGAAATTCTTAAAAGTCTGTCTTTGGATCGAAAGTATTGTTTTTGGAGAGTGGTGTCTCCACCGATTGCGGTGTAGTAGTCAAACCGGGGTTCCCGGATGAAATTCACCTCGTTTTTGCCGTAAGTGATTTTTAACGGATAGGCGGATGAGACGTAATAATTGGAGTGAAAAGCACCTAATTCGATCCTGTACGAATAGTTAATTACAGCCGGGGTGCCGGAATTGACATTAAACGGACTTTCGACTTTGGATAAATGCCATTTATAGGTATTTGAAACATAAGTGTTGCTTTCCTTGACCAACTTCCAGGCGATGGGACTATCTGCGCCGGAGGCAGTCTGGGTATATAACGGATACCAGTCATTACCCGTGCCTTCGGGTAAATTATCTCCTTCGGGGTCGTACTGTGTTTTCCAGTTGGTAACGGTGGTGGGATAGCCAAAGTAGTATTTGGTGCCGTCGGCACCGGTCACCAGCCAGTGATAGCGGCAGACGCTCAGTTCGCGGTTGGTACCTTCTTCGGCAATAATTTTGCATCTGGCCCACCTTTCGGCTTTTATCTTTAGGTTAGGGACTGTCCTCCAGACGCTGTAAAAACCGTCATCGGTCTCGTTGGACAATTTGGCTGATCCACCGGGAAAAACCAGAGTATAACCCGAAGCCGATTTGGCGATATAGCTGATGCCTCCCAAGTCCCAGCCTAAACCTACAAAACCGGCCTGGTTCTGATACGGGACATTAATATCGTTGCGCCAGAGAGTGCTGGTACCTAATTGCAGGTTATCAACTGAAGCGGAGGAGTATCCGATATTCAGAGAGGGGGTCAGGCCGGCCGGCCCCGGAGGCAGGCTAACGGGAACAGAAGCGGTAACCGCCCCGTTGAACTCGTCACTGCCGAATCCGTTGATGGAAGGGACAATTTGTTTACCTGTATCCCCTTCGGCGAGGGTTTCGGTGGCGGCTTGAAGAACCCGGACATCGGAAGGTGATGACCGGGAAACCTCCAGCCGGTTTACCAGAGGGGTATAGTCCTCACCTGTTACCTGGCCGTCGCGATTCAGATCGTAACGCAAGTCTCCGGTGCCCAGAGATGTAAAAAATTCAGGTACGGAAAGACCAGAGGGTGATTTGTTTACAACTGACTTCAGAGAGACAATTACCAGAAGGGGGAGAAAAACGGCAGCAAGCAGCAATAGGAGCGGAAGACGGGGGTGTGCAGAATTAAAGCGGGACATAAAATCTCGGTATCCGGAATAAGTGTATATCAAACAAGCTGAATTTGCATCAGTCGGGGAGCGAAGCTTTTAGCCCGATTAAGAAGAACTACCGTAAACCGCATAAATCCGTAGAAAGATGATATAATCCCACGATAAAGGAGTGAAAAATCAGTGGGCAAAGAAGATAATAGTGTTGTAATATCCGAAAAACTAGCTGAAGACCCCAATTTCATAGCGTACCTGCAAGCTCAAGCGTCAGGTGAATTCGATAAAATGGAAGCGGGAACATTTGTTGCTTATCATGGGGGACGTTTAGTCGGAACTGGTATGGATAGGGACAAACTATTTCAAAAGCTTCACGAAAAAGGCATTGAAGGGTTCTTCTTCCACCAGGTGGGTGTACCAGAGCAAGTTGTCCATCTTCGTTCACCGCATGTTGCAAGAAGAACTAGTCGTAGAAATGTTTTAGTACCTGGTCGGGGAGCGGGGAATTGAACCCCGTCCTTTCGCACCCTGCCAAAACCCTAGTGGTGCTGACGTCTCCGGGGGTCACGGGTAAGAAACCTGGCGGGACGCAGTTCATCCCGATCATTTCTGATCAACATCCCCGCGTTGGCGTTATCACATTTCTTAGTCATCGCCATTTTATGCCTTTTGTTTAATAAGCCATTTAATCAGCTAACAATTCCTCAAGTGCGGCTGTATATGTTAAATCGCGTGTCCTATTTCTGTTTTCGGTTGCGTTTTTAAAGTTACCATGCAGGGCTGTCTCTTTTATTATGAGGTTATCTGCAATAATTAAGATTGCTGTTGCTGGAACATTAAAATGCCTAGATACAGCAAAAACTGTAGAGGTTTCCATTTCAACACCCAGATAACCTTTCCTGGACCAGTTTTGTATATCTTCCCAGCTTTCAAACATCATTGCCTGACAAGTAACTACAGGTCCTTCATAAACTCTGATTTTAGATCCTAAACGTCGTTTCAAAGATTTACTTAGTTTCTCCTCAGAAAGATGCATATTACCACCTGAGTTAGGGTTGTACATTCTCGTCGTACTCTCGTCTCCATGGGAGTAAGTCGGTATTACAACACCTCCCATCTTTCCATCTTTAATCAATCCACCACACGTTCCTAGAACAATGTTTTTCTTCGATCCCAGCATACACCTGAAATGAAATATTTCGGAAATATAGGCACCACCATAACTAGTCTCGAACCAAAATCTTTTACCATTGATTTTGAAAACAAGGACTTCACCTACAAAACTCTTACCCAGATGTTCATATTCCACGTCATATCCTTGCTCTTTAATTATCTCTTTAAGTAATCTCTTATCAACTTTATACTCCTTTGGTAAACCAAAATACTTTTTAAAATCTTCTACAGTGTGGCTTTTGTACATACTTTTGATTTAATGATAACCATTAGCAGTAAGGATATGTTTTATTTTATCAGCCGTAGCATATGCTCCATTACCACCAAGCGAGTCAATGAATCTTTTACCATTGGCCACAAATTCATTTGACCAATTATCTCTATTTCCTATTAATTTATTTAGCCGTCCACCTACACGCTTTTGTGTTTCGGGCGACTGCTCAAATTCTTTGAGTTGTTTTAATACCATCTGAGTGCTATCACATAAAGGTACTCCTTTAAGTTCTAGCCTTGGCATGAAGTTTGAT
Source organism: Candidatus Amesbacteria bacterium GW2011_GWB1_47_19 (assembly GCA_001002325.1). Lineage (GTDB taxonomy): Bacteria > Patescibacteriota > Microgenomatia > CAZETR01 > Amesbacteraceae > UBA12042. The sequence continues at coordinate 9,051 of LCNZ01000008.1, forward strand.
AGATGTGTGTGTGCAGGAGCCAGATCCTGCTCAATGAATTGATCCAGTTGCAGATATTGGCTGTTGTTTGAGGGTGGTAAAAATATGGTTGGTGTGCCAGACTCAAAAGCGAGTTCCGCGGTTACGAGGCCCGGGGTTATAAGAATAACTTCAGAATGTGATAGCTCATCTAGAAATTTATCATGGGCTAGAATTTTGAATTCAAATGGGGTATCAGGAAATTTATCAGATAATTCTTTGGCTATCCGTTCACTTGTTGTAACAATCACTTTATCAAATTTACTCCAATCAATACTCTTAAGAAGTAGATTTGTCATCACAGAAGGATAGTTAGTATCTCGGCCTTCCTTATACCAATAAGGTGCTTCTCCTCCACCATAAGAAATTAAAACCTGATTTTTCCTACTACCCCCACTCATCCTACCTATTATTGGTCCAACCTTGAACAAATTTTTTATTTTGCTTGCGTATTTTTGTTCGTTGGCTTTGTCGTTCATTAGACGCTCTGTTACATACAAATCAACATTTAATACTTCATCTGGAATAGAATCCCAAAACCAAAACAAACAATCTATCCAAGTAGTCAACTTTCCTATCTGTTGCGCAATTTTCACGCTAGGAATATCCATCGTACTAATAAGCATATCTGCCTTAGAAATAATTCCTTCGAGTTTAGAGTCTGACTCTGGATTATCCGTGTCTATCTCGTGAATTGTGTCAAACGGATAATTCTTAGCCAGTTGAAGAGACGTGCCAAATCCAGCGAAAGTTAGTTCGTGTCCCTGTTCTTTAAGAAGGTCCACTACATCAAGAAGTTTTCCTATCGGGCCAAAAGCAAAATTCTCAGCTGTTAAGACAAGTTTAGCCATAATTGCTTATTATGCAAACCCTAAAAGTTGGGTGAGTCTTTTTTCGTATGAATGTTTCGTGTTTAAGGTCTCTCGTATATCTTTCGTAAGTTTTCTATACTTGTCATAATTATCAAGAATATTCATTATTTTGCAGGCAGGATTATCAGACAACGTCAATTTATCAATTTCGTTTCCATAAAGTTCTTTTGCGTGCGTGAAATATTTTAAGATAAATGGTATTGTATCGGCTGTAAAAGTTTCAAACATTCTTGGTGTTACAAAACGAAGATCGTTTAATATCGGTCGAATTAAAATCGGATGAAGCAAACCTCTACTCATAGTTTCTTCGACGTGTCCATAAGGCGCAGAATCAAGAATCTGGATATGATTTCTCCTAAGCAAAGCTGGTTCAGAATATGTTGCTTCTTCATAGCCCTCCATAACTTTACCTGACCAATATTGTCCAATAAGTGCAACTCTCTTAAGTCTTTTTCTAATGGGCTCAGTGACTTTTACAAGCCACCGAATATCATTCCATCTGTACCAATTATTACCCACGTATAGTAAATCGAAATCTTTCCGTGATTGCTCCGTCTCTAGTATTGCGCTTCTCATTCCAAAATACAGAAAAGGTGTTACGTTCTTTGATGTTGTTGATCCAAGAAAAGGTTGCAAAATAGTATCCGATAAGGAGTTGTATAGTTCCGTCCAATGATAATAGGAATCTAGGCTCTTGTGGTTCGTATCGTCTTTAGAATGAATAGGTTTTGAATACTTTCCATCTGGATCTATTACAATACGTTTGGATCTTGGAATCTGTTTATATATTTGGTGCAGATCTTCAATAGAGAGAAACTGATAAGACTCATAAACTATTACGAATAAATCGGGTTGCCACTGCCTATTTGCTACAGGAACCGTTGATCGGATGATATTATCAATATACCCAAATTCTGACACTCTAATATCGTAACCAAGTTTTTTACCAGCTTGGTAATATCCAAGTATAGTATTGCTTGACCCACAGTTATATTGGAAATTTGCTACAAAAGCCACTTTTGCTTTTTTTGTAGGCATTTTCAATTCATTATGGGGATAAACGATCGGATTATATTGCTATAATATACCAACATGTCAAAAGGTTGTGTTCATGCAAAAAGTGAAGACGATATCGACGTCTTTTATAAGAAAACAATTTCTTATTGCTACCATAACCACAACTTAAACTTCCATGTATCGCAGACTCTTTTTAGCTCCCAAGATGTTGATATCGGTACACGTCGACTTTTATCAAACCTAACTTCGGAAGATTACACCTATTCGAAAGTTCTTGATCTTGGATGTGGTTATGGAGTTATAGGCATTTCGTTAAAAAGTGTGAATCCGGAAGGTACCGTACACATGGTTGATAGAGATTCCCTTGCACTTGACTATACTCGCAAAAATTTAGAACTTAACCACTTTGAAGCATCAGTATACGCCAGCTTAGGATACGATCGAGTTTCGGATGCGGATTTTGATCTAATTGTTTCCAACATACCCGCAAAGATAGGAAAGCCAGTTCTCTCATATTTGCTTACTGCGGCAAGATTGCATTTAAAACCGAACGGGCGAGTAGCAATTGTCGTAATTGATGCGATCGCAGATTATATTACAGGAGTTATTTCGGATCTTGGAGTTAATATCCTTATCCAAAAGAAATATCCTGGACATATGGTATTTGTGTACGAATTCTCAGAGGGATCTTCAACCAAAAGGCCCATTCATGAATCCTTCGAAAAATATATTTATAATCGCGAAGAAAAACTCTTTACGGTGGATCATCATAGCCTCTCCATTCTTACAGCGTACGGATTACCTGAATTTGATACCTTAAGTTATGAAACTCAAATGGTTATTGAGTCTTTAAAAATAACTAAGTGCAAACAAGAAAATAAAGCTGTAGTATTCAACCCAACTCAAGGAATACTCCCCGTGGTCTTAACTCAATTTGTGACAGTTAAGGAAATCGCTTTAGTAGATCGCGATCTTTTGGCGCTTGAGGTGTCAAAAAGGAACCTCATTTTAAATGGCTTTGAAAAGGATCGTATTTCTTTGCATCATCAAGCTGATTTAAAGATTATCAACACTGGTAATATCAACTGCATTATTGGAGTCTTTGATGAAAAAGACGGTCAGGCAGTTCATGCAAGGCTTTTCAATCAAGCAGCACAGCAACTTTCCCCCGAGGGAGTAATCGTGGTTGCATCAGGATCAACACCAATTACCCGAATTGAGGCAATTGCCCATGCAGATAAATCTTTGGAAATACTTGGGCGCAAGAAAGCTAAAGGTAAAAGCGTTATAGTCTTAAGGAAGAAATCGAGATTTTGATCGGACAAGAGTGATACTATTTTCCATATGACATCTTCAAAACAACACGAGATAGGCATGGCCGGATTAGCGTTATTGAGAAGTTGGTTGGTCGGTGACAAGGCGGTCGTAAAATCTATCATCAAAGAAGTCCGGGGGCTCGCAAAAGAAATAAAAGACGAATCCTCTGTAACTTTATTTAGTGTATCGGAGGGTTACAAGGCATGGGCAGATACATACGATAATATGCCTAATCTTTTACTTGAAGTTGAGGAACCAGTAGTCAAAACATTATTAAACAAATTTTCGCCTGGAATTGCGCTTGATGCTGCATGTGGAACTGGAAGATATAGTGAATTATTAAATTCTCTTGGTTATAAAGTGACTGGTATGGATCTCTCGCCAGCAATGTTATTCAAAGCAAGAAAAACTCGAAATAACAAAATTAATTTTATTGAAGGCGACCTAACAGCTATACCTTTAAAAGATGCATGTATAGATCTAACAATCTGTGCACTTGCTCTTACACATTTGCCCAACATAGAGATAGCATTATCCGAGCTTAAAAGAGTAACTCACCCAAGCGGCCATATTATCATATCTGATATTCATCCTTGGCTAGTAATGTTGGGAGGACAGGCAGAATTTTTTGATAAAAAAGGTAAACATGGTTATATTCTTAACTATATCCATTGGCACAATGATTATCTCAAATCTTTTCAACAACTTCATTTACAAGTAATTGAATGCTTAGAGCCAACCATGGAATCAAAACATGTAAAATTGGCCAAAAATAGATTTGATTTAAAAGAAAAAACTATTGTAACAGCGCTTCAAGGATTACCAATCGCGCTCATATGGGTGCTAGAACGATCGTGACCGCAAAAACTCTAAAAAAAATAATTACAGAAAAGAGTAACGATTACACTCCGCTCGAAGAAAAATATAAAATAAATACAGGAAATTCTTTATTCGATCCAAACGCCATACCCTTTAAAACAAATTTAAAAAAGCCTTTTACGGTCTCAGTTGTTATACCGGCTTACAATACTCAATTCTCAATCCTCGCTTGTTTGGCATCTATAGAACAAAGCAGTTTTAACGTCAATCACCAAGACAAGATTCAAGTGATAGTAGTCGATGATGGCTCAAAAGATAATACATGGAAACTCATTAAAAATTCTGATTTTTCATTAAACCTTACACTTATTCGACAAACAAATCATGGTCAAGCTCAAGCGCTGAATACCGGCATTTGCATTGCAGAAGGAGACATAATTATTTCCTGTGACTCAGACATGGTACTTGGATATTATACAATTGAACATTTTGTCACATGTCATCAACAAATACCCAATGTTCTGCTAGCAGGCTTTCGAAGAGATACTCCTGAATCCGATCCCAGGGTAAATTCCGGCCTTATTAGGAAATACGGCAGTCATCTTGACTCCTTTTTTACAAACGATGAAAGAATTTTTTTCCCGATTCCGGGTTGGCCAAGTAACATGTGCTTAATAAGCAACCACTTTAAAAATTTAGGAGAAGCACATTGTTTATGGATGCCGGATAACGACGCTTGGCTTCTACAAGACATGGTAATTGGAGCGCTTTTTAGTCTTTCAAGGTCAGTTTATCTCGAGGTTGGTGGGTTTGACGAACGACTGGTGGGTTGGGGTTGCACGGATGGATATCTTGCTGCAAAAGCGATTGGTGCGAGCCAGTATATTGTGCCACTGTATGCAGCCTCTGGTCTGCACATAAATCATCAAATACGCCTTGAAAATAAACAACTGCAATATGAGGCAAACAGAGAATTATTTTTAAAGTTTATCGAAACAACTAAAGTTGATAACCACCCCGATTGGTTAAAACATGCAAAGGATCGAATTGTTGAATCATTCATACATACTCCAAAAAAAAAATTATATAGGCTGAAAACCAATTCCATTGGAACGGATAATTTAGAATCTTACTTAAACAAGATTGATAGTTTGCTTGCAATCGGTGAATATACTCAAGCACTTGAAACAATTACAGACAAATCTAAAAAAAATAACAACTCAAAGTTATCTTTAAGACTTGGAAAGGTCTTTATTGGTATGAGTCTGTATAAAGAAGCTATCAAGGTTTTGAGTGAGATTTCTTCGTCTCCAGAAGTAGCAATTGAGTTGGTTGTTGCACTGGCTGCAGATGGTCAATTCAAACTTGCTAAGGAAGCGTTACAAAAACTAGCTCAAACTCATCCGGAAACACCAGAGCTTTCATATTGGTACAGGAGCTCCTCAGAAAAACACATTCAACAAGGAGAAAAATTTCTTAGCGAAGGGTTTTATAAAGTTGCTCTCCGATGTTTTGAGGCAGCTCTTGTTGTAAATCCAATAGATAAATTGGCTTTAAAATATAGAAATCAATGCATTTCTTGACCCAATCATTCAAAGGTGATCAGCGTTCCAATAAGTTTCTTTATACTCTCTAGTATTTGATACAATTCCAGGTATGTCAGAACTTGCACAATCCAAGGGGATTTTTTCGGGAGATAACTTGCCCATAGGCTGGAAGGACCAACGATCCAAATTGGACAGTTATTTGCATCATCTGAGTGTCGTCTGTCCAGATATGAAATTGATAGGTCAGATAACAAGAGGTGCAAATAGTACAACCTTTGTCTTAAAAGGAGCAGACGGTCTATGTATATGTCAGTTTAGTGGATCTCTAAAAGTAAACTTGAATTTTAACAACCCCTTTTTTCAAGAAGATCAGTCCGCATACAAATTCCGAGGAGTAAAAGAGAGAATGGCCTATCTCCGAAGTCAAAACATCGCCGTACCGGAGGTTTTTTCAACTGGAACTGTAATTGTAGACGATAATCAAGAGGAGTTCGTCATTATGAATTTTGTTAAGGGAATAAGCGTTGATAGCTTTCTTTCTAGTCATCCTCATAAAAGACAGCAGGTTTATGAACGAGTTGGAGTATTGCTTGCCCAACTACAATCAGTTCAACTTTTAGAATCTCACTCTTCTGCAAACGATTTAGTTATGAGAAAAGTGGAAAATGCTAGTACCTATCTGGTTAGAAACCAGATTTTGGCCTCAGAACATGGCAGACAACTAATGGGGGTGCTTAGTCGGAGAGTAGACCAGCTAGGTGACTTTCAAACAACATATGTCCATCTCGATCCAACTCCAGTAAATATGCAGGTAACCGGATCTATTGATAATTATGTGCTAACACTGCTAGATGTCGAAGCAATCAATCCTGGCCATCCGCTAATAGATGGTCTGGGCAGAAGTATAAAATGGGGAATACATGACTGGAACTACGTTTCTGGCGGAGAACTGACCAGTGTTTCTTCAACAGTGGATGCATTTCTTCGCGGCTATTCACAATTTGTGCCAGAGGCAACAAAATATATAATAGAACCTGAATTACTTCAACCACTAATGGTTACGACAGAATTAGTATTGCTCCCCTTGTCAATAATGAAGGAAAACATGAAAGAGGAACCGGGAGAATATTACGATTGGAGCAAAAATAGGTTATTACAACTGATTGAAGGTTGTGAATAATTTTTTTGCTCGACAAACTTTATTAATTCCTTCAAGGCCATGAAGCTCTCAACTGTTGATTATGGGTGGTCTACGGAAGTAGTACCAGTTAGTCATCTTGTAACCAGAAAATAAAATCTTGCCCTCAAACTAGTTTTTAAAGTTCCTTAAAATTATTACATTTGCGTGATTTGTTCTTACCCTGCTCCCTGCAAATTTCGGCGGTGCATAAAAAGCCGGTATCCTGATTGCGGCCGACTCCTCTCTGTTAGTCGGGGAGCGGGGAATTGAACCCCGTCCTTTCGCACCCCATGCGAAAATTCTACCGTCAAACTCCTCCCCGAATGGAATGATTTTACCAAAAAAACAGAAGGTTTAGCGCTTGGGGCTTTGCTTTTTCCGGCGGGATTTACCTCCCATACCGACCATGCGGCGCTGACGCTTTCTGGAGTCGCGAGTCAAAAGACCGGCGGTGCGTAAAGCCGACCGGTAATCTGTTTTGAGAGCCGCCAGGGATCTGGCCAGGCCCAAAACCAGGGCGTCCAGCTGGCCGTTTGGTCCGCCTCCGTGGACTTTGACCGTAGCGGAATATTTTTGTAAAGACAGAAGGGAAAAGGGTAGCTGATACTTGGTTTTGGCAATCATCCCGGGAAAGTAGACAGAGACGGGTTTGTCATTGACGGAAATTTCCCCGCTACCGGAAATCAGGCGAACGGAAGCGATGGCTTGCTTGCGACGGCCTACGGCGCGGGATAATATTTTGGTTTTAGTTTCAGGCATGGGTTAGGATGTTTTAAATTGGCTGGTATAAGGGTGGTCGGCTTCGGGATATACGTGGAGATGTTTTAGGATATCGGCTTTGAGCTTGTTGTCCGGCAACATGCCGGAAACCGCGTGGATGATAACCTGCTCCGGACGGGTTTGGATAAGCCGGAAGAGAGGGGTAACGGTCATGCCGCCCGGATAGCCGGAGTGGCGATGATAGAGTTTTTGATCCATCTTGCGGCCGGTAACTTTGACTTTGGCAGCATTAACCACGACCACGTGATCCCCTATGTCCAGGTGGCGGACAAACTGAGGTTTGTGTTTACCCATGAGAACGGCGGATATCCTGGTGGCCAGGCGACCGAGAATCTGACCTTCGGCATCGAAAAAATGCCAGTGCCTGGTAATTTGACGGGTGGAAAGAGAAAAAGTCTTCATGGCAGAGGAGAAATATTATTTTCCGGTCTTTTTGACGGGTTTGGGTTCCGGTGTGACCGGGACCGGAGTAGCAGGTGCAGTAAATTCCATCCTGACCATCGGAGCGTTGTCTCCCATCCGATTACCCAATTTAATCAAACGCAGGAAACCACCGGGGCGGATTTTGAAACGGGGAGCTAACTCATGAACCAATTTCTGGACCAGTTCCCGGTCAGGAATAACAGACTCGATCTGGCGGATGTCGCTTAAACGGGCACGCCGAGCCTGAGTGATGAGTTTTTCTATCAGAGGAACAGCTGCTTTAGCTTTGGCTTCGGTAGTCTCGATAGCTTCGGAACGGATCAGGGCTCCGGCCAAGCCTTTTAACAGTGCCTGACGCTGACCGGTGTCCCGGTTAAGTTTCTTGCCAAAAACATTGTGCGGCATGTAACCTTAGGTGAGCTGAAAACCCCGCTGGGCAAGAGCGGCTTCGATAATTTTGACCGATTTTCCACCCAAGTTCTTGACTTTGGACAATTCAGTCTTGGGGACAGTCAAGAGATCGGCTACATTCTCGAATCCGGCCTTTTGCAAAGCGTTGGCAATCCGGGTCGGCAGATCCAGTTCTTCGACAGCGACGTGGCTGCCGGAAGCTGTCCTGGCTGGAGAATCCTGGGAAACTATGTCCTGGCTGGCTGACTGAGGTTGAACTATGCTCTGGAAATAATCGACCAGGGTCTGGGCTGCGGCTTTGAGTGCGGACTCGGGGGAAACAGTTCCGTCTGTGGTGATATCCAGAATCAGCTTGTCAAAGTTGGTTACCCGACCTACACGGGTAGCCATGATTTCATAATTGACCCTGACGACGGGCGTAAAAGTGGCATCCGTGGGAATAACACCGACAGTGTTGCTTTTGCGGTCATCTGCGGGGGAATAGCCGTATCCTGATTCGACGTAAGCCTCGATTTCCAATTTACTGGCTTTGTCAGCCAGATTGGCTATGACCAAGTCGGGATTGGCAATAGTTACATCCGGAGGAGTCTCGAATTTCCCGGCGGTGACAGGTCCGGGGCCTTTGGCGGATAAATAAATCCGGGCAGGCTTGTCTCCGACATAAGTCGTACGGATCTGTTTTAGAGCCAAAACAAGCTGCACAATATCCTCCTTGACTCCGGGAAGAGAGGTAAACTGGTGACTGGCACCGGGAATGGAGACATGGGTAATGGCGGCACCCGGGATGGAGGTATACAAGACCCGGCGCAGGGCGTTGCCTAAAGTGTGGCCAAAACCCTGGGGTAAAGGTTCGATGATGAACCTACCCGAGTGGGTTGAGGCAGATTCTGCTGTAATAGTAAATTGAGGTTGAGTCATATCAGCGGGAGTAGAACTCCACTATTAGTTGTTCATTAACCGGACTGTCAATTTCGGCTCTTTCGGGTAGGTGGACAATCTGTCCGACGACAGCCTTGCGTTTGAGCCAGGCAGGAGGGTTGAATTCGGCAGTATCAAGATGAGCCTTAATGTGAGGTATGGCAACCGCTTTGGGACCGAGGGCAACGGTCTGACCAGCTCTTGCCTGGTAGGAAGGGATCGTCACCCGCTTGCCGTCGACCAGGATATGGCCGTGGGAAACGAGTTGACGAGCCATGGCACGGGTCGGGGAAAAACCCAGCCGGTAAACAACGTTGTCGAGGCGGGTTTCCAAAAAGCGGAGCAGGACCTCACCAGTCTTGCCTCTCACTTTCTTAGCCTTGTTAAAGTACCCACGAAATTGCCTCTCAATTATAGCATAAGTTCTCTTGGTTTTCTGCTTTTCCCGAAGCTGGATCCCGTAATCCGACGGGCGCCTGGTACTTTTTGCGCCATGCTGACCCGGAGGCTGCGTGGGGCGACGAAGCTTGTTACCCTTGCCAAACAAGTCGAATCCCTCGCGGCGCGAGAGACGGTTCTTTGGTCCAGTATAGCGTGACATAATTTGTTACCAGCGGAAATGGGCGAAGGCTTTATTGGCTTCGGCCATACGGTGAGTATCATTTTTCTTTTTGACAGCTCCCCCGGCATTATTCAGGGCGTCGATAATTTCTGCGGACAGTTTTTCGGCAAACGTATGAAACTGAGAATTGGAGCGTTCACGGGCGGCGATAATTAACCAACGAATGGCCAATGCATCCCGACGCGGTCCCCTGACCGGCGAGGGAACCTGATAGGCGGCTCCTCCGATTCTGCGGGAACGGACTTCCATCTGAGGCTTAATATTTTCCAGTGCTGTCAAAAATCCTGCCAGAGGGTCCGATCCGGTTTGAGAGCGGATCAGATCAAAACACTTGTAGACCTGGGCGGCGGCAACAGACTTTTTCCCGTCCTGCATGACCCCGTTGATTAATTTTGAAATCAGCGGTGAACCGTACACGGAATCGGGAATAACGGGTCTGATGATAGCGGGTTTACTGCGCATAAGAATCAGCTGGCGGCGGCAACTTTAGGACCGGATGTGGTTTTGGTTCCGTAACGGGAACGCCCTTGTTTGCGGTTTTCCACCCCTCCGGCGTCAAATTTACCCCGGACGATATGATATTTAACTCCAGGTAGGTCCTTTACCCGACCGCCTCTGACGAGAACAATGGCATGTTCAGCGATGTTGTGACCGATGCCCGGGATGTAGGCGGTGACTTCAGTTTTGTTGGACAAACGGACACGGGCGACTTTACGTAAGGCCGAGTTGGGCTTTCTGGGAGTCATAGTTCTAACCAGAGTCACTACTCCACGCTTGAATGGGTTGGGAACATCCGAAAAGTGCCTGTCCTTGGCATTGAAACTTCGCCGCAGACCGGTAGCCCTGACTTTTTTGGATTTGGCTGTACGACCTTTTTTGATGAGCTGGTTAATAGTCGGCATATGGAATTAAATTATAGCTGCTCTCTCGGGAGAGGTGGGAATCAGGCGGCCGATGATAACATTTTCCTTTAGTCCGATTAAAGGGTCAATGCGACCTTCGACAGCAGCGTCTGCAAGCTGCGAAGTGGTTTCAATAAACGAAGCCGCTGACAACCAAGAAGCGGTTTTGAGGGCGGCACGTGTAATACCCAAAACAACAACCTGGGCAGAGGCGGGTTCGCCTCCGGCGGCCAGAACTTTGGTGTTTTCTGTTTCAAAAGCCGCCCGGTCGAGAATGTCTCCGGGGAGTAGGGCAGTATCACCCTGGGAAAGCACACGGACCCGGTCACTCATGCGGCGGACTATAACTTCAAAATGCTTGTCGTGGATCGGTACCCCCTGGGATTCATAAACCAGCTGAATTTCCTCGATCAGATATTCCTGGGATCCCCGAAGTCCGCGGACTTCCAGGACTTCCTTGATGTCCAGAGAACCGGTGGCGAGTTGGGAGCCGGAGGTAATGAGCTGTCCGTCTTCAACCCGGAGTTCAGCGGTCAGAGGGATCAGGTATTCGCGTTCCTCGATGGGTTTGACAGATGTGTTGCGGATGCGGACTTTGTAACCAGCTTCGGTTTCGGTGACTTCGGTTTTGCCAGATATTTCTGCCAACGGAGAAACCATTTTAGGCGTCCGGGCTTCAAATAATTCCTCGACCCGGGGTAACCCTTGGGTAACGTCAATACTGCCTACGGACAGACCTCCCCGTTTACCATGTAGGGTCATCTGGGTGCCGGGTTCTCCGATGCTTTGGGCGGCGATAACTCCCACCGGGTCGCCAATCTGGGTCAGATCCATGGTACTCAGATTCCAACCATAACAGTGCGCGCAAATACCATATTTGGAATTGCAGGTCAGGGGAGACCGGACATTGGCTTCGGAAATCTGATGCCGTTCGATTTCTGCTATTTTTTCCTCGTCCAGCATAGTTCCGGCAGGATAAAGTACTTTGCGGGATTTAGGAACCTGCAGGTCAGCAGCCAAGAACCGTCCGAACAGACGAGCCAGAAATGCCTTCGGACGTCTACCGGAACGGGTAATCGTCAACCCGGGTGAGGCCTGACAATCTTCCTGACGGACTATTACATCATGAGCAACATCAACCAATCTGCGAGTTAAATAACCAGCGTCGGCGGTTCTGATAGCCGTATCAGATAGACCTTTGCGCTCGCCTCGGGCAGCGGAGACGTATTCGAAAGTAGAAAATCCCTCGCGATAATTACTCTTCAGAGGTAGATCAACTATTCGTCCCATCGGGTCAACTACCAGACCCCGCATAGCGGAGAGCATCCGGACCTGTTCCCGAGAGGCTTTTCCTGCTCCGGCATCGATAATAACGCGGATGGGATTGTTGGAATCAAACAAACTCCAAGTAGCGTCAGCCAGCTGTTCCGCCGTTTCCAACCAAACTTCCTGAGCCAGGCGTTTTTTCTCCTCAGCAGTAATAAGCCCCATGGAGAAATTGGATTCAATTTCGGCAACACGTCCGTTAGCCCGGGTAATAAATTCTGTTTTTTGGGTGGAAATGACACAGTCGGTGATACTGACTGAGAGACCGGACAAGGTACCTGCCCAAAAGCCGAGAGTCTTAATATCATCAATCAGTTTGACGATGGTGCTGGTATCGTAAAGTTTGAAGGCGCGGCTGAAAAGTCGCACCATGACTGAGCGGCTGACAGATTCGTTGACAAACCGCAACGCTTCGGGAAGTATTTCGTTGAATAGCAGGCGGCCAGGTGTGGATTCGATAATCTGTCCGTCGAGCTGTACTTTTATCGACTGACGTAACGCCACAAACCCAGAACTGTGGGCCAAAATCGCTTCCTGGGGAGACGCAAATACCGACGGATAAGCCTGGGTCCGGGAATCTACCGAGGTAAGATAGTAATTTCCGAGGGCGATTTCCTTGGTGGAGGGGATGGAAATAGGCATACCATCTGCGGGTTTTCTGAGGTTTTGTTCCGGCATCATTAGTTGTTTGACTTCGGTAATAGCTTCTTGGCTGAGAGGAACGTGGACCGCCATCTGGTCGCCGTCAAAATCGGCGTTAAAACCAGCGCAAATACAGGGGTGAATCTGGATAGCCGAACCCTCAATAAGCAGAGGGTAAAAAGCCTGGATAGAGAGCTTGTGCAAGGTGGGGGCCCGGTTTAAAAGAATGGGGTGGGAGCGAGTAATGTCTTCCAGAATATCGAAAACTTCGGGGGGGCGGGTTTCGAGGAGATTTTTCGCTGACTTAACGTTGGGGGCCAAACCCTGGACTATCATCTGGCGTAGGACAAATGGTTTGAACATTTCCAGAGCCATATCCTTTGGCAACCCACACTGATTGATCTTGAGCTCGGGACCTACGACAATGACTGAACGGCCGGAATAATCCACTCTTTTACCTAAAAGATTTTGGCGGAAACGGCCTTGTTTGCCGCGGAGAATATCGGAAAGCGATTTGGAATGGGCAGATGCGGGCAAACGAGTGGAGCGGGTAGAGCGCTGAGTGGAATCAATAAGCGCGTCGACAGCCTCCTGAAGCATTCTCTTTTCGTTTCTAAGGATGATTTCCGGAGCTCCCAGATCGATAAGATGCTTTAAACGGTTGTTGCGGTTGATGACCCGACGGTAAAGGTCATTGAGATCTGAAGTGGCAAATCTACCTCCCGAAAGCTGAACCATGGGTCGCAAATCGGGTGGAATTACAGGCAGAATCTTTAAAACCATCCAGGACGGACTAATACCCGCCCGGCGCAGACCATCAACCACCCGCAAGCGTTTGGTGGCTTTGATATGACGTTGACCGGAAGTAGCAGCCACTTCCTGGCGGAGGGAATTGGAGAGATTGTCCAGGTCCAGATGTTTGATGACATCCAGTATTGCCTCGGCTCCCATGCCGACGGTGGCAAAGCTCAAAGCGTCGTACTCTACTAGCTTAGTGTACTCGTCCTCGGTGATGATACTGGCCGGCCGGACACCTTCTGCAATATCCGAAAGCCGGTCATAAAGACTGGTAATTTTTTCCATCTCGGACGTTTCCTGATCTATGAGTGTTTGAAGAGATTGTTTGGCCTTTAGCTGTAATTGATCCAATGCCAGGGCGGAGGCGTCCTCGTTTAAGGCCTGGTCTCTGACGTCTTTCTCCTGTTCGCGGGAAGCTTTCTCGATTTCCTGTCTGCGGGCAGAATAGTCTGATTTGGCGGCTTCTTTTTTATCCACTCCTTCACGATGTAAGTGTTCCAAAGTTTTTATCCGGGCAGATTCGTCCACAGAAGTGACGACATACTGCGCGAAATAGATCACTGACTCCAAGGCTTTGGGTGGAACATCCAGAAGTAGTGATAACCGGGAGGGTGCACCTTTGAAATACCAGACATGGGTAACAGGTGAGGCCAGAGTGATATGTCCCATGCGCTCGCGACGGACGCGGGAATGGGTCACTTCAACACCACATTTATCACACACGATACCCTTATAACGGATGCGCTTATACTTACCACAATAGCATTCCCAATCTTTTACGGGGCCAAATATGCGTTCGTCAAAGAGGCCATCTTTTTCGGGGCGGAGCGTCCGGTAATTTATCGTTTCGGGCTTAGTAACTTCACCGTGAGACCAGGTTTTGATGACTTCGGGTGAAGCCAGTTTGAGTTGGAGAGACGTGAAATCGTAAATATTTTTAAATGTATCCTGATGATTGTCGGTTTTTTGACTCATATTTATAGTAGCCAATTTTAGAGGTTTTCCTCAGGAGCTGACTCAGACAACTGGTTGGATTGGGGTACTAATACTGCCGCTTCATCAGTGACTGCAGAAACAACCGATTCCTCAGCGGGTTTGACTTTAACACCGATGGGTATCACCTGAAGACCCAGACTCTGGAGCTCCTTGACCAAGACGTTGAAGGATTCTGGAACGGAGCTTGTGGGAATTTCGAGTCCTTTAACAATTGCCTCAAAGGCTTTTGCCCGGCCGACTACGTCGTCTGATTTGATTGTTAACATTTCCTGAAGGGTATGGGCTGCCTTATGAGCTTCCAAAGCCCAGACTTCCATCTCTCCCAAGCGCTGGCCTCCCATTTGGGCTTTGCCACCCAAAGGCTGTTGGGTAACCAGAGAATAGGGACCTGTGGATCTGGCGTGGGTTTTATCTTCCACCATATGGTGAAGTTTGAGAATGTATCCGATACCAACGACTGTGGGTTCCTGAAACGGCAGTCCGGTGCGACCATCGATGAGAACCGATTTACCGTTGACGGGTAGTCCGGCTGCCTCCATCTGAGTAGCTATTTGATCCTCGGTAACCTGTTCGAAGGCGGGGACAGCGACCTTACGGCCAAGTTTGGTCATTGCCCAACCAAGACGGGCTTCCAGAAGCTGACCCAAATTCATACGGGCAAGAACTGAAATCGGCGAAATCATAACGTCTACCGGGGTTCCATCAGCCAAGTGGGGCATATCCGCTACGGGAATGATGCGGCTGATGACACCCTTATTGCCGTGCCGTCCGGCTAATTTGTCGCCGACACTGATTTTGCGCACCTGGGCGACTTTGACAATTACCCGTTTATTGACACCTGGAGGCAATTCATCCCCGACTTCACGGTCCAGCATCTGGATGTCGACGACTATTCCCCGTTCTCCGTGGGGCATACGCAGTGAGGTATCCCGCACATCACGAGCTTTTTCGCCGAATATTGCCCGGAGAAGTCTTTCCTCCGCCGAGAGTTCAGTCTCTCCTTTAGGGGCAATTTTTCCTACCAAAATGTCATTGGGACTGACTTCGGAGCCGACGGCGACTATACCCTCTGAATCCAGGTTGGCAAGATATATTTCACCAACGTTGGGAATGTCCCGGGTTAATTCCTCAGGACCGAGTTTGGTGTCTACCACATCGGCTTCATATTCCTCGACATGGATGGAAGTCAAAATATCCTCCCGAACGAGACGGTCGGAAATGACGATAGCGTCTTCGTAACCTAATCCCTCAAACGAAGTATAGGCAATTACCAGGTTCTGGCCGAGGGCAAGTTCACCAGCCTGGGATGCGGGACCGTCGATAATAAGCTGGCCCTTGGTGACTTTCTGCCCCAGAGAGACGGTGGGCTGTTGGTTGTAGCAGGAGCTCTGGGAAGTGCGCTTGAATTTGATCAAATTATATGTTTCTAGGTCTCCTTTGAGAGAAATATACTCCGCCGATTCGGCTTTCTCCGGCTTTTTATCAAGTTTGAAAACTATTTTTTGGGAATCCACGTAAGTTACAGTACCTGAATGGCGAGCGTAAACACACCAACCCATAGCGGATGAGACTTCCTTTTCCATACCCGTACCCACTACCGGACTCTCGGGTTTCAGTAGCGGAACGGCCTGTGTTTGCATATTGGCACCCATAAGCGCCCGATTGGCAGCATCGTTGGCCAGGAAGGGGATGAGAGAAGCTGACGTACCGACCACCTGACGGGGAACAGCATCGATCAAATCAGCCGATTCTACAGGTCCTTCCGAAAACGATCCGCGGTAACGGATAGGAAGCCAGGTTTCTTGAATATATCCGTCGCGGTCCAAGTGGATATCGCTGTGGGAGATGTGGTAATTTTCCTCATCATCGGCCGTTAAATAAATGATATCGTTACTGATTTTGGTTCTAACTTTGCCGCCGGATTTTTCCTTTATAACTTTGCGGTACGGAACCTCTAAAAAGCCATAATCGTTAACCCGGGTATAAAGGGCCAGATAAGTTACCAGACCGATATTTGCTCCTTCAGGAGAACGGACCGGGTCAATCCGACCGTATTGACTGGAATTGACATCTCGGATGCTGAAAGAAGCTCTTTCCCGGGTAATACCACCACGACCCATAACGGTCAGGCGGCGGAGATGATCAATTTCAGACAATGGATTGGTCTGCTCCAGTATCTGGGAAAGTTGGGAACTACGGAAAAATTCGTTGACGGCGGCGATGACGGGACGGGCATTGACGAGCATACCCGGATGGACCAGATCATCTGTGGAAACCAGGCTCATTTTTTCTTTGATTGCGCGTTCCAGACGAAGCAGACCATCCCGGAATGCGGTCTGACCTACCAGTTCACCGACCCGCCGGATACGACGGTTGGCCAGATGATCTATATCGTCGATTTTTCCCTGACCATTTTGCAAACGGATAAGATAGGAGACCGTGGATACCAGGTCGTCCCGGGTCAGAACCTGGCTTTCGGAAGAAAGTTCCAGCCGCTTATTTAATTTGTAACGGCCAACCCGACCCAGATCATAACGCCGGGGGTTGAAAAAGAGGTCGTAGAGTAAACGCTGGGCGTTCTCAAGAACTATTGGTTCACCCGGGCGCATTTTCTTGTAGATTTCCACCAATGCTTCCTGAGTGGATTTGGTGGTATCCTTGGCCAGACTACTTTCTAGGTAATGATGGCTTTCATCGGAGTCGCTGGCGGAGAATAATTCCTGCAGTTGTTCGTCCTGGGAAAAACCCATTGCCCGTAAGAGGGCGGTAACCACAAACTTGCGGCGACGATCCACCCTGACAGAAATGACATCTGAACGTGAAATTTCAAATTCCAGCCAAGTACCGCGGATAGGACGCAATTCGGCGGTATGGAGCAGCCTGCCTGAGGCTGCATCCAGTTCGGCTCCGAAATAGACACCGGGTGATCTGACAAGCTGATTGATGACCGCCCGCTCGACACCATTTATTATAAAGCTGCCCTGATCGGTCATCTGGGGAATATCCCCCAGAAATACTTCCTGTGAAGAGGACTTCCCTGTTTGTTTGTTGGTGAGTTTGGCCTGAACCCGCAACGGAGAGGAAAAAGTCAAACCTTTATACAAAGCCTGCTGAGGGGTGAGGTTGGGCTTTTCCACAGAGTGGTCGAGAAATACCAACGACCAGTTTTTGCCGGTAAAATCATCTATGGGGTTTATTTCCGACAGACTTACCGAAATACCAGTTGCCAGAAATTCATGCCAAGAGTCCCGCTGGATTTGATTCAAATTCAGAGGTGGAAGATTGGAATACGATTTTCCCCAGTAAAGACGATTAGCTGATGACATCGGGGTTTTTCGGGCGGGAAATGAAAAAAGCCCTCTGGGCGCAAAAAAGGCGGGCTGATGTTAAATTCAGCCTGCTTGAGATTTGGTTTCTTATATCAGAGGCGAAGATATTTGTCAATATTGGAATTGTGTTCGGACAGATCCCGGGCATACCGGGTGACACCGTCATTCCCGGTGAGGTAATACCAGTAAGGTGAGTCCTGGGGATGGAGGGAGGCATTGATGGCGGCCAGCCCGGGATTGGCTATGGGGGTCGGGGGAAGTCCGGAATGGAGATAGGTATTGTAACTTGATGGTACCCGAGTGGAAGTTACCGGCTGCCACCAGTCACAAACCAGAGGACGGGTCAGGCAACGGGTTAGATCCTGAGCGTACTGGATACTGGCGTCGACCTGGAGGGGCATACCATCGTCCAGACGTTTTTTCAGAATGCCGGAGATGAGCAGCCGATCAGCCGGAGATTTTGCTTCCCTCTCGATGAGAGATGCCATAATCAGATCGGGGTAGTTTTCCGGCAGGACAAGGTCGGATTTACGGGAAAAGTTGCCGGTCATAAGAGTAATGACTTGCGTAGCATCAGCAGACTGGGGAACAAGATAAGTGTCCGGGAATAATTGGCCTTCAAGACCGACCGTCTTCATCATAAATTCTCCAGGGTCGAAGCTGCTTCCTGATCCGGTGAGAGACCGTGATAATAGTCCGGCTATCTGTTCACGGCGCCAGCCTTCGGGAATGGTAACCCAGATATCACCGGGGCCGCTGATAAGATGAGAGATTATGTCCGGGGCGGAGAGCCGGGCGGATAGGAGGAACCCACCGGGGCGAAGGGAGTTGTCGAGATGATGAAGACGAAGGTGAATCTTGGCAGCCAAGGCGGAGCGAATGAGGCCGGATTTCTCCAACTCCTGAAGTACCGATCCGGCGGATTGATTTTTATTTACTACAAAAGTGACCTGACCGCCTGAGGCCGGCGAAAGAGGAGACAACAGGTATCGCCAGTAAAAAAAGACACCAGCGGAGGCGGCAAAAATCAAGAACAAGGAAATGATTAAAATCCAGAAAAGTTTCACACTTCTTCAAAGAGGGCGCGACGGAATTTACCTGAATCAATTTCCCTGATAAAAATCCGGTGGCACTTGAGGCAGGTTATCTTTTCACCGTTGGGGTGGGATTCCTTTTTACCTGCAGACAAATCGCTACCACAACCGACGCACCGACCCTGAGATAATAACCAAGCCTGAACCGGGGCGATAACATTCTTAAACATATTGGTTTGACTTTACTATGCCCCCAAACGGCAGTCAAGTTATTTTTTGGGGCGATTGAAGAATAATTTTTCCTCTATTTTTTCGACTAATTCACTAATTACCAAGGGTGTGGGTTCCAGTTCCTTTTGAATACTGGTCTGGATTTTTTGGGGATTGACGGGGCTGAGCATCCGTTCCAGTTCCGGGTCTGGCGGGGTTTTGGGGAAATGGGCTGCATGGATTTCCGATAACAGCTTGAGGCATTTAGTAATTTCCCGTTCCGCTACTTCGTTGATCTGAAGGTGAATTTCTTCCCGAAGGGTATCGATTGTTGACTGGCGATTTTGGCTGATGAGAACAAAAATCGAGAGAACAATAGCTTCCAAGGAAACCATCATGGTGAGAAAGGTGAACGGATAAGGGTCAATCACCGGGAGTCCGGGGAGCCTCCCGCTATTGATCAGAATCCAGGCGGCAAACAGGAGGATATTCAGAATGAAAAAGAAGAAACTGCCGGAGGCGCGGTTTACGTCGTCGGCCAGGCGCTCAGTGAAACTGCGGCTTTTCTGGAGTTTGGCTTCGATAGAATGAGCCATGACTTAAGTGTGCCCCGACACCTGCTGTGAGTCAAGCCAGCTTTGGAGAATGATAGCTGCTGCAACGGCATGCTCTCGGGATTGGCGCCTGGTCAGAGAGGTGTGAGACAAAGACTGTCTGGCATCATGGGAAGAAAGAGTTTCTTCGACCACAATAATTTGACAGCCCAGACTTTGAAGCCCGTCAACAAATTTTTGAACCCGGCTGCGAACCGGACCGTCGGGTATGCCGATAATTATGGCTTTGACGGAATGTTTTTCCACTAAACGGGAGATAAATTCAAATGCCTTGCCGGTGTCCACTGAAGCCAAAGGCTCGGCCAGGGGACCGGTGGCCAAAGCCAAACCGGTTTGCTTCAAGCCATAATCAATACCGAGATAGTTCATTTTTTGGTAAAACGGTGAGCGTCTCTGGATGAATATTTGTCTATGGTATTTCTAAAACTCTTATCCAAATCTATCCTCAGGGAATTTGCCAGACAAACAATAGTAAAGATAATATCCCCTAATTCTTCTGAAATTTCTTTGGTTTCTTCCGAGGGTTTTTTCTTTTTCGGGCCGAAACGGTGATTTAATTCCCGGGCTAATTCTCCCGTTTCCTCAACCAATCTGGCAAGAATTTCCAGAGGTTTGAAGTAACCATTATTCTGGCCAACCCAATTGTCAACCTGTTTTTGGATTAGTTTCATGTATTTTGATTATAAGCTTTATGTTTTGCTCAAACAGTTAGTTGGCCAATTCGGCGATGGCGACGAAGCGGCGCCAGTAGGTGCCCAGGGGAACACAGGTAACAAGTGTAAGCTGGTATTTATCGAAATGCTGGCTTAAAACTTCTATTTGCTGGGGGCGGACTTCCTGGGTTTTCCTGACCAGGTAGCGGTAAGTAATGCCGTCATATCTGATAATTACGTCGTCACCAGTTTTAATTTTTGGCAATAAATTAAAAATAGTCAGGGGATAACCCGGGCGATACATTTGGGGTAAAGAGGAATGGCCAAAAATAACGGAATTACCAAAATTGCCGGGGAGGGAGGTGCCGGGGAAATGGATGGCATTTTTTTTCAGGTCAGAACCATTTATTTCCACCGGAATATCTACCAGGTCCAGTGCAGGGGCAGATAGAGTAAAGTAGGTTACTTTGGTCGGAGGCGGGGTGGGAACTGAAACGGGAACCGAGGAGAACCAGTTGGAGGCCAGAGTGTAATCAACTGAGGCCAAACCGAAAGCGTTCACCACAAATGTGGCCGGACGACCGGAGGTGGCGGAAGGGTCCATCAACTGAGGCTGGGGATAGAGAAGAAAACGCAGGTAAGAGGTGGTAACAGGGACCAGGACTACGGCCAGGAAAATCAGACCGGTAAAAATCAAGACAACAGAAAGGAGACGGGTTTGACGCTTGGCTATCACGGAACAGGCTGGACGACAATATTAATGCGGTCAGGAATGTGAGGCAAAGTTAATATCCGGGAAGGGAAATGCGGGAAAAATTTAAAATCTACCGAGGAGACAGACTGCAGGCTCTGTAAATAGTCCCGGGCCTGGGCCGGAAATTTGCCAGCCAGGTCCCGGGCTACCCGGGTTGAATCGAAATCGGGTAGAAGATCTGCCCTAACGGAAACATCAAAACTGGCAGAATCTTTGGTGGTTTCTTTGACCTGAAAGCTGTGGCGGACGTCTCCAGTGGAATTAAATCCTTCTGGGATAAGCGGCTCGACTTGACCCGAAATGAGCTCGTCCAGGTCTTGTTTGGCCAGAACCAGACCTTTTGCTTTGACAGTCAGACGAAGTGTCAGTTCGTCAGCTACTTCGTCAACTTTATGACTGGCTTCTTCGGAAACCGTCTGAAGTTCGACAGATTCGGGGATAAGAATCTGCGCGTCGGTAATCTGACCTGCCAGATCATCCTTGGCCTGGTCTTTAAGAGAGGAGGAAAGTTCGGTGCGTAAACCTGCCAGATCATCCTTGGCCACGGCTTTGACCTGTTGGCTGGATCCCCCGGAAAAGGCAGCGTCGTTTTTGGCTACGAAATCCAGAGCCGCGAAAGTGCCGATTTTAAACTGAGTGCCAGCTGAGATATTGCTATCGCTACCGATTTGTGAGGCAGTAACTTTAACGGCGGATTTACCCGGCTGGTAGGAATTGGGGTCAGCGGTGCCGGAAGCGGAGGCTATGGCAACATCGGCGTCCAACACAAACTTGAGACCCGAAGGTGAAGATATGACGGTACCTGAAGGAAAAGTGCGCGGGACTGAAGTACCATTGATGACAGTTACCGAACCCGTGGCTTTATCGCCGATGAGTTTAGTCCCGGTAGCGGGATTGGATTTATCATCGGATACAGTGGCTTCTATGGTACGAGCGGGAAGTAGTGCTTTTCCGACGTCGACCACGGTTGTGGAAGCGGATGCAGTTAGAATAAACTGATGTTCCAGCGTCCGGGGGGCAACCGACAGACTGACGGTGGCTTTCGGCAGATACCAATAGGATGTAAAAAGACCGACTGCAACCAATATTAACGCTATCAAAAACAGGAGGGGAGATGCGGGGAGCCGGGGCAAGCGGATACGCGGTAATGACAGCCGGCGATGACCGGACGGACCACGGGCAGGAGGAACCTGGTGATCAGGGCGGAAGGTCTCTTCCGAAGGAGCGGGGACCGGATCGGCTACGACATCCTCGTTTAAAGAAAAACCCAAGTCCCGGGGAGTTACCGGGGCAGGCCGGACTGGTGAGACGGTTGAAGGAATTAGTCCCATAGCCTCGGCTACCTCCTCCCCACTGGCCAGGGCGATGGCTTTGACAGTGAAGTCCTGAGGCAATACGTCTATCTTGGGAAAGTGGAGAAATGGCAGACGCGTCTGCGGAGCCTGCCAGGGATGAGACAGAAGAGTCTGCCTGACTTCCTCCAGATCCAGACCGGAATCGTAAAGAAATATTCGGGAGGGAAGCATATCCACATGACTGAACCGGGATAAACCCTCAATGACATCGGCAATTATCTGAGAACTGCGAGTCACAAAAACGGTATGGTCTATTTTTCCTAGACGTACCAGGGTGACTTCCAACATCCGGGGCCAAACTCCGAGGAGAATGGCAGTAATCGGTACACCTTCGGTGCTCTGGATATATCGGGACAGGGCTTGGGGGGTGACTACGTATCCGACTGCGGTGAGGGATAATTTTTCCGTTAAAGTCCTGAGCAGCTTGAGACGGAGCGGAGAGACTTTTTCTTCACCGACCCAATCCGGCGGCAGTCCGAAAATTACTTTTTGGGGCTGAACCGATCCCGACGGATCGAGATGTTGTGACGAGTCTGTCAGAGACCGGTCACAGGCCTGAATCAGGCTATGATCCTGCTGACCGTCCCAGTCATAACGATTACTGACCGCCAGAACCTGGGGCTTTCCGTTGGCAACTGTCCAGACGGCACTTTTGACGGTGAGGGCATCTATCTGCAGGACGAAAAAATATTCGCGGGCCGGAGCGGAGGAATTTTTTTTAAAAAAAGGCAGCAACATAGATAAAAACTCAAAATTTAAAAGTCAAAATTCAAAAAAAGAATATTACTTTTCCAATTGAGCATAGATGCGGCGAATACCGGAGCCGGCGGACTCCTCCTTGACTATCTTAATACGGCCGATCTGTCCAGTCGAGCTGACATGCGGTCCACCGCACAATTCTAATGAATAATCTCCTATCTGATATACAGAAGTTGTTTCCGGATATTTTTCCGGGAAAAAAGCCAGAGCGCCCTGGGCTAAAGCCTGATCTTTGGGCATTTCGGTACGAGTGACCGGCAGATCGACGGAGATTTTTTGATTGACTTTTTCTTCAATCCGGATTAATTCCTCCGGGGTTATTCTGGCTGAATGGGAAAAGTCAAATCGCAGCCTGGCCGAGGTAATGTTGCTCCCTTTTTGATGTACATGATCTCCCAAAACATCCCGCAGGGCCTGATGTAGCAAATGAGTAGCAGTATGATATTTAACTACAGTGCCCGACTGATCCTGAAGTCCGCCTTTGAACATCCCGGCTGAAGCCGTATGCGACATTTCCTGGTGTTTTTTGAATTCAGAGGTAAATTCCCGAGTGTCAATGTTATATCCTTTGGCGGATGCTAACTCGGCGGTAATCTCTAAAGGAAACCCGTAAGTTTGAAACAAATCAAAAGCGGTTTTTCCGTCTATTTTTTCGATCTTTTCAAACTCCCTTAATCCCTTATCCAATGTTTTTAAAAATCGCGATATTTCATCCGCTAATGTTTGTTGGGTAAGAGCGGAATTAACGGCCAATTCGGGATAAACGGGTGACATTTGATCAACATAAAGGAGGCTGAGTCGGGACGCAGTCGTAGTGATGTCAGGAGTTAAGGATTTGAGTTTGACGGCTACGCGGCGTATGAGACGGCGCAGAATATATCCCCGTTCCTTGTTTGACGGCTGGACTCCGTCAGAAATAATAAAAACTGCAGCGCGGAGATGGTCCGCAATTATCCGAAAATCACGAAAACGGGTAGAGTAGGAGTTACCGGTTAGTTTTTCCAGCAAGGAAATGGCCGGCTGCCATAAATGGGTCAGATAATCATCGGCATAACCGTTGATTACGGCCAAAGTCCTTTCAACCCCCATACCGGTGTCAACGTTGGGAAACGGCAGCTTTTCAAATTTACCTGGACCGGTTTTGTTGTATTCCATAAATACGTTATTCCATATCTCGCTAAACCGACTGCAGTTATCACCGGGAAAGCAGTCGGGTCCACAAGGAGTTTGAGTAATGTCATAAAACATTTCTGAATCAGGACCACAAGGGCCGGTCAGGCCTGCCGGACCCCACCAATTATCTTTTTTACCATAGAAAAAAATCCGATCGGCAGGGATTCCCAATGATTGCCAAACAGCAGCGGATTCTTCGTCTTTGGGGGCATCCTCGTCACCGGCAAAACAACTTATATATAGCCTGCCGGAGTCAAGTTTTAATTCCCGGGTGAGAAACTCGTAGGACCAGGTTATGGACTCCTTTTTAAAATAATCCCCTAGCGACCAATTTCCGAGCATTTCGAAAAAAGTATGGTGGAAAGTATCACCCACTTCGTCGATATCATCCGTTCGCATACATTTCTGAATATCCACTAAACGCTTTCCCAGGGGATGAGGCTGGCCTAAAAGATACGGCACGAGAGGATGCATACCGGCAGTGGTATACAGGACGGAGGGGTCGTTTTCGGGAACGAGAGGGGCGGAGGGGATGATTTTGTGTCCCCGGGCAACAAAAAAATCTAAATATTTCTGGCGTAATTGATCGGCGGTAATCATGGGCTAATTTTAGCATTGGTTGCCAGAGCATATTCATGTAGAATATATTAAGTGGTTGAAGTTAAGAATACTGGGATGAAGGACTGGGTGAAACTGGGAATCCTGTTTATTTTCGGAGGAGTTCTATTTCTACTAGGAATAGCCGTAGAAAGGTATAAACAAACAAAGAATGGGCTGGTCGTCTATCCGACTCAAGCTTCACAACCAACCGGAAAGCCAGATGCAATATTCACCTGCAACCAAGATGCTGATTGCCAAGAAGTAATTGATAAAAGCAAGCCCTGTGCTTGTACCGAAGCAGTGAATAAAGAATACGTGGGGAAATATGGATTTTCTGCTTTTGACCAAACCACAGGTGTTACAGAGGAGAATATCGCTTGCAATAGATGCTTTTCTTTTGGTACACCAGCTTGTGTTGACAATCGGTGCGGTTTAGTCTTCCAAGGAAACAGCGCGGATACAAGTTCATGGAAAACTTACTATGAAAAACAATCGAATTTGAAGTTTCTTCATCCTCCTAATTGGAAGGTTGTCAGTAATTCAAAAAGTGTTCGCTTGTGGCCTGACTATCCGGAATCTACTTTCTGGTTCATGGATGTAATGGTGGCGAATGAAAAAGGAGACAAATTGTTAATATTCCGGGATGGAGAACCTGAAATGGGTAGCCCGATTACTGCAACCAGGGCAGATCTGTTTATTTGGTTGCCTGACCGGAAAATTGCCCGGGGGGTACTGGGACTTAGTAACCACTTATATTACCAGAGAGTGCTTAATGAATGCGACAAAATTACAATTGGAAATAATGTTATCAAAAACGGGGATCAGGGGTGGTATTGTTTAGATGATAGTTGGGATAATGAATATTATGTTTATGTTACGTATAATGGTTTATTAGATATAGATACACAAGCGATATTAGATACTATTGTGATGTCACATTCGAGGTGAGGATATGGTTATTATGAGGGGCGGATGGGGATACCGGCGCGACGGAAGAGATGGGGGCGGAGACGGGAAGAACGATGCTGGTGTTTGGGAGCGATAACCCGGTCGGGTGTGTGAGCGATTATCTGGTCCTGGGTTTGATTTACCAGGTCTTTGACTTCGGTATAAAACTCATTGACAGCGGCAACAGGGCGGGCGGCAGTTTCCGAAAGAGATTGGGTGTGCCCCAGTATGCGGTTAAGCTTCTGCAAAGCCAGACGGAACTCGTGCAGGATGTGAAAAACCTGAATGGCGGCAAAAGCCATCAGGAAAGTCAGAGTGGTGATGACGACAGCCAGTAACAGCTGGACAAATGTAGTCATAATTTGGTTCTACGTTACGTTTTAAGTTAAAGGTTGTCAACCCTATTGACGTCCCGGGTCACAACAGTTTTTTTGCCGGATTTGGCGGTGGCTGTAATAGTAATCATGTTGGGCCCGGGGATGAGGGATACCCTGAGGAAAAACTCTCCTCCTTTGTCGAGAGCGACCAATTCTCCATTGACGGAGAGGGTGGCTTCGGGATCTGTTTTGCCCGTGATTTCGACTGTATTTTCTGCAACAGTCGTAGAAACGGCGGGAGCAGTGACTTCCAATACAGGCGGACCTGTAAGCAATTGATACTGATACAGAAGGTAGGCGGTAAAGACGGTGAAAATCAGGGAGACCACAGCAATAACTGTAGTCCGGGGAGTCCAAAAACTAATTTTGTTTACCGGTTCCACCATTCCCCGGGGAACAATCTGGCCCTGGCGATTTTCCACAAAATCCCGGCGAAATACAGCCAAAAGGTGCAGAGGGTTGAGATTTAAAAATTCGGCATAGTTGCGGACGAAACCCCGGGTGACTGTAGCGTTCGGGAGACGTCCGTAATCATCCGCTTCCAGGGAACGGAGAAATTGTGACCGGATCTTGGTTATCCGGGTGACATCTTCGATATCCAATCTGGCTGCTTCTCTGGCAGTTTGTAAAATCTGTCCGGCGGTTTTCATGAAACAGAGTTTTCAGCAGGAAGCTGACGCAGGAGAATTTCCCGGGGTTTTGATCCATCAGCCGGACCGACAACCCCGGCCTGCTGCAACTCGTCCAGGATTCTGGCTGCCCGAGCGTAACCTATGGATAATTTGCGTTGGAGGAAAGAGGCGGAAGCATTGTCGTGCCGGATAATAAGTTCGAATGCCGCCTCAAACAAAGTATCCCGTTCTGTTCCTTCGGAAGGACCGGGGACTGAACCTTTGCCTAGCCGGCGGGAAGTTACGGGGGTGGTGGTTACTTCCTGGGTGTAGTGCGGGGCAATCCCCTGTTTTTTCAGAAAATCTATTAACTGGCGGATTTCCCGGTCTGAGACGAAAGCTCCCTGGATACGCGAAGGCTTGGCCTGGTCGGGAGGTATATATAACATATCCCCGCGTCCGAGCAGTTTTTCCGCTCCCGGTCCGTCAATGATAACCCGGGAATCTATCATCGATGATACGGCAAAGGCGATACGGGCGGGAATATTGGCTTTTATAAGACCGGTAATAATATCTACGGAAGGACGCTGGGTGGAAATAACCAGATGGATGCCGGTAGCCCGGGCCATTTGGGCGATACGGGTAATGGCGTCCTCAACTTCGACGGGGGCAAATAACATGATATCCGCTAATTCGTCGACAAAGATAATAATATACGGTTCTGACTGAAAACCGGCCAGTTCGTTGTAGGCTTCAAGGTTTCTGACTCCGACCTCGGCGAATTTTTTGTAACGGTTATCCATTTCCATCATCGCCCAGTTAAGCGCCGAGAGAACCTGACGGGGTTCTACAATCACCGGCGACAGGAGGTGGGGAATGCCGTTGTAACCCGTAAGTTCAACACGCTTGGGATCGACCATGATGAGTTTTAATTCCTGCGGACTGGCCCGGAAGAGAAGTGAGGCAATAAAAGCATTGATACAGACAGACTTACCCGAACCGGTGGCACCAGCGATGAGAATGTGAGGCATGCGGCCGATATCCGAAACTACCGGTGATCCGGAAACATCCAATCCCATGGCAACCGCCAGTTTACTCTTATGATTTTTCATGGTATCGGATTCTAGAATTTTTCGAAGACTGACAAATTCCGGCGACCGGTTTGGAAGTTCTATACCTACCATGGCGCGACCGGGTATGGGTGCTTCGATGCGGATTTGGCCGGTAGGAGCAGCCAGAGCCAAGGCCAAGTCGCTACCCAAGGCGCTTATTTTTGAGAGCTTGGTTCCAATGGCGACCTCAAGTGCATATTGGGTAACCGCCGGACCCAGGTTGACTTCGACCACTTTGGCAGTAATACCGAAAGCCTCCAATGTTTTTTCGATGGTAGCGGCATTAGTGTTGACGTTTCCGCGATCGGCTTTACCGGAGATGTTTTCCGACAATAATGATAACGGCGGATAGTGCCAAGGGGCAGTGGCGGCCGAAGCGGGCGGAGCCGGAGGCGAAGCAAAAGCCGGTGGGGACTTGGAAGTATCGGATCTACCTACGAGTCCCGTAGTTTTTAAGGGAGAAAAGTTTTTTGGCGGGGATGAAGTATCCGCCATGCCTCCGATTTTGACCATTGAAGGAACTGGGTTCCGGCTGCCAATGCGTGACGAAACCGCAGCAAAGAATTTGACCAGGTAATTGAGCAGGTCCTCAAAGGGAATATTGAGCATGATGATCAACCCAATACCCAAACCGGTAAGTAAAAAAAGGTAAGCTCCGGGAACGGAGAGGAAGAGACTGATATTGGCCAGCATTTCCCGACCGGCAAGACTTCCGGGTGAAAGTCCGGCAATAGCAGTGATGAGGATCAGACTACCGATAAAGACGTGAGGCTGACTGAGGGCGGCTTTTATTTTGGTGATCATTAATCCTCCTGTGAGAAGCGGGAAGGGAAGAAGAAAAACGGCCGGCAGTCCCAGATGGGTAATCAGAAAGCTGTTAAGTCGGGTAAGAATGATGCCTTGTTTGAGAAAGGAAACCCATATCAGACCGGCAACCGAAAATAGTAGTACGGCCGTGATGGAATACACTGTAGATTTTTTCAGTTTGACGCGAAAGTTTTTCCGCCCCAAAAAAGAGTGTCTGCGTGCCATGTCAAATCATTATATCCTGTCGGACTAGACTTCGACCACCACCGGCAGAATCATCGGCCGGCGATGGGTGCGGTCAAAAAAGAATCTCTCCAAAACGTCTGTGACAAGTTGGCGAAGGTGGCGGTCCGACTCGATTTTGCCTGTTTTAGCTGCGACCGCCTGTCGGATTTTGTCCGAAGCCTGATTCAGAAGGGAGGCATTTTGCTTATCGAATACAAAACCACGGCTGACTAGTTCAAGATTTATCAAGCGGGAAAGGTCGTTTTGGTCTGTTTCCAAGACGACGA
Organism: Candidatus Amesbacteria bacterium GW2011_GWB1_47_19; assembly: GCA_001002325.1. Taxonomy (GTDB): domain Bacteria; phylum Patescibacteriota; class Microgenomatia; order CAZETR01; family Amesbacteraceae; genus UBA12042. The sequence continues at coordinate 38,487 of LCNZ01000008.1, forward strand.
CTACGACGCCTTCCTCTGCCAGAACCCGACGGTCCCGAAGTACGACATGACCCACATCGCCAATACCCAAGCCGTCGACCATGATGTTTTTTACTTCGACTGTTGGTCCCAGACGGACATTCTGGGGAGTTATCTCTATACTTTGATTAATTGAAGGAAGCAGTATGGATTCCGGGGTATACCCCATTTGTTGCGCCAGATGAGAATACTGGACCATATGGCGGTATGTACCCCCGATGGGGAGCAGAAAACCCGGGCGGGTAAGAGCCATCATCAGCAATAAATCCTGCTGACTGCCGTGTCCGGAAACGTGCAGGTTATCTGTCAATCCTGAATAGACCACCGTAGCTCCCAGCCGGGCCAGGGAATCGATTAAAGACTGGACGGCGCTTTCATTTCCGGGAATGTAATCTGAAGAAAAAACCACTTTATCACCCGGAGTAATCACCAGGTCTTTGTGATCCCGCGTAGCCAGACGTTCCAGTGCCGAACCGGCTTGGGCTTGTGAGCCGGCGATCAGGACACAGACATTTTTCGGAGGCAGCTTTTTTACATCCTTGAGATCCGCAAAGGCATTTTTGGGTATCCGGAAATATCCCAGACGGGAGGCAACATCAAGATTTCTTTCTATGGAACGTCCGGAAACTGCGATGCGGCGGCCATGGCGGATAGCGGCCTGAGCCGCCTGATACCAGCGGCTGATATTACTACTCATGGTGGTAACGATAAATTTTCCTGAACAGGAAGACATTTCTTTTTCCAGTGTTTCCTCCAGAGTTTTTTCCGAAGGGGTGTGTCCCCGGCGTTCGCTACCTAAGCAGTCCGATACAAGTAATGTAACGCCTTCGGTGCCCGCACGGGCGATGCGGCGAATGTCCGGTTGGACACCGTCCACGGGAGTGAAATCGAACTTGAAATCACTGCCATGATAGACGGTTCCCACCGGAGTACCAATAATGAGGTTGGTGGCATCCGGTATGGAATGGGAAACGCGGACTGATTCTACCCGGAAAGAGCCGAGATTTAATACCGTCCCGGGATCCAGGATATTTACCTGGCGGGGAAGGTTTTCGTATTCGGCCAGTTTGTCCATGATGAGGTGGGCTGTAAGTTTGGACCCGTATATCGGAGTCCGACCCAATTGGGGAAGGATATAAGGCAGGGCACCAGTATGATCTTCGTGACCATGGGTAATTACCAATCCCCGGATTTTGTCAATTTTATTTTTCAGATAAGAGACATCGGGTACCAGGATGTCTACTCCCAGCATGTCTTGGGTCGGAAAGCCCATACCACAATCCACGAGAAGAATATCCGGTCCGTATTCGTAAACAAACATGTTGGTGGTAACTTTTCCAAACCCGCCCAACGACACAATCTTTAGTAACTGGGGTTGAGATGTACCCGATGTAAATTTCATTGGTTAAAAGAGGCTGGTTTGAATATTTAAAGCGTCCGGTGTAATTTCCGGAAGACTTTTTCCGACTGGTGTAATCAACATGTCATTCAGCTTGCGAAAATCC
>LCNZ01000009.1 GCA_001002325.1 Candidatus Amesbacteria bacterium GW2011_GWB1_47_19
TATGCCGGAGATAAAATTGATACTGACAGATATTATCGGGTGATTAATAGAGGTCTGGATGATATGATTTTAAATCGTTGGGAGGACGGTAAGCCGGTAAAAACTGAAAATGGTTCCGGAGACGGGACAGTTTTGTTGGAAAGTGCAACCCTTACAAATGTCGCCCATATCAGTACTTTGAACGATACTACCCATAATGAGCTTGTTTCCTTAAGCAGTTCTAATGAGAAAATTCTGAATCTGTTGGGAATTTATAGCAATGGAGTTGACTCCCATCCCCCCGCGTGGAACCAAACCATTATGGCAACGGTGGCTTCGCCGGTTAACTGGAAAATTGTCGGGCCAAATAATCAGACATATGATCCTGAAGATGGATTAGTGATGATTGATAATGCTCCCGACGGTCCCTATAAAGTGGTCTTGACGGCAAACGATACGGGAGATTATATGGTTTATTTCGGCAGATTACTCGGTGAAGATGAAGCTTGGGAAATATATGAGGGAACCGCGACTTATTCCGGACAGGTGATGGAGGTTGTTTATCCGGTAGAATTTGCTCTGTCTTCATTGGGAGCTAAACCTATGGATAATGCTTACGGGCGGATTGACCGATTATTTGGGTTGTTTGGTGATAACAGAACATTGAGAAACTCTCTGGAAGTTATCAGGGAATTTTTGGACAAGTTGAATACTGAAAGAGATAGACCAGTAGGAATTGTCAATGCGTTGTTTGAACACATTGACGTTCTGGTATCAAAAATAGACAAGGCTGAGACTATAAGTGAAAAAGCTAATGAACAACTCAGATTATTGAAAGCGGACGTGGAACAGGAGTTGGGAGACAGGGGTGTCTGGTAAAACGTTTAGATTGTGGGGCGGACTATTTCTTGTCTGTTCATTGATATTTTTATCGCATTATTTTTTTGCAGGAGAGGCGATTTATGGCGACGGCATTGATTATTGGGCAAATCTGCATACCTGGTACATAGATAAGAATCTGGACTATACAAACGAGTTTCGCCATCTCTATTCCCCTGAAAACAATAGTTCGAAAAATGATGTTTTGGCGCCGGTACCGCTAAAAACAAGAATTACCGATACGGGAAGAACAGATAATCCGCACCCGCCCGGAACGGCAATATTATGGCTGCCGGCGTATGTAATTGGCGATTTGATGGCCAGATTATGGGGTGTGCCAAACGGGTACTCGAATCTTTATCAATTAACTGTAGGTCTGGCTACCATAGCTTATGTTACTGCCGGATTATGGGTGATGTATGTTTTTTGCAGACGGCTGACCGGTGATAAAAGAATTTCTCTCTTGTCTGCCCTGGGAATTCTAGTTGCATCTCCCCTCCTCTATTACGGGACTTATGATGTAATTAATTCCCATGCATTGTCATTTTTTGTGACCGCGTATTTCTGGTACAAATGGTGGTTTTTTAACACGCATGAAAAATGGGGATGGGATAAGCTGATGCTACTGGCCGCATTAGCAATAAACATCCGATTGGGCGATATTACGCTGGCAATTCCTCTGCTGTGGATTATTTTACGCTATCCGGCAGGGGCGCTAAAAAGAGTTTTTCGAGGATTGATAACGATGATGCTGGTTTCCTGGCCGATGGTATGGCAATGGGTGATGCTATACGGCAAACCGTGGCCTGAGACTTATTTGGCCTTCGGACATAAATATAACGGTATTTTAGGGGTGATGTTTCATCCTACTAACGGGTTAGTCCGAACCCCGATTCTGATTTTGGCATTGGGCGGTCTATCAATGATAAAAAAGTTTCCGCGATTAAGAATAATGACCATAGTTCTGCTTATTAACCTGATGTTGGTAATAATGCAGGGGGGGTGGCAGGACGCGGCCTACGGTGCCAGAATGTTTACAGCCAATTTTCCCCTATTAATATTGTCTCTGGGATTATTGCTGAAGAGTTTCAGAATTCGGTTCGGTTTGAAATCAGCAGCAGTAGTAGTCGGGGTGTTGGCGATAATAAATATCGTCAGCGTCACCAGTTTTGTTCTGCTGGAAAAACAAGTAAATTCGGGACAAAGGCGAGGACTGGAAGAGCATGCCATTCAAAAATGGCGGCAAATAATTAACGGGGAATGGGACTGACGACTATCATATTCTTTTTGATATCCTTGATGGGTACATGATATCCGGTATGATAATCCCGGATTGCTGAAAAAAGAACTGATTCAGGGTAACGGTAAAGCTCTCCTTTCCGGGTACCCGGATCGTTGGTAATAAATTCCCTTTTTTGAGGGTCATAGCCACGAACTACCAACATGTGTCTTTCTGGTCCGGCACCGGTAAAGTTGGGGTTGTTCAAAAGTTGACCGTTCATAGGGGTAATCACCAAATTTCCGTTATGCAATTCTTTAACTATGTCTGCGGGTGTAATATCCCCACGAAATTGAACATCTGTATAACCGAAGTAACCTTTGATGATTCGTTCGACGGTGTCACGACCTGAAATATCGCGGTATTCACTGTAATTCTCCAGCTCGTATTTTGAAGCATTCAAAATAGTGTTGAGGGCTTCATTTGGAGTAAATGATGTACCTCTAGCCCAGGAGACAGCCATAAGAGACGATGCTTCTTCGCAACCATCCTGCTGACGGTCATCACTCCAATTTCCGAAAGGAGCCTGGGAGGTGAAAGGGACGTCGGGAATTAATATTTTGGTGTTCGGCTCGGGAGAGGAAGTTGAGATAGTGATAGCCGGTAAAGGGGTGATTGTATCCGCAAAATGATAACTGATCTGCAAAGAAGATTGGGAGTAGATCCAGATACCCGTTATGATGATGGTCCCGAGGATTAAATATTTGGCCACACTCGGTGGGCACTGAGGGATTTGAACCCCCGACTTCACGAATGTGAATCGTGCGCTCTAACCAGCTGAGCTAAGTGCCCGATTTCCGGCTCGACAAATTTTATCATAAGTGGCACAATAATCCGGTTGTGTCGTTCACAAAAAACCGATGGGGCAAAATTTTAATACTTGATGCGTTGGAACCGGTGGTGCTGGCATTTGCCATCTTTATGATGGTTTACTTATTCCTGTTTCAGCCGCATAAGGTTGACGGAAGGTCGATGTATCCAAATTTTTATGATAAAGAGTACATTCTAACCGATAAGGTGACATACCGCCGTTCCGATCCGCAAAGAGGCGACGTGGTGGTCTTTCATGCTCCGCCTCCGTATGACAGCGACTTTATCAAACGCATTGTGGGTTTACCGGGAGAGACTGTATTGATCAGAGAAAACAAAGTCTATTTAAACGATAAAGCGTTGGAAGAGGAGTATATACCAAGTAATTTTGTGACATCAGAAAAAGCGTTTTTAAGAGAAGGAGTACCTTACAAGATCCCCGATGGATATTACATAGTATTCGGTGATAACCGCAGCTACAGCTCGGATTCGCGGGAATGGGGACCGATAGCCAGGAAAGCGATAGTGGGAAAAGCCTGGGTGAGATATTGGCCGGTAAACAGAATTGGGTTGGTTCCCCACCAGGTGTATATCAGCCTACCGTAATCCCCCGGACTATTTTTTGGAGCCTGTCTTCTGTCTGCTCCTGATTACCCTTGAGTATCAATGTCACCCTGGTTTCTGCCCGGGATCGGGAAAGTCTTACCATGGTTTCCGGTTGACCACCCAAACTGTCTTCCAGGCGCTGGCGCATATCATCAATTTCTTCACTGACTTCATGTGCCGGCCGGAAACCGACGGTTTTGGGTTTGTATCCTGCCTGAGACCGCATTTTCCGGGCCAACTCTTCCGCCCGACGGACAGAACCCGATTCCTTGAGAATCAGCTTGTAGGCTTCTACTATCATCTTTGGTTCTTCTATGGCCGCCAATGCCCGGGCATGACCTTCAGCGATCAGTCCGGTTAATAATCCATCCTTGAGGGCATCAGGCAACGTCAGCAGTCTAAGGGAGTTGCTGACATAGGCTGGACTTTTGCCTATTCTTTGTGATATTTCACTATTTCCCAAACCAAACTCACTCATCAGCCGCTCGAACGCTTTAGCCCGGTCAATGGCATTTAAATCCGATCTCTGAACATTTTCCACCAAAGCCATCTCCAACATACCCTGGGGAGTAGTTTCCTTGATAATGGCAGGTACAACCTTTAATCCGGCCAACCTGGCCGCCCGCCAACGTCGTTCACCCGCAATAATCTGGTATCCGGCCGGTGTTTTGGCAATTACCAAAGGCTCAAGGATACCGTGCTCGCGGACGGAGTCTACCAGATCCACCAGGGACTCGGAGGTGATGATACCGCGAGGTTGAAGAGGATTTGCCTGCAGAGAATCGATGTCGATGTCTATTACTTGTTGATTCATGAATTGACGGATACGAATTGCCTACCCTGACGGCGAATAAATTTGACCAAACCTTCCTTAACGGCAAATAAAGTAAAATCCCGACCCATCATTACCCCCACTCCAGGGTGGAACCTGCTTCCTCTTTGACGAACAAGGATGTTTCCGGGTAAAACTTTTTGACCGGTAAACTTTTTTACACCCAAATGTTTACCACGGCGATTACCCTTCTGTCTGGTTGAACCTCCGGCTTTAGTGTGTGCCATAAAATCTGAGACTTTATATAATTATTTTTCACGAATGTCAAGCGCGTTTCACGGACTTGGCTTCCTTGATATCGTCTATGCGCAACCGGGTATACCGGGGACGAAAACCCCGGGTTTTACGATACCTGCTTTTGGCTTTGTATGTAGAAATACGGATTTTTTGACCCGGTTCATGTTTGATTACAGAGGCTAAGACTTTTACATCAGCCAGATAGGGATTACCAACCCGGGTTTGATGATCAGAAATTATGACCAAAATTTCTTTGATCGTTAGAGACGATTCCGGTTTATCGGGTAAGAGCGAGACAAGAATTTCCTGTCCGGGAGTGACTAGAAACTGTGATGAACCAATCTTAATAATGGCCTGCATGTCGCGCTAATTATACCGATTGGACACCGAGTTTACCATACCCATCATAATGGCCAGGGAGATAAGGGAAGATCCGCCTGAAGATACAAACGGCAACGTTATCCCAGTAACGGGTACCAGGCCGATGTTCATACCGATATTAATGAAGATTTGAAATGTGAGCATGGAGGCGATACTGAGACAGAATACAGTAGCGATGTTGTCTACCGTGGTCTGTGAAATCCGGTAAATCCGCCACAGGAGGGCCAGAAACAGGCTGATTATCACCACGGAACCGGCAAACCCCAGTTCTTCGGCTACTGAAGCAAAGATAAAATCCGTATGGTGTTCCGGGAGAAACCGAAGTTGAGACTGGGTACCCCGACCCAACCCTCTGCCGAACAAACCACCGGAACCGACGGCGATTAAAGACTGGATAATGTGATAACCGTTACCCAGGGGATCGGAATAGGGGTTTACATAAGTTATTAACCGCTGGCGCTGATAGTCCCTGAGGATAAAACCATATACCGGCATGATTAATATTAATCCAGCCAATAGTGCGACAAACATTTTCCGGGGAGGGATGACCACTGTCAGAGAAGTCAAAAATCCTACCAGCAGCACCAAGCAGGTTCCCAAATCCGGTTGAATAAATATTATTAACAAGGGGACAAATCCTGCAGCCAGCATCCACCACAAACGTCGCGGATTTTTTGATGCGGCCAATGAGGCAAAAGTCATCAGCAGAAACGGCTTGATGATTTCGGATGGCTGAAGAGTAAAATTGCCGATTTGCAGCCAACGGACAGCTCCGCGGGTGGAGATCCCGAAAAATAAAGTGGTGATAAGGAAAATTATGGAAATTAGGTATACCGGCCAGGATAAAGAAGAAAATATCCTGTAATCCAGTGCAGAAAAAAGCAAAAATACAACTACAAATGCCGCGTAGAAAGAAAGTTGGGCCACAATCAAATCCGGTGCAATACTTCGTAATACCAGAAGCCCCAAAGAGGATAGACACAGCACAGGAATGATCAGTCTGTAGTCCAGATAAAATTTGGGCATTTAAATGAGTTCTATTTTAATTTCCTCACCGTGGCTGACGCTTTGAGATAAGGTCTGTTTCTGAACCAGAGCCTGGAGTGACGGTGACTGAGGCAGCGGAGCCGTAAGACGTATATGCTGATCCAGCCTGGCCCCTAAAACTTTTCTTTCCTGCTGAACCCGGCGGATCAGTTCGCGGACACGTCCTTCTTCCAACAGCTCTGAGTTTAAGTTTAAGTCTAAGTTAACCTTCAATTTGCCGGATTTTTTCCAGGTGATGGTTTTGATGTTCAATTCTTCCAAAAGAAGCTGGATTAATTGAGGATCGGTTACAGGCCGGGGTGATTTGACGGTCAATAACCGCAAAGGCTGGCGTACGCGGATCCCCGCCTCTTTGCGGGCAGATAAACCGGTTTCAACAATTTTTCTGATCAGTTTCATGTCTTCCAGCAGCTGAATATCATCCGGTAACAGACGATGGCTTTTTGGCCAGTCAGCGAGGTGAACAGATTCCCTTCCGGTGAGATTTCTGTAGATCTCTTCGGATATGAAGGGGGTAAACGGCGCCAGCAGAACCGAAAGAGTGGTAAGAATGTGATGCAGAGTGATAAAACAAACGGATTTGTCCGAACCGTCCGGAGCTCCCGGCCCTACCCGGTCACGCGAACGCCGGACAAACCACAAAGACACGTCGCTGGTAAATTCTTCCAATGTGCGGCAGGCGGTATAAGCATCGTATTTGTCGAGCGAGGATGTGACCAGATTGACTGTCTGGTTTATACGGATGAGAATCCAGTTGTCTAGTGCCGATGTGACATCTCTTTTTGACTGTTGTGCAGGGTTAAATTTGTCCAAATTGGCATAAGTGATGAAAAAATTGTAAACATTCCAGAGTATTAGATGAAACCTGCGCCGAACCTGATCACCCAATTGGAAACCAAATTTAGTATTTTCAAAAGGATTATTTGAAATATTTACCCAACGCATTACATCAACCCCCATTTTTTCTGCCGCTTCATCGAAGGGAATATAGTTGCCTTTGGTCTTGTGCATCGGCTCTCCTGCCTCATCTACGATATAACCCGTGGCCAGGACGTTTTTCCATGGAACCTGATTTTCGAATGTAACAGACATAAAGAGAGTGGTATAAAACCAAAGTTTAATTTGTGCCTGGTATTCCGTGATAAATTCAAAAGGAAACCATTCTTCCCAGTATGTACGATCTGATAAATAGTTGAGGGTGGAAAAGGGGACGATCCCCGCGTCCAGCCAACAATCCCCTACTTCGGATACACGTGTGGCTACCTGACCACATTTCGGGCATTTGATTTTAACGGCATCAATCCAGGGGCGGTGCAGCTCCTCAAGCCGGTCAACGGCTGAAGGATCGACTGCTAAATTACGAAGTTCTGCTTTTGAGCCAATAACTGTCAGCTCGCTGCAGGGGCATTCGTAAAAGGGTAATGCCAAACCCCAGTAGCGGCGGCGGGAAATTGGCCAATCTCCCATATTCGTGAGCCAATTCTGCATCCTTTTTTCGGCTGACGGAGGGAGCCATCTGGCTTTTTTGGCGGCCTTTTTCATCAGAGGTCTGATTTCGTCACAACGGATAAACCATTCTGACGTGGTCCGGAATACTAACTCCTGTTTGCAACGCCAACAATGAGGATATGAATGAGTGATAGGTTCAATTTTGTATAACATTCCCTTTTCAGTCAGATCAGAAAAGACCTGTAGATTTACGGAAAGAGCCGTCAGACCGGTGAAATGACCGAAACCTTCTTTGAAGATACCGTATTCGTCAAGCGGAGCCAGAACTTTTAAATTAAACTGTTTACCCAAAACGAAATCTTCCTTCCCCGCTCCCGGGGCAATATGTACCAAGCCGCTACCCTCGCGGTCTGATACTTCTTTCCAGGGAATGACCCGGTGTTCGGTACCTGATATCCGGGGAAGATCATCATAGGGTCCCCGGTAAAACAGTCCTAGAAGTTTCTTACCCGGAAATTCGTCCAGGATGCGGTATTCGCCAGTAATTATTTCCAAACGGTTTTTGGCTAGAATCAGGATTTTATCAGAGGCGATGATTTTGACGTATTTCGTGTCGGGGGCAACAGCAACGGCTACATTAACTGTGAGGGTCCACGGAGTTGTAGTCCAGATAAGGAGGAAGGAGTCAGGTTCCTTTATCAGGGGAAATAAAACAAAGACTGATTTATGGGTAACCACTTTGTACCCGTCATCAGATAGTTCGTGTTGGGAAATTGCGGTACCGCAACGGGGGCACCAGGGAAGCGAGTCCCGGCCTTTGTACAACCAACCTTTTCTGTGGCAAACTTTGAGAAAATGCCAGATATACAGGTTGTTTTGTTCAGACATCGTATAGTAAGAGTTAGTCCAATCCATAAACATACCCAGGCGCTTGGATTGTTCGGTCTGGAGTTCGGAGAATTTATTCACCCTCTCCCGACATCGGATACAGAATTTCTCAATACCGAACTTTTCTATATCCCGCTTACTGTTTAGACCGAGGTCTTTTTCTTCCTGGACTTCAAGCCATAGCCCCTGGCAATCAAAACCGTTTTGAAACCTCTGTCTGTATCCACGGGCATTTTTGTAACGCTGAAACAAATCTTTTAAGGTCCGGCCCTGGGTATGCTGGACACCCATGGGGTTATTTGCCGTGATAGGGCCATCCAGGAAGGAAAACTTTTTCGGGGATTTATCATTCTTATGCAGATATTTGTCCACTATTCCATGCGTATACCACCATTCGAGAATTTCTTTTTCAAGGGCAGGAAAATCAACCTGAGGGGATACAGGTTTGAAAGTCATAGTGAGATTTTAACAGATTAATCCCACCAACTACTTTCCTTGCCTTAAGAAAGCCGGAATGTCCCAATCGTCTTCAGTTTCTGATTGGGTTTCCGGTTCGGGAGCAGGAGTCGGAGATACAGTTACCTCGTCCTGTTGTGGAGTCATACCTACCGGTGCAGAGAATCCGGGGCGGGTAGCAGGTTTTTCGCTGACAATGCCGGTAGAGAATCCTGTCTGGCCAATGGGACGGGATCGGGAGACCATGCTGGCCAGTCGTGATCTGGCTTCATCAAACCCGGTAGCGATAACTGTGATCTTCATCTGATCAATCAATTTGTCGTCGATGGCCGCACCAAAGATAATGTTAGCGTCAGCGTCTGCCGCTTCGGAAATTATCTTGGCTGCCTCATCCACCTCGGTCATTGTCATGTCCGGCCCCCCGGTAATGTTGAACAATACCCCCTTGGCACCATCTATCGACACTTCCAGAAGGGGAGAAGAAATTGCAGCCCTGGCTGCCATTTGTGACCGGTTGTCCCCCACTCCGGTCCCAATACCCATGAGCGCGGAACCTGCGTCTTTCATAATGGCCTTGACGTCAGCGAAATCCACATTGATCAGACCGGGGACAGTGATGATATCGGAAATTCCCTGCACTCCCTGTGTGAGGACGCTATCGGCCACCCGGAAAGCTTCCAGCAAAGTCATTTTTCGATCGACCACATCCAGCAATCGCTGATTGGGGATGACTATCAGGGTATCTACCTTGTCTTTGAGTTTTTCTATTCCGTCTTCTGCGTTAACCATACGCCGGGCACCCTCAAAAGCGAATGGTTTGGTGACGATAGAAACGGTTAAAGCTCCCAACTCTTTAGAAATTTCAGCTACTACCGGGGCGGCTCCCGTCCCTGTTCCACCACCCATTCCGGCAGTTATAAAAACCATATCCGAATCCAGCAGGAACTCTTTAATTTTTTCGCGTGATTCTTCTGCAGCCTGTGTCCCGATTTCGGGGTTTCCACCCGAACCCAATCCCCGGGTAAGATTCTCACCGATTTGGAGTTTAGTTGCGGCTTGATTGGTTAACAGCACCTGGGCATCCGTATTGACAGCAATAAAATCCACACCATTAATGGAACTGCTGTTGATCATTGAGTTCAACGCGTTGCCTCCGCCGCCGCCAAGACCTACCACTTTAATTCTGGCTAAACGCCCGACGTCTGGTTTGACTAACGCCATATCTTTATACTTACGGGCAGGAGGTACCAATAATATCAGTTGCCCTCACGGGAGTAAAGACTTGGTCCAGGATACAATTTTGTCAAAAATACCTTTGGCCGGAAACTTATCGAACTTGGGAAGGCCGGGGATATGTGTTGACCGGGAAAAGGCTGCTTCCTCCCCTGCACTTTTTGATAGTTTTAAGAGTCCAACGGCGGCCGCAAAAGCCGGATTCTCGATATCATCGACCAGCCCGGATAAGCCTGTAGGGAAGCCGATTTTTACAGGAGTAGCCAAAATGCGTTTGGCCGAATCCACAATACCTACAGTCAGGGCTCCACCACCGGTCAACACCAGACCGGAAGGTGTCAAACCGGCCAGATTGCTTTTCCTGATTTCGACTGCTATCTGCTGGAACATTTCATTCAATCTCGGCCGGATTATCCCCTCCACCAGGGTTTTGTATGAGACTGTTTTTAGTTCCTCCGGCAGACGCAGCGAGGTTATGTCCACCTCGTCATCCTTGTTTTTTAAATTTCCCAGAAAAAGTTTGAGCTTTTCGGCGCTTTCCAGAGAAATTCTTAAACCGGCTGCCAAATCTTTGGTGACATTAATGGCTCCGACCGGTAAAACAGATGAGTAGGATAAGGCACCTTCAACATAAATAGCCAAGCTCATGGTACCTCCACCGATATCCACCAAAATCACTCCCAATTCCTTTTCCGTTTCCGTAAGAACTGCAGCACCGGAGGCTAAACCACTGAAAACTAAACCTGAAACGTCACACCCGACTTCTCCAATACATTTGGTTAAATTTCTGATAACCGGACTGGAACCCGTGACGATATGGGTGTCCACTTCCAGACGAACCCCGGTCATACCCACAGGATCCTTGACACCCTCCTGGCTATCGACGGTAAATTGTCGAGGTAAAACGTGGATTATTTCGTGAGAAGCAGGCAAGGATACTGCCCGGGCGGCGTCCAGTACCCGTCGAACATCTTCGGAGGAAATTTCACCCTGGGGTTGAGAAACAGCAACAACCCCGTGACTATTTTGAGAGCCGATATGAGTGCCTCCGACCGTAACATATGATTTGGCTATGTTGTAACCAGCCATTCTTTCCGCTGATTCGACAGCCTCGGTTATGGCACTGACAACTTCATCAATATTGACTATCTGACCTTTTCTGACACCTCTGGACAAAGCGGCAGCGGCGCCGACTACGTGAATTTTCTGGGTTTCGTCGGGTGACAATTGAGCTACCAGCGCAGCGATCTTGGAACTGCCGACGTCTATTGAGGATACTACTTTACTCTTTGCCATTAATTGGTAATGATGGGATCAATAAATCTGAGATCTATTTTATGGGGTGATTTAGCCACTATTTTAGCTCTGTTTAAAATCAATTGTAAAGAGGGATACCAAATATCGGTTTGGTGTTCGACGTTAATCAGGACCTCGGTTTCCGGAAATAACCAGACGGAAAGGGTGGTATCTTTGAGGCTGCCGTTCAATCGATGAGGAGACAGAGGCGCTAATACGGATAAAGCTTTGATCGCCAGCGACTGGCTTGGGGATAACCGGGAATCCGGCAGCGGACCCGAGTTGAGTAGTAGAAAAGGTAAAACAGAATCCTGTACACGACCAATTACAATTCCGTCTTCGTCTACAGCTACGGATTCGCCCAAAACCTGAGGCCCGGCCACGCCAATGGACTTACGGACGGCAATGCTGATGATTAAAGTTGACGGTAAACGGCGATAAAGAGTTACGTTTTTTATCTCCGGAAAGGAATTTAAATTATTAAAGACCGCCTGATGAGGAAGAGGTATCAGCAATTGTTGTGATTTTAGCCAGGATAGGGTTTGAGTGTAATTATCAGGACAGGATCCGTATTGGGTATAACATTCGACACGTTTGGTTTTGAAGAATCCTGACAAGATGGCAGATACATACATTATTCCTATCAGTAATATTGAAAATACCAACTTTTTTTTGGTCATGTTCAGGAATCAAAAGTTTGATTAATCAAGTTTACAAGTTTCCCCAAACCATTTCCCGGTACAGGTAAGGAACCGGGAACCATAGATAACCCCCGGCTGATATATTCAAGTAACGTTTTTACATTGAGCTGATGCTGAGGCAATATAATCGCCAAACCGGCGTCTGCAAGCATTTTTGCATTTTGATATTGTTCATTATGTGAGCCCCAGGGAATAGGGATGAGTATTGAAGGCAAGCCCAGATAGGCAATTTCATAACTTTGGTGTGCGCCGCTCCTGCCTACAAGTAAGTCGGTGTGTGAAAATACACGTTTTATCTGATCAGGAAAGTAATATTCCCGTGGCTGGTAGCGCTGCTGTAGATGTTGCGGAAGACTCCGCCAGAGAGCTTTGGCGTGGCGGAAATCAGAATACCGGCTGGCAGAACCCGTCTGGTGAATTATCCGGTATTTTTCCAATAGTTGCGGTAAACAAGAAAAGACTACTTGATTAATAAGATGAGATCCTTGTTTACCGCAAAGGAAAAATATAGTCGGGAATTTTTTGGTCGGAGAGGATTTATGTCGCCGGACAGCTTTTATTTCAGGTCGAAGCGGTAATCCGGTGACAACCACTTTTGAATGCGGATAATGCGCAACTCCGGATGCCCAGGAGACGGCAATTTTCTTAACAAAAAGACTGAGCAAGCGATTGGCATGGCCGGCGACTGTGGTCTGTTCATGGGTGATTGAAGGAATTCCCAAAAGCCAACCGCAAATTACCACAGGAACGGCCAGATACCCACCGAAAGAAACTATACCTTTCAGATCTGACTTGTACCGAAGTTTCAATCGGGTAAGAATTGACAATGCCCGGATAAATCCCAAGGGGATACGCAGGAGCTTCCACGGATTTGATACCCGATGAAATTTACCGGCTTTGAGATCAATAAATTTTATACCAGCCGCATGTACCTCCTGATATTCAGCCGAATCACTTTTATCACCCTGCATGCTGTAACGATGGCCAATCCAGATAATTTGCCAGTTTCCGGCGATTAATTCCTGAGCAACAGCCAGAGCTCCTGAATGATGACCACCGGTGAAGACTAGGTAACGCGATTTAACCATGGGATGATGAAGCGGCGATATTGGCAACTATTCCCATTCCCACCATCAGAATTACCAGCGACGTTCCACCGTAAGATATAAACGGCAAAGGAATTCCGGTGTAAGGTAAAAGTGCAATATTGGCAGAAATGTTTATCAGCGCCTGAGATGATACCACGCTGGTGACACCGATAGCCAGCAGACGGAAAAACGGGGAAGAAGCCTTACGGGCGATTTCGAATCCCGTCAGCGATAAAGCTAAGAAAGCCAGAACCAGTCCGGCTGTCCCAATCAGACCAAGTTCTTCTCCTATGACTGCGAAGATGGAATCAGTCGTGACTTCGGGAAGAAATTGGTACTTTTGCCGGGACTGGCCCAACCCCAAACCGGTAATACCACCGGATCCCAGTCCCAATAATGCCTGGCGGATCTGGTAGGAACTCCCCAAAGGATCATGTGACTGATCCATGAATGTCCGAAGTCTGGCCAGCCGGTACGGTGCTACAAATATCAAGGCGGTTGCCAGGACGATACCCAAGGGAAATAATATCAATAGCTTGCGGAGAGAATTTTGACTGGCGGAATAGATCGTAAAAGCCGAAAGAATGATTATTATGGCAGTACCGATATCCGGTTGCAAAATCACTAAACCGCTGACTGCAGCCAGAATAAAACAAAACTGGAGAAATCTGTCTGTATGTTTGAGAAGTGATGAAAAATATATAGCTAATGTTAATTTGACAATTTCCGAAGGTTGGAAGGAGGTAAAACCCAAGTTTATCCACCTCCGGGCACCCAGAATTTTGATGCCTATACCGGGTATGAGGACTAGAACCAGCAGTAGCATGGAGATTCCCAATAAAGGCAGAGATAACTTTTCCAATTTGTGAACCGGAAATTTTCTGGCGACCAGTAATCCGATGAATCCGATTATCGCCCACAAGGACTGCAGTTTAAAATAATACCATTTATCTGAGAAATCCCGCGTAGCATCCACCACAGAAGAGCTTCCGATCATAATTAAACCAAAAATGACCAGAAGCAGTACCAGATAGATAATTATTCTCTCCGTGCGCATAAATATTCAGACACCGGCCAGCCACAATCCGAAAAGGGCTAAAAAAATACTGACCAACCAAGCCCGCATAACAATTTTAGGTTCCGGCCATCCGTAATCCAAGAGCAAATAATGGAGGGGGGTGATTTTAAAAATACGCCGGCGAAATAGACGGGTGGAAAAATATTGAGCATAATGTGTGACAATTTCTATAACAAAAATTCCACCGATAACTAATAAACCCACTGTCTTTCCCAATAATAATCCGGTGACTGCCAATGTAGCCCCAAAAGACAGACTGCCGGCGTTTCCCAGCCAGATACGGGCCGGGTAAACATTAAAATACATAAAAGCTACCAGGCTTCCGATCCAAAGTGCAATGAATGCCGAAAGCAAAGTGTCCAACATTGAAAATGAGATAGCCCATAGAGCGGTGAGGCTAATCAGAAGCACACCGTTAGCCAAACCATCCAACCCGTCGGCAATATCAAAAGCCCGGGTAAACAGAAGAATAATTCCGGTGGCTACGGGTATATACCACCAACCGAAACGGATAACTCCTATATACGGGATATTAAGGACATTGATACTGAGATTGAGATATAGCATGGCAGCCACGATAACAGCAAGAACCACCTGAAGAATGGCCTTATGGCTGACTCCCAGACCTAAGAAACCTTTTTTTTTGAGGTTAAATATTTTTATAATATCGTCAAAAAGACCCAGCAACCCAAAAGCAATGAAAGTGAAAAATATAATATTTAACTCCTGTTTCTTCGGAAATACCGATGTGATGTATACGCCTAATTTTCCCATCACTGGCAGGAGGAACGAATATACCAAAGTCACTAAAAAAATGATGATGATGCCTCCTCCAATTGGAGTACCTAATTTCCATTTATGTCGATGGTGAAGGCGGGTAACAGCCCGGGCTTCGAACACCGACGAGGCCGGTAAAGGTTTCGTGTGGGTGAAATGCAGGCGGTAAAGCAAATCGATGAATGGAATGATGGCAATGGAGGTAATAATGAAGGCAAAAATAAGTATTCCCAAATACAAGGCCATAAAATCAGATGAGTCTGGGCAGGAAAATCAGTGCGGCAATTATCACGCTACCCAGGGAGTAGATGAGCATAGCTGCAGCTGCCGTATCTTTGGCGTATTTTGCCTCAAGACGATATTCCTGAGTCAATAAGTCGACGGTAAACTCAATGGCCGTATTAATCAGCTCTACTACTAAACCCACGGTTATGGTAACAGTTATAACCACCCATTCCAGAATTGATATTTTTAGCAGCAGACCTGCTATGACCGCACATGCAGAAAAAGTAATATGAACCCTGAAATTCGGTTGGGTAGAAATAGCCGTAATTAAACCTGCAAATGCATGCCTGAACGATATGTGGTGAGGGTGAAGAGTGGGGATGGTCATATAGCCCTTTAATATATTATAACTCCGGTGGAATACGGTAATAACGAAACAAGTCGGAGGCGATATCAAACCACAGCGGAGCGGCTGTGGTACTCCCCCAGGGGGATGTCTTGGGTTCCTTGAGGGTTACCAGCATGGTAAACCTGGGGTCTTGGGCAGGTGCAAATCCGACAAATGAGGCTATGGTTTTTTCCTCATCGTAATGACCCTCGATCGGTACCTGGGCAGTTCCGGTTTTTCCTGCGATTTTGTAACCCTTATTTTTGTAGTATCTGACCTCTCCCCTTTCCACTCCGTTGACCATCATTTGGGTCATTTGAGATGCCGCTTTCGGGGAAATTATTCTGACCGGATGCTGCGGTTCCACAGCCTTAACGGAATTTTGAGAATCAATCCGGGTAACTATTCGCGGAGGCATCAGCAACCCGGAGTTGGCAATAGCATTGACGGCAGTCAGCATCTGCAGCCGGGTAACAGCTATCCCCTGACCAAAACAGGTTGTTCCCCAGTCGATATCTCGCCATTCGTCGTTCGGCCGGATGAGGGGGGTGTCTTCTTCCTGTAAATCTATACCGGTTTTTACCCCGAATCCGAATTTCCTGATGTATTCCAGCAATCTGTTCCTCCCTAAGGTTCGGCCGACAAAAACCATACCCACATTGTCGGAATGGAGAATTACATCCCACATATTGCTGTTGGGATAATATTTGTCATTGTAGCTTTTTACCCACTTACCTGACAGTTCCACCGGCCCGGTGCAGATGCTGCAGACGGTGTCGGGTTTGACAGTACCGGCGTCCAGAGCGGCGGACATGACCACTACCTTAAAAGTGGAACCGGGTTCGTAGCCTTCTGATATGACAGGGTTTTTATATAAAGAATCGGAGTATTCCTGATAAGACGACGGATCGTAACCCGGAATTGCGACCATGGCCAGAATTCGGCCGGTCCGGGTATCCATCACCGATACCGTGCCGGATACCGCCTGGTATTTTTCGAGAGCTGCAGACAGTTTCCGGGTGGCTAAAAACTGTAAGGTCCGGTCGATAGAAGTAGTCAAAGTTTTTCCCGGACGAGGAGGTATTTGGGCAGATCCCCCGATTAGAATCGGCTTGTTAAATACATCCCTTTCCTGTATCAGTCTTCCGGGTTCACCGGTAAGGATTCTGTCATAGTAGCCTTCAAGACCAAAATATCCGCGCGGTTGGCCGGAGGTGTCTTTACCGACAAAACCGGTGAAATAAGCACTGGCGGTTCCTTCGGGGTATATCCGGTTTGGTTCAGTCTCGAAACCCAGACCGGTTATTTTCAGCAATTCTACGGACCTACGCAGATCGGGGGAGAGGCGGTGTGACAGAATCACCCAAAGCTGACCGTTATCTCGAGCTTCAGTCAAAATCTTTTTGGCGCTGTCCGAAGCCGGGAGAAGCGAAATCAGTTTATCCAGGTCTCTCTTATTATCGGGTAATTTACCCGGTTCGGCATATAACAGATAAGCATCTGAATTTGTCACCAGGGGGAAGCCGTCGGAGCTTTTAATTTCTCCCCTTAACGCAGGAATAACCGATAAAGCCCCGTATTGTTTAACAGCGGCGGATTTGAGATCCGCGGCTTTTACAATCTGCCAGTATCCGAGGCGACCTAAGATTAAGAAGGTCCAACTGATAAATATAAGCTGCAGTACGCGGATTCGCCAGTTCATGGTTGGGGCAGGATGGCCACCGGTACCGGCTGAAGGTATGAAATCTGAGTAAGGAACAAACCTAACCGTTCGACCCGGTCCAAAATACTGAGGGTAGAACTCAGGGAGTTTATCCGGCTTTCCAGAAGCCGGTTTTGGACGGTTAATTCGTTCAGGCTATCCTGCATCAGGCCAAATTCTTCCCCATCTCCGGCCATAAGTCCGGTGAGCGTGTACTGACCCGTTACAAAGACTATATTTGCGAGAACAATAAGATAAAACAGCTTTTTTTTCATATCAGTTATGTTGTAAAGCTCTCAGCTTGGCACTGGTTGAACGAGGGTTGGAATTAATTTCTGATTCATCCGGAGTTAACGGCCGCGGGGTGAGTATCAGGCAAAGACCGGCTGCGGCCCAGGTACGGAACAGATTTTTGACTATCCGGTCCTCAAGGGAATGAAAACTGATAACTACCATCCGGCCACCGGGTTCCAGAAGATCGAATGCCTGGGGCAGTGCCAGACTCATAGCGTTCAGTTCGTCATTGACGGCGATGCGAAAAGCCTGGAATACCCGGCGGGAAAATTTACCGGTGATTTTTGCCAGATCCGCTGTCGTTATCAACGGCCGATGGGCAACAATTTTTTTTGCCAGAGCGAAAGACCCCGGAATTTCTCCGTATTTTTTAAGTATCAATGCCAGATTTGACAGAGGGAGAGAATTTATCAGTTCCCCCGCCTGGTGAGGCAGTTCCTGGTCCATACGCATATCTAATGGCCCGGGTAATTGGAAGGAGAATCCCCGTCCGGGTGCAGTCAACTGGCGGCCGGAAACCCCCAGATCAAAAAGGATTCCGGATACTGGACGCCACTGATGACCTTCTGCTACCTCCCGGAGATGGATAAAGTTTGAATGAACCAAAACGAGATCGGGCCCCTTTTCACCCAGAGGGTGAGGAGGGACAAGGCAGGCTGTGATCTCTGAAATGGCTTCACGGTCCTGATCTAGGGCCAGAACGTGGCCACCCCGGACAAGTATTTCCCGGGTATGGCCTCCGCCTCCGGCCGTAGCGTCGATATAACGTTTTCCGGGCCGGATATTTAAATAAGTGCAAGCTGATTGTAAAAGTACAGGTATGTGAAACTGCTCCATAATTAAACCCCGATTTCGGAGAGTTTTTCCGCGATGGTCTCCGCCTGGGAATTAATCCGGGCAGTGTAATTGATATAGCGTATTTTGTCCCATATTTCTATTCGATCGATGGCACCCGCGATGATACATTCCTTGCTGATCCCGGCAAATTGCCGCAGATAATCGGGAATAAGTATCCGGCCAAGCCGATCGGTTACTACCTCAGTTGCACCAAAGCTCATTGCCCGGGTAAAATCCCTGGCATCGGATCTGGTGAGAGGCAGTTGGGACAATTTGGAAACGAGCTGTTCCCATGCAGCTGTAGGGTATAAAAATAGACAACCATCCAGCCCCTGTGACAGGACTGACCCTATAGCCAGTCGGGAACGGAATTTTTTAGGAATGGATAGGCGGCCTTTGGCTTCGAGTTGATGCTCATATTGACCTATAAACATAGAATGTAAATTTACCACTTTTTACCACTATGTACCACTATTATCTATTTTCACGCGCCTGTCAAGACAAAGTTGACCCGAATATTGATCTATTTCTAATTAAGTGATATACTACAGGGTATAGTCACATATGGATAGAGTCGGGATTACCTTAAGACCAGAAAGGGCGGCAAAACTAGGAAAATTGGAGTGTTGGATGGGTATTACTTTACCAATAATTGTGTGTTATTTAAGTGCTCCGGATAAATTGTATTTTATGATACCCGCGATTTTGGGTAGTGTATACCTTTACCATCAAGGTGCCGGATTAATAAATGCGTCATATTCGCTAGGCGCGGGAGATGGTAAAATTCCCACGATTTGAAAATATCCGCAACATGGCTATCGGACGCGAGGATAAACGGATAACTTTTCCCGAAGCTTGGCTACCGTTCGTTCCGGCAGTGCATTACTTCCTAACCGCGGACAGGATCGGCAGATCTATGAACGAAGCTGCTGCTGAAGGAAGATTGGGGACAATTATTCTGGGGTCCGCGGCATTCTTATTGGAGTCAGGTTTAATCGCCGGCAGCAGTTTATTATTCCGGGAAGAGCCCCTTTTGGCTATAGCCGTATATACGACCGGCAAAGCATTTATGGCTCTGGGTATAATCGTATTAGATAGCTAGAGTTCGATGCTTTGACCCGCGGAAGGTGAAAAGGGATAAGCGGCGGTAAATACGGAGCGGTTTTCGGAATCGCGCAGAGTCAATTCAAGGACTGCATTTTGGATGTCCTCATGGTAGGTAAATTTACCGCTTGATTCGCTGCCCAGAAGCTGTTTTTGGGTATATTCCGTCTTTCCGTCCAATTTGGCGGCGGCATTAACTCCGGTTTGGATACGGTTATTTTTAACCAAAGCATCATATATCAAGTTGTATTCCAATTGTTCGGAATAAATGTTGGTAATGTTCACTGTTACAAAATGGAGATCGTTGGAAAATAACAGGGACACACTGGGCTTTTTGTCATCCGGCAACTGTTCTGCTGCGGGCAGGGGGGAAGGGGTAGGGACGGGACCAGGAGTCTTCGGTTTGAGAAAGACGGCTTTTGCAAATACTCCGGCTATGATCAGAAGTATTAAACCTGCAGCGACGGGAAGATACTTTTTGGGCATAAATCACTTTAACTTTTGGGTAAAGTAGGTGTCAAGTTCGGAGACCGGCAGCCGGTTCTGGACAGCATTGTCCCGTTCCCGGACAGTGACAGTGGCGTCGGACAAAGTTTGGAAATCAACTGTTACACACCAGGGTGTGCCTATTTCATCCTGGGCGTAATAACGTTTGCCGATGTTACCCCGGTCATCCCAAACAGTTGGAATTTTAAGTTCAAGTTTAAGATGTTGGTATACCGCCCGGGCTTTATCAACCAGATCCGGTTTGTTGGCTAAAAGCGGAAAGACGGCGACTTTGAACGGGGCGATTTTGGGATGTAATTTCAGAATTATCCTATCCCCGGCTTCGGTATAGGCGTCAACAAGAAAGGCCAACATAGCCCGACCTACACCCACAGAAGGCTCGATAACTATGGGTAAGTATTTATTACCGGATTTATCCGTGTAAGTTAAATCCCGGCCGGAGAGCTTTGAGTGTTGAGTTAAATCATAATCCCCGCGGTTGGCAATACCTTCCAGCTCACCAAATCCCATAAACGGCCAGTTGTACCATAATTCTGCAGTACCTTTGGAGTAATGGGCGATATCTTCTTTAGGTAAATCGACAACTTTGACGTTTTCCGGTCTAATTCCCAAGTTAATAAACCACTTTAAGCGATTTTCTTTCCAATATTCATGCCATTTTTTATCGGTACCCGGCTCTATAAAGAATTCCAGCTCCATCATTTCAAACTCCCGAACCCGGAAGAGGAAATTACCTGTGGTAATCTCGTTACGGAAACCCTTTCCTACCTGGGCGATCCCGAAAGGAATATTTACCCGCGTGGAATTTAAGACATTCTGATAATTAATAAAAATTCCCTGGGCAGTTTCCGGACGTAAATAAAGCAATGAGCTGCTTTCCTCAACCGGACCTATATGGGTTTTGAACATGGTATTAAATTGCCGGGGAGAAGTAAATTCCATGCCTTCACACTGATTGCATTTTTCCGGAGTCTGGTCTTCACGAAAACGGGTATGACACTTTTTACATTCAATCAGGGAATCGGTAAATGAAGCGATGTGTCCGGATGCTTCCCATACACGGGTGTGGTGAAGAATAGAGGAATTGAGACCGACAACATCTTCCCTGGAGGCAACCATACTCTGCCACCATTCATATTTTATATTTCGGGCCAGGTCAGACCCCAATGGCCCTAAATCCCAAGTGCCATTCAATCCCCCGTAAAGCTCCGAACCCGGATAAACAAAGCCGCGGCGCTTACACAGGGAGACAATTTTTTCCATCAGGTCCATATGATTATTCTACCTCAAATGCTAAATCGACTATGGTCCAATAGTCTCTGATATCCCCGTAAACGTGAGGTTTGGCATTCTCGCCCATAGCAACTGAATATTATCATACAAGAAGGTTATTTCAGCTTTTGGATGAAAGACGTTGAATTTATCCGTCGGGAGGCGATTTCTTCGATAAGATCGAAAATATCTCCGTGGTAATCCTGATTTTTCGGCCAGAAACCCAGCTCCCTGATAATTTCCAGGAACCATTCATCAGTCCGGGGTTTCCAATCGTTTTTGAGGACTGATATTTCAGCCAGCGACTGACAGAGAATTTCAAAAATTTCCGGATGGGGCTGCCGGTCCGGAGTGAGTCTATCTACAACCTCGCATAGCTGGTATGCGATGGTGATGCGGCCTAAGTATTTGCGCCAACGGGCAAAATTTTCCACCAGTAATACTTCGGTCAGAGTATCAAGTTCTCCCCGGCCTTTTACGGCAGATATTTTAACGCGGTTGAATAATTCCAGGGACCCTGCCCTTTTGGAAGTAGTTTTTCTAATACCCTTGGCCAGGAGATTTATTTTGCCTTTTTCCCGGGTGAAAAGAGTGATAATCTTGCCTGCCTCACCGAAATTTTGGCGCTTGATAACGATGCCTTCTGAAGAATAACCGGGCATTAGTAATTGATTACAAGTTCCTTGTCTGAGGACAGAATGAGTTCAGGCTGTTTTCTGCCGTTGATGGTTATCAGGTAGGGAAATTCTTTTGACCCACCCTGTTTTTGAATCATCAGATTATAGGGTGAGATGGCTTTGAACGGCAGTTTGTATTTGAGAGTAATGACTTTGGTGTTCAGAGGCGTCAGAGTGAAAAAGCCTTCAAACACCGTTTTACCCTGATCCTCCCCGGTTGTCTGTCCGGTTTCAAACCCTTTGGCTTCTACCAGAGTACTACCCTTGGGGACGTAAACTCTCAACCAGTCCCTGAAGACACCGTTCAGTTTAAGCTTGGTTTTTTCGTCCTGGAAATATCGTTGGGGGTTTTTATAAGTGAGACTGAGATCAACAGTGGGAGTACCATCACCGGAAATGTCCACTTTGTAATCGGCTGAATAAGTAACCCAGGCGTTGGTCTTGGCGCCGGCAAAATTGGTATCCACCACAAACAGATAGTCTGAGTTTTCGGCCGGTTGACGAATCCTGCCGGCCAAATTAAAGGTCTCTGATGCAGATTGAATCTTGGGGTCAAGGAAATAAAACAGGATATGCTTTTGTTGAATCAGACTTAAACTCGTATTAAATAATTGACCCATTTTGGACTTCGGCTGGGCCATGACGTTGGCAAGAATGGAATACATCATCGGACCGATAAAAGATTTCCTCACACCGAAATTAACCGGCTTTACTATTATCTGACCGGAAACCGAGTCCCAGACTACCGGTCCCTCAACGTCGGCAAATAATTCCAGTTCGTAAAAAGCCTGAGGACAATTGCATCTGGGATCTTCGTCGGCACTGAAATTTCCGAATCCCGGGACACCTATAGGGCCGGTGATTCTTAATAGATCCACCAGTACCTGAGTGTTAAGAGCAATTATTCCGTCTACTTTGGGTGAACCGGTAAGCAGGTAGTTGGGATGGAAAGTGTCCATGGAAACTTTGAAGTCCGGAGATAAATTCTGGTCGCGTAGATACCAGTAAGGTACTTTGGGCAAATACTTGACTATAGGTTCAGGAGCGGGAATTTTTTTGGTAAATTTATTATCCAAAGTATAGATATCGTCTGATTGAACCGTGCTGATTTTGCCTTTGTCCACGGCTAAGATAGCGTACGCCGTTATAAAGCCTCCGGTCGCCCGTAATTCCGCGTCATTCTGGAATAACACTAGGTACTTTCGCGGAGCATCAATCCCCAAGATATAGGGGAGAGATTCCAACAACGGCTGAGCGTCATTTACCAGGGTTGATGCCTGGTCCAGGAGTGATTGACCGGTGATTATCCGATCCCGAACAGGGACACCCCGGAAAGATTTGGGGTATCGCTTGGCGTTGATTTGATCGATTTCCTTCCGGGCGGCAGCCAAATGGCCGCCAATGGTACTTAACTGGGGTTTCAATTTATCCAGGGTGTTTATAATAAAGTTAATTCTGTCCTCAGCGGTTTTTGCCCCGTCTCCGGTGGAGGCCAAACCCTTGAGACCAATAATGTCGGCATACGGGGCAATGCCGTTGATACCGGCATTTGCTGCGGCCAGAATTTCGCGGGCAGCTGAAAATATCCGTTGACCGTCTAAATAGTAGTTGCGGGCAAAAGGTAAAACCCGGGTCCAGCTCAATCGGGAAAATTCTTTTTGAGTCTTGTCCAAATCGGACGACACGATCTCCAGCTGTTTTTGAGTAGCGGCCAAATCCTGGGCTTTGAGGGTTTGCGGGATGACCATGGCTGATGCTTCCAGTTGTCCGGCGGAAGCGATCAAACTCTGCACGGGACGGATTACGGTAAAGTATAAGGCAATTCCGATGATGACCAGGAATACTCCCGCAAGAGACAGAAAGCGGATAAACAGACGGGGGGCTTTTACGGAAAAATACTTTTTGGGCATAATAGGAAGCGAGTCCAAAGATCTGACAAGTGGGGTAGAGTCTGGCAGTACCGGATCGGACATGGTTATTTTACTCCACTACCCTTTCCGGATAGCATAACAAAGGGCGTTTTGAACAAGATTTTCAGATCATACCATAGGGACATGTTTTCTGCATAATCTGCGTCCAAATCAATCCTTTTATCAAAATTTAATTCACTCCTGCCTGAGACCTGCCATTTTCCGGTGACTCCCGGCTTGACTGAAAGGGCTTTGTTAATCAGTCTAATAGTCTGCGGATAACGTTTGCGCTGTTCATCCAATTCGTCGGGATAATAAGGCCGGGGTCCTATCAAACTCATGTCACCCTTTAAAACATTAAAAAACTGAGGGGTTTCATCCAAAGAGTATTTCACAATAAATTTTCCGATCTTAGTCCGTAAGGGGTCATTCTCCAATTTATAACTACTCTTTTTAAACTCTTTCAGATAGCTTTTGTATCTGGGATCGTGGAACTGGAGATATCTGGCGTTGGGAACCATGGACCTGAGTTTTAATAGACGGAAAATACGGCCGTTTTGACCCACCCGGTCCGACCACTCTACAAATACCGGACCCTGGGGGGATTCAAACTTAATAGCGATGGCTGCCAATAAATCGATGGGGAGAAAAAAAAGAAGCAAAAAAAAGGACAAAAATATGTCCATTATTCTCTTAAATTCTACATAAGACATCTATCGGGAAGTTTACGGTTCTAAAGATATTTAGTCAATTGCTGTTCTTTGAGTGTCTGTACAACCAGCTTCACTCCCTGAGCGTCTTCTTTGGGGCATATAAGCAGGGCGTCCGGTGTATCTACGATTACCATGTCGTTTAAACCGACGGTGGCAACTATTTTCTTATCTAAAAAGAGTATATTATTTCGGGAGTTGATGCCAATGTATTGACCTTTCCCATGAGGACCTTCGATGACATTGCCAAGTTTGTCTTTAAACAGATGCTGCCAAACCACATTCCAGTCGCCGACATCGGACCAATTAAATTTACCGGGTATGCAAATAAACTTGTGTAAATGTTCCGACACAGCAAAGTCGATTGAGATTGTCGGGGCCATCTGGAAAGCCTGCCGGATGATTTGTTTTTCATTGTCAGTTCCGATGGCGTTTAAAATTTGCGGAAAGAAAGTGTAACTCTTGGGAGCGAATTTTTTGAGTAAATCCAAATACAATCCGGCTTTAAAAACGTATAAATTCGCATTCCAATAATATTTCCCTGATGAAATGTAACGACGGGCAATATTTATGGGAGGTTTTTCTACGAATTTTTCCCCTATAAGCAATCCCGGTTCACCTGACCAGGTGCGGGAAGCTTTTATGTAGCCCATCCCCGTATGGGGAAATAATGGTTTAATTCCGACTGTGACCAGATATTTACTTGAATACGCCGTACGGGCAGCCAATTTCAATTGGGAGATAAAAGTATCAACGGGGGAAATCAGATGGTCTGAGGCTAAATTAATTATTACCGCTTCGGGATCCTGTTTATAAATATAGGCAGCACCCAGACCATGAGCGATGGCTGTATCCCGGCGGATTGGTTCAACGAAAATATTTTCAGAAGGGATACTCCCGGCCTCTTTTTTTACCAATGCCTGATATTGGGAAATTGTAGCGATGAATATGTGGTTGGAGGGTACAATTTTTTTGGCCCGGGCTAAAGTCAACGAAAAAAGAGACTTTCCGGAAAACAGTTTAACAAACTGTTTGGGAAAACTTTCCCGCGACTGCGGCCAGAGACGGGTACCGCCGCCGCCTGCCAGGATCAGGACGTAAGTGTGTTTTTGTACTTCTTCCATTCGGTAATAAACACTTTAGCAAATTCTTCACAAAACCGCTGTTTGGAAAATTTTCCGGCATGCCTGCGAATGTCTGCGGCGATAAACGATTCAGGGTTAAAACACAAAATAGCGTTTTTGAGTGAATCGGGGGAAGAGTCTTCCACCAGAATACCCGTTTGGTTATGGATTACCGTTTCGGATGCTCCGCCGAGATTTAAGGCGATAACCGGTTTGCCTGCCGCGTGGGCTTCCAGGGGGACGATACCGAAATCCTCCTCGTGAAAAAAGATGACTGCCCGGCAATGGTGGTAAAACGATGATAATGTCTCCTGGCTGACCAGACCTGTGAAATGAATGTGGCTTCCGCTCGTCTTACGGAGTTGATTTTCCAGATGGCCGGTTCCCACAACCACCAGAGGCAGCTGAATTTCATTGAATACATTAATTACTACATCGAGCCTTTTATATCCGACCAACCGGCCGACGTAGAGAAAAAAGTCAGAAATCCCGGGATGGGGAGCCGGTCTGGAATAGACGTCGATGTCCACCGGGGGGTATATTACCTGCGACTCCAACCCGTAATATTTGCGGATGCGGTTACTTACAGTGTTGGAGATAGAGACATAAGTGTCCGGCCGGCGGCTGGCGATTTGATCCCAATATTTCAGATAACTGAAAAGCGGTCCTGTTACCCATCTGTTGGCAGGATTGAGCTCTTTTTGGTATTCCTTAAAATGGCTCCAGAGATAGCGGGTCGGTGTCAAACAATAGCACAGGTGGAATGTCCCGGGGGGAGTAATAACACTTTTTGCGTCTGCGCTGGTGACGGAAATTACGGCTTCGAATCCTTTTAAGTCCAGAGTCTCAAAAGCTAAAGGGGTGAGCCAGGGATACAGTTCGTGATGAGATTTGGCCAGCGGAATCCGTTGCATAAATGACGGGATTAGCTGCGGAAATACGCTGGCCCACGGTGCCCGAGCTGAATCGTAGACTGCGGTGAAAAGAGGAGCTTGGGGAAATATCTCATGCAAAGCGAGTAAAACTTTTTCAGCGCCCCCCCACTTATTCACCCGATCGTAAATCAAAGCAATTTTCCCTGATATGTCTGCCATGTTTGTTGGGCCATTTTAACCCAGGAATATTTCCTCGCCTGACTTTTACCCCGGGCAATCAATTCCTGGCGCAGTTGCACATCGGCCAAGATCAAGTCAATTTTTCCTGCTAGATCGGTGGGGTTGTGAGGATCAAAATAGAGCGCGGCGTCCTCATAAATTTCCAGCAAACAGGATGCTTCGGCGGCAATTACCGGTACTCCGGCTGCCATAGCCTCCAATCCCGGCAAACCAAAACCTTCAATTAAAGACGGAAATACATAAGCCAATGCTTTCTTGTAAACTGCTTTGAGATCCGCGTCTGAAAGTCGGCCTAAGAAATGAATATAGGGAGAATGGGGAATACGGGATGAGAAAACTGAACGAGCGCAGACCAGTGCCAAGTGGACTTTACCTCCGAGTTTTTCCACGGCACTAACCAGCACCGGAATATTCTTGTGAGGATAAAGACTTCCGGTATGGACAACGAATGGTTTCGGAATACGGGGATTGTATGCCGACGGTTGCAGATATTTAAATGTATCGGAAACAGCTTCATAGGTAACAGATACTTTGGCGGGGGGAATATTATATTTTTTATGAATATAATTTTTCCAATAATTAGAAGGCACAAAGATATGTTTCGCCCGAGCCAGAGACATCCAATTAACGAAAAGAAACCCCAAATAATTTATCCAATACATAAGGGG
>LCNZ01000010.1 GCA_001002325.1 Candidatus Amesbacteria bacterium GW2011_GWB1_47_19
TCATTTCGTAAAGGGCAACGATAAAGAGGGATTCACTCCAGCCCAGAGGGGTGTTGGCGTTATACTCAGGTGAATTTGAGAAATACAGCTCCGGAAGTCCTTCGGGAGTGTCTTCCGCAATTAAATTCTTGATTAACTCGGATGCTTTATCTTCCCTCCCCATGTGGTTGTAGATAATTGCCAGCCAAGACAACCCGAATGTCCATTCCGCTTCTTCGCTTACACCGTCAGGATTTTTGTTGTAATAACGATCACCTTTGTAACGGATGACACCGCGTTCGCGCAAGAGATGATATTCGACATTCTTGAGTATTTCATCACGCAGGTCGGGGGTAATGACCTCGTAAGGCCAAATAAGGGAAAGCTGTGCCAAATCCACAAATTTCAGGTCAGATTCCCGGGGTAAAAGCCGGAATAGAGCCTGTTCACCATCATGAATTAGGTGCAGCGGTACAGCTATGGGGGACAGACGGGCAACAGATTTGAGGCCAGCCACACAGGCACCGACGGAAGAAGCATGAAGTTCCTCTCCTTCCTCCCAAATGCCTGAATCGGGATCCTTCCAATATTCAATGGAACCCAGATACTTGACCAGTTTGTTAACTATCCTTTCGTGGTCAGGTGTTTTGAGAATACAGCGACGGTGACGGATTTCCAGCTCCCCTATCCGGAAAAGAATGCATCCGACAGCGTCATTCTGCTTGTTACCCCATTCTTCCCAAAACTCATTGAAGGTTTCCGGATGAAATCTGGCATGGATATACTGAAAACTAGCAGTTGGTTTGTTTTGGATGGCCCAATCAATCTTGGCTTCGTGTTTCAGCAATATTGTGAGAATCGACCGGTATGTTTTTTCAACGGTTTTCCAATCACCGATGACTTCAAAAGCCAAAGTTTCATAAAAATTATCACGAAGCCATGGCCTGTCGTAACCGGTTTGGCTTTGTTTTTTGGAAGCGGCAAACAGACCGGATTTGTAACGCAAACGGCGGAGAATTTCCAGATGTTTGTCAATCAATTGCTGGTAAGTGAGCCTGGCCATACATCCAGTATAATAGCGGATACGTGTTTGGCAAATGAGACGTGATGAATTTGAAAAAATCGTAATTGAGGCAATTGATGATCTGCCGGAAGAGTTTTCTTCGGCTTTGGAAAACCTGGCCATTGTGGTTGAGGAATGGCCAACTGCGGAAGATCTGGAAAGTACCGGGGTGAGACACGGAACTCTACTCGGACTATACCGGGGAGTACCAAAACCCGAAAGAGTCCACGGATCACCGCTGATACCAGACAAGATAGTGGTTTTCGCAGGACCAATACTGACTATTTATCCCCGGCCGGATGATGCCAGAAAAAAGATCCGGGACACGATTCTGCATGAAATAGGCCACTATTTCGGCATGAGAGAAGAACAAATCAGAAGGGCAGGCAAATAATACTTGAATCGAATTCAGACCGGGAGTATAAGTTAAGGCGTGGCCATCGTAAAGAACATAAAAAAGCAGGCAAAGGATAATAGTTTTTTCAGAAAGGTGTTGGAAACAGGGAAATTTACCCAGGTAGTGATTATGAGCATTCCGCCGGGAGGTGAGATAGGGGAAGAAATCCATGATGATACAGATCAGGTTTTATGTCTTGCCGAAGGCGAAGGCCAGGTCATACTTGAGGGTGAGATTAGCGAATACGCGGAACATGATCTGGTACTGGTACCGGCAGGGACAAAACACAACTTCGTGAATAACGGTAAAGAGGACCTGAAAATTATTACGATGTATTCACCACCGCATCATCCACCGGGTACGGTACATAAAACAAAAGCTGAAGCCGATAAAGCTGAATATTAGGGGCTGAAGATATAGAATGCAGGGGAACCATCCGGATAGGTAATTTTTTTATAATACTCATTTGTTTCCGGTGATAACCTGTCCAAAAACGGAAGGTTGGCGGAAGCGACAAAAAGATTGTGACCGGAGAATGCGGGTAGGCGGATCAAATCGATCCAATTTCGCGTCCCAGGCCGGAGAAAATGCAGGTTTCCAAATACATGGGAATCTATTTCGGGTGCGAGCGTTTCTATTTTAAGCGGATGCAAGGATTGAAACCGGGATGGAGCCAAATCTCCGGTAAATAAGTAAGCCATGAGTCCCGAATCCCGGGCAAAATCTATGTATATATTGTCATACTGATTGCGACGCGGCAAAACATCGGATATTACATCTGAAAAACCCCAGTCAAAATGCCTGGGACTTTCCAGACGATACAAAGTAAAGTACCATCCCCAAACCAGAAACCCGCTGATTAACACGCTACTTAAATAAATAAATAATAATCCCCGGTTATGATCGTAAATATAACGAGCTCCCAGTGCTCCCAGGATTGTTAATGCGGGAAGTAAAAACATAAGTCTTGAGGCGTGCATCCCGCCATCGCGGGTAATGGCAGAGGGAAGGGGCGAAATCACAATCCAGACCGTTAAAAGTAAAAAAGCCCTTTTATTTTTTTGCCAATTGAGGGCCAGATAAACTATTCCCAGTATCACAGCTATAAATTCGAAAGATAAAAATTCACCTATACCCGAAGATGACGGCGAATGACGGATCTGGGGGTCGCCGGTTAAAAAAAGAAAACCGGTAGAAAGAGACTGTAAATAATTGCTCCAGACAGTTTGAAAAAGCTCTAACGGTTTGTTGAACAGCATTTTTTCCAAAACGCCCGGGGACATTCCGGGACGGACTTCAGAGGCAGTAGAAACCTGCGACTGAAATCGGAGATAGTCGATCCGGGAAGACAGGGTGGGATCGGAAAAAACTGAGATTTCCCTGAAACGGAGCTGGGTTTGACCCCAAAAAAAGTCCTTTACCAGAGGCAGAAGCAAAAGAGAGATGATGATACCCGGGACAGTCAAGCGACGAAGTGAATGACGATAAATAAATATTGACGCAAGCAAGAATAACGGTACAAAGAATTTGGCGGGACTATAGGTATATACAGAAATACCC
Organism: Candidatus Amesbacteria bacterium GW2011_GWB1_47_19; assembly: GCA_001002325.1. Taxonomy (GTDB): domain Bacteria; phylum Patescibacteriota; class Microgenomatia; order CAZETR01; family Amesbacteraceae; genus UBA12042. The sequence continues at coordinate 3,000 of LCNZ01000010.1, forward strand.
ATGAGCAGAGACGCTGTTTTTAGTCTATTTCTAAAGAAGCAAGCTGAACCGAGAACAAAGACAGCGAACATGGATGAAGCTTCAGAAGCCCAGCGGGCGTACTGAATATGCCATGGTGATAGGGCCAGACTGAATGACCCCAAAGCGGCAAGAATTCCGGATTTCAGCCAAAAACGCAGCAGTAAATAAAAAGAGATGAGACCAACAACACTCCAAATTGCAGCCGGGAGGCGGACCGACAAGGGTTGAAGACCTAATATTATTACAAATGGAACCGACGAATATGTGTAGATCGGGACTCGATAATCCGCCAGAGAATGCGGAAATACTGGCAGTGCATTACCAAAATAATCTTTTCCCGTAGTAATGAGAGAAGATGCCTGATAACCGACATCCATTTCATCCCAATAAAGACCGGCAGGCAGGTGTGACAAATCGAAAAACCTGAGGAATAAACCAACAAAAAGAATCCCCGTCAAACCCAACTTGGTGATAGTCATTGGAATTTAAGAAGACGACTGGGTTATCTGAGCGACACGGCGGGTCGACTGGCGCCGGATGTAGTTGAGCTTTGCCCTACGTATTGTCCCCTTCTTTTTGATATCGACTTTTGTAATCCAGGGAGAATTTAGCGGAAAAATTCGTTCAACTCCGATACCCCCGGAGGCAATTTTTCTGACCGTGAACGAGCGATTTTCCTGCCGGCCCCGGATGCCGATAATCAATCCCTCAAAAATCTGGACCCGAACTTTTTCCTGTTCCAAGACCTTTAAGTGCACGCGGACCAAGTCACCAACATGGACGGGTGTACTTTTTATGTCTGCGGAAATGGCCATTAGGTGATTTTAGCCTGAAATCACTGATTTAACAAGTCAGCTAAAGCTGAACTCAGATCTGCGGTCCAGTCCAAACCGTACGGGAGAGGCAGGGTTTTTGATGTGCCGTTTTTGAGAAAAACCAGTTGGGCGAGACGAGGCCCGCGATGGTGCGACAGCAATTGATTTAAAGCTACCAGTTTATTTTGAGGAAAATGCGGCGGTATTTCGATAGAAATTAACGCTTTACCCGGATTATCACCGGAGGCAGGATTTAATTTTGTATCCGGACCTGTAAATATGAGTGCAGTATCAGCTATGACACTCACATCTCTGGTGGCATCGTTATTATCTTCGTCGAATTCTGAAATTCCCCGGGATTCAACCTTCCCTGACACCAAAACCAGATTATCCGGTTGCCAAACTGATGAAGTAGCGGCGTATACTTTCGGAAACACCACGACTTCCACTGATTTGGATAAATCCGTGATTCTAGCAAAACACATAGGGAGGTTGCCGCTTTTGGTGATAACATTGCGGCAGGATTCGATGATACCCCCGATAGTGACTATTTCACCGGTTAAGTTTTCCGTCAGCAGGCCGGGAATCTGGTGCGTAATAACAGATTGCATTTGATTTAACCTGTCCGCGTGAGGATGCTCGGTGAGATAAAAACCAAGCAATTCTTTTTCCAGGTTGAGTTTTTGTTCTTTTTCAAATTCAGGGATATCCGGCAGGCGGTCAGATGTATTTTCACCGTCTTCCTGACCGAAAAGACTGAATTGACCCATACTTTTCAGTTTGTTCATGGATGTTCCCCTATCCCTGATCTTATCCAGAGCCGACAGCATTGAGGAGCGTTTGCCAAAGGAGTCCATACTTCCGGCTTTTATCAGACTTTCCAGAACTTTGCGGTTCACTTTTTGGCTGTCTACTCTGAGGCAAAAATCGGTCAATGATACGAAACCGGCTTTTGAGCGTGCTGATAAGACAGCAGATATTGCAGCATCACCTACATTTTTGATGGCGGATAAGCCGAAGCGGATTGCCCTCCCGTTCAGTGAACCTGCCTCATTTTCAACCGAAAATCCGATGAGGGATTTGTTGACGTCGGGAGAAAGAACTTTGATTTTCATGCGCCGGCATTCTTCTACCGCTTCAACAATCTTGTCCGTGAAATTGGACTCGGCAGTTAACAGAGCGGTCATATACTCCACCGGGTAATGTGCTTTGAGATAAGCCGTCTGATATGAAACGAGTCCATATGAAGCCGCGTGAGCTTTATTAAATCCATAACCCTGAAAAGGTACAAACAAATCCCAAATTTTTTCCGCTGAGGCGTCGGTTATACCGCTGTGAATCTTACAGCCTTTAATAAAAATATCATGCTGTTGGGCCATTTCTTTTGGTTTTTTCTTTCCTATAGCCTGGCGCAGAGCATCGACGGACCCCCAGTCGTAACCGGCCAGCTCGAGAGCGGTAAAGAGAATATCCTCCTGGTAGACCAGAATTCCATATGACCATTCCAGATAATTTTTCATTTTAGGGTGCAGGTAGGTAACAGGTGATTGACCGTTCTTTCGGGCAATAAACTCGGGAATATTGGCCATCGGACCTGGTCTGAAAAGGGCGATCATCACCATAATATCCTCCACGCGATTAGGCTTGAGCTCCTTCAACCATTTGGTCATGCCCGAACCACCCAACTGAAATACACCCATAGTTTCACCCCGGGTGAGTATGGCGAAGGTTTTTTTGTCATTAAGAGGCAGGGATGTCAAATCAAGGGATATGCTTCTGGTGGTTTCGATGATGTCCCGGGCGGCATTTAAAATTGACAGATTACGGATTCCGAGAATATCGAATTTTACCAAGCCTACATCTTCACAGGCATGCATTTCATATTGGGTAATGATCTTTGTGCCATTGGGTTCCAACTGGAGCGGAGTGTATTCAGTCATGATCGACGGTGAGACCACAATGCCGGCGGCATGAACCGATGCGTGACGGGCATTACCTTCTATCTGGGCGGCCAAGTCCAATAAATGTTTAGCCTGGGGATCTGATTCATAAAGCAATTTCAGTTCGGGAGAAGTATCCAAGGCCTTGTGTAAGGTCATGGGAAAGCCCTGAGAACCCAAAGGAATGAGCTTGGCTATTTTGTCCGGATAAGAATACGGATGGCCCAGGACGCGGCCTACGTCCCTGACAGCCGCCCTGGCAAGCATCCGGCCGAAAGTACATATTTGAGCCACCTTTTGAGCCCCGTACTTTGCCGTAACATATGCAATGAGTTCTTCCCGCCGATTATCGGATATATCCAAATCAATATCCGGGGGTGTCGGTCTGAAAGGATTGAGAAATCTTTCGAAAGGAAGTTTGTATTTTAACGGATCGATAGTAGTGATCCCCAAGACAAATGATACGAGAGATCCGGCAGCAGAACCCCGAGTGTTGGTAATAATACCCCGCCCGGAACACCAATTAACCATATCAGCCATCATCAGAAAGTACGGTGAATAGCCTTTTTTTATGATGACCTGCAATTCATATTCGAGTCTGTCGGAAGCTTCCCGGTCAGAATCTGAAAATTTTTGCGTAAATTGATCACGTGAGAGTTCTGTCAGATAATCCGGGGCGGTTTTTCCTTTCGGGATATCAATATTCGGAAAATACCATTTACCCAATTCCAACTTCAGATCTGAAAGATCTAAAATATCACGAGTATTACTGACGGCATCCGGCAGGTCAGGAAAAAGATCGGTCATTTCCTCCTGCGAAGTTAAATGGAACGTGGGTGCATCCACATAGCGGAGACGGTCGATATCGGAAACTCTTTTACCAGTGGAAATGCAAACCAGTGTATCCTGAGCCGTTGCGTCGGTATTGTTGATATAGTGAGCATCATTGGTGGCTATGAGCCGAATCCCCAGATCCCGGCTGAGCCTGACCATACCATCGACCCAAATTTTTTCCGTGCGCTGCAGGGACTGCAGTTTGTCCAGAATTTGAACGTTTTCCTTTACCCGGTCTAAAAAATCATGATAGCGATGTCTCTGTACCTCCAGAAAATATCTGTCTTTGAAAACACTCCGGTACCATATTGCTGATTTCCTTGCTGCATCGTAATTTTTGTTTATCAGCAGTTGGGCAACTTCTCCTTTGGCACAGGCGGACAGACATATCAGACCCCCGCTGTATTTTTCCAAGAGATCTTTACTGAAACGAGGACGGTAATAATATCCTTCCAGATGGGCAATGGTAGATAACTGCATGAGATTCCTGTAGCCAGACAAGTCGGCGGCTAAAAGGATCAGATGATTGTTTCCGGCATCCGACCGGCCTTCTTTTTTACGGTGATCGCCTGAAACAATGTACCCTTCCATGCCGATAAGAGGTTTGATTCCTTCAGCCGAACAGGCTTTATAAAATTCAACCGCCCCATACATCACACCATGATCAGTCAAAGCAACAGCGGGCATATCCAGCTCTTTAACCCGGTTGACGAGTTTTTTTATTTTGGACAAACCATCCAGAAGAGAGTATTCGGTATGAACATGAAGATGAATGAATTCTGATGACATAGATACCTTTTGTTATCGGGGGCTAAACCCCTGTTTCCGGTAAATATACTTTAATTTCTATTAATTTGTTTTACAAGATCTGTTCTATGAGAATTTTTTTAACTAGTGAGATGTCGACATTCCCCAAATCGCGTTTAATCAGGCCGATTAAATAAAATAGAGCCTGTTGTTTACCGGATTTTATGTCAGCGATAGCCCGGGGGTTGGCTGATATTATTTTTTTTACAGCTTCTGTGATCTGACTGGAATCAGAAATTGAAGTTTGATTGAGTGATTTGAGGTATTTTATAAGGTCGTTACCGGTTTTTGGTAAAACCGGACCGTATCGTTTGTTGATTAAAACATCTGCAATTGCCTTGGGGGAAAATTCCGGATCGGAAACAGCCTGGGTAAATATATTATACATTTGTTGATTGGATGCTATTATCGCAGCATTGGCGGATGAGAGAGTAAAATTTGATATCAATTCGGACCGGATTTGTTCCGGTAACGGAGGCAGTTCCTGCAACCATTTGTTAATCTGACTGTTTGTAAACGTCATGGGCGGAATGTCCGGTTCGGGGAAATAACGGTAATCGTGAGCTTCTTCCTTTGATCTTTGACTGACCGTCCCACCCAATGATTCGCTATAACCCCTGGTTTCCTGCTTTGGTGTTTTGCCTGATTCCAGCAGCTTTATATGACGGGAAATTTCGAAATCGACAGCCTTTTTGATAAAACGAAAAGAATTTACATTTTTTACCTCCACCTTGTATGGCGGAAGATTCGTTTGACCGGCAGGCATGACGGAAATGTTGGCTTCCAGACGCATCGATCCTTTCTCCATATCCGCACGGGAAATATCCAAAGCACGGACAATATTCTGAATCTCTTTAAGAAATTCATCACTCTGGGAAGAGTCTGTGAAATCAGGTTCGGTCACAATTTCCACCAATGGTACACCGCTACGATTAAAATCAATCAGACTAACTTTTTTTCCCTCTACGACAGCATGCTGGAGTTTTCCGGTGTCTTCTTCCAAATGTACACGGGTAATACGGATTTTTTTACCGGATGATAAAAATAAATGACCTGAATGGCCGAATGGCTGGTCATATTGGCTTATTTGATAACCTTTTGGGAGATCGGGATAAAAGTAATTTTTACGATCAAATTTTGAAAACCGATTTATCTGACAGTTTAAGGCCAAACCCAGTTTGATACACCATTCCACAGCCCTGACGTTGGGCACAGGCAATGCACCGGGGAGACCCAGACATACAGGGCAGGTTTGGGAATTGGGAGTTTTACCGAAATGGTCAGCCGGGCACCCGCAAAACATTTTGGATCGGGTGGCCAGCTCAATATGAACTTCAAATCCAAGAACCGTTTGCCAGGACATAGTCGGCACGATATTTGATAAATAAAAACCCTGCCATTAATAAAATTGACATCAGGCCAATTATAGCTCCAATTCCGAATATGTCAGATAAGGTAGCTATTACCAGCATAGGAATAGCTGTTGACAGCGTCATTAAAAAACCCAGAACGGAGTAGGTCCTACCACGCAGGTCGGAAGGAGTTTTTTCCTGAAGAAGAGTTTGGCTGGGAATTATTACAGAGGCTACAGAAATTCCTAATCCGACAGCGGTTAATACCGATAAGGAGACCTTAAACGAGCCCAGAAATCCGAGAACCGACATTATTGCCAGAGAAAAAGCACCTATCAATAGGCCGGATTCGATAACCGTCTTTTTCCTGTTGGCCTTGAGGGTTAAAGGAAGTGTACGAGTAAATATTAAGGCTCCTAAAGCTCCGGGAATAATCAATAATATTCCTGCGTGTTCCAGATTCAACCCCAAAATTTTCAGTGTATAGGTGGGAAGTAAAACAGAGAGAATTGTGATGAACACCTGAAAAGCGACTATCAGAATAAGGGGCATTTTTGTCTGTGGATGAGAAGTAATGTGTTCATAACCTTCACGGAAATCCAAAAAGAATTTATCCAGGCGGATAGTGGATTTGAGCCTGGTTTTATCCCGGGGTAAACGGGAAACAGCCAATGCCGCCATAAAAAGAGCCAAACAAGAGAAAATAATGGTAATATTCCTGCCTAAAAGGAATAAAAACAAACCTCCCAACCCAAAACCTACCAAAAATGATGCTTGCTGGGTCAGAAAAAAGATGCCGTTAGCTGATGACAAATGTTCCTTTTCCACCAACCAGGGGATGCTGGCCTGCTGGGCGGGAAGATATAACTGGTCCAAAGCAGAATACAGAAAAACCAGAGAATAGAGAAGAAATATGTTATCACGGGCAAACAGGTACAGAAAGACCGTAAATGACTGTAACAGGTTGGTGATTACCATCATCCGCTTGAGACTGAATCGATCTACGAAACTACCGGCAAACGGGGCGAAAAAGAGAGCCGGCAATGAATATGAAATCCATAGTAAAGATACAGCAATGGCTGATTGTGTCCGACTGTAAATGAGTGTCAGGATTGAAAAATTAACCAGGTTGATGGTCAGTTGGGAGAGAAACTGGGAAACCCAGAGTTTACGGAAGGACGGATGTGAGATTAACAAATTAAAGGATTGGTTTTTGTTCATGCCAGTTCGTAGCAGATTGATATTGGAGGGCGGCTTCCAAAATCCGATCTTCGTGAAATTGAGGACCGATCAGACCAAAGCCCAACGGGAGTTGGTCGATAAAACCACCAGGAACGCTGATACCCGGAAGGCCAGAGATACTACTAGGTTCGACTAAAATATCCTGCATTTCACCAAACATCGGTGCGTTGAGACTGGCTCCGACTTTCAGCGCCGGACCAGGAGATGGCGGATCGATAATCAGATCAACCCGGGAAAATGCTTTCTCGAAATCACGCATGATAAGAGTTCGAACTTTTTGGGCTTTGGCGTAGTAATGATCGTAATAACCGGAAGAAAGGGCGAATGTTCCCAGCATAATCCGGCGTTTTGCCTCCTGATTAAAGAAACTGCGGTTGTTTCCGTATCTGATACCATCGTAACGGGAGAGATTGGAAGATACTTCACTGCGCTGAACGATAGTGTATACTCCGATAGAATACTTGGGGTGGATAAGAGATATTTCGATTATCCGATGACCGAGATCCTCCATTTTTTTTGCAGCGTTTAAAATGACCTGACGGGAGGCCGGCTCTAAAACTTCCAGATATTCTTTGGGTAGACCTATACGCAAACCGGTTTGTTTTATCTTTTTGGGTATTAATAAATTAGGCACAGGTTGGGAGGAGGTAGTGGCATCGAAGGGATCTTTGCCGGCGATGACGCCGGTGATCAGAGCTGCGTCTTCAACGTTTTTGGTTATCGGACCGGGAGAGTCGGTTGACGAAGCCATGGCAATCACACCGTAGCGACTTACCCGACCATAAGTGGGTTTGAATCCGGTGACAGAACACCAGGCCGATGGCTGCCTGACCGATCCTGCAGTTTCGCTACCGATAGCTGCCAGGCACATATCGGCAGCCACAGCAGCTGCAGATCCTCCGGAAGAACCACCGGGCAAGTGCCGGGTGTTCCAAGGGTTAAGGGTTGGCCCATAATCCGAGGTTTCTGTGGAGGACCCATGAGCCCAGGAATCCATATTTGTCTTACCGATAATCACAGCTCCAGCATTTTTCAGGTTTTTCACTACCGTGGAATCGTACTGAGGTATATATGTATCCAATACTTTCGAAGAAGCCGTAGTTCTAATATTATGGGTAAGGAAGTTATCCTTTATAGCTATTGGGATCCCTCCTAATGGCTTATTTATATCTACGCTATCAGCTTCATCCAATGCTTTCTCATTCAGGCTAACAAAAGCATGTATTTTCGTATCTAACTGCATTATCCGGTCGAGACAGGATTTTAAAAGTTCCCGGGAAGAAAATTTACCGCTTTTGAGACCTTCCCGGGCTTCGGATATTGAAAAAGAATGCAGATTACGATTCATTCAAATATCGCAGATACCATAAAGTAACCATTGTGTATTGAAGCGGAGTTAGAAAGTGCAGCTTGTTGGGTAAGTATCCGGCCGGTGTCTATTTTGTCTTCACGAAAGCAATTTGTCAGTCCGGTTACCTGGTAAGTAATGGGGGTGTCGGATGTGTCCAGTTCGTTGATTACGTCGATTGTTGAAAGAGTATCTGAAAACTGGGAGGTGAATTTCCGGGATTCTGCATCAGTCAGAGTAAGATTCGCAAGACGGGCGATGTGGCGGACATCCATATAGGAAGTTTATCACGGAAAACGAGATTTGGAATAAAACCTATAATATATATTCATCAAATCCCGAGAGGGAGGGATAATCCCACCGATCCGATAATCAAATTTAGTGAAATGTAAGGAAAATAAGCGGATAATATCAGTTACTACAAGCAATCAACGAAAATTATTAAAATAATTTAAGTGTTTTAACCCCTATTCATCATCATAATCAGAGGAATCTTTGTAGAATTGGCCGGATTTTCAGTCAGCTATGATTCTTAGTAATAAATTTTCGTAATTTTAATCATTTTTGCCCGAATTATCTTAATTTACCGAAAATCGGCAGTCTAAATCCAGGTTTGCTAAAAATAGGGAAATATTATCGGGTACATGATAACGGTGTTTTTTAATAGTTTACAGAAGATGAATTAGTTAATAACGAGTGCGGAATATTTTTTAACATTTACAGACCTGTAATTTGTACAGAACTGGATACATCCTGATATTAAAGAGTAGTTAACATTTAGATAAACGCTTTTATTAACATAACTATTCTGTATAGACAGCCCGAGTAAGGGTGACATAAAAAATCGGCCAGATCCGGTTATTAGAAATTTAAAAATAAGCGAAAAGAGTGATTAGAAACGATGAGAATTAGCGTGAAATCAAGATTCCGGAATTAATTAAAAAACTATTTGAATTTATTAAACCGTAATAATATAATAATAAGCCCTATAGTATTTAATCAGGACATATTTTCCAGTCTGGCAATTCTTTCATTCAGGGGAGGATGAGTCGCAAACAAATTGGAGAACCAACCAACGGAATCATGCCGATTTAAGAGAGGATTAACTATATAGAGATGGGCTGTGGCTTTATTGGCAGCCTCAAGCGGCTCTTTGTCCATACCCAATTTTTTCAAAGCTGAGATAAGACCGCCAGGTTGACGGGTGAGTTTTACAGCAGCTGCATCGGCGTAATACTCGCGCTGACGGGATATCGCCAGTTGAATCAATTGGGCAATCAAGGGAGAAACCAGAGCAAATAAGATACCTACAACGAGGGCGATTGATCCTGCCCCCCGGTCTTTTTCGTCCCGATCCCCGCTACCCGAGAACCAGCTGGCTCGAAAAAGCCAATCTCCAAGCAGGGTGAGTGAACCGACCATAACGGTAACCAGGGACATCAAACGGATGTCGTAATTCCTGATGTGGCTCATTTCATGGGCAATTACACCCTCCAGTTCTGTCCGGTTAAGCCTGGATACCAGTCCAGACGTGACACAAACAACCGCATGGGCAGGGTCCCGGCCTGTAGCGAAGGCGTTCATGGCTGAATCTTCTATGACATACAAAGCAGGCATCGGCAGGCCGGAAGCGAGACTTAGATTTTCGACAACTGAAAAAAACAGGAAATCATGCTTACGATCTGCCCGGCGGGCATGAGACAGAGCTAAAATAATCTTATCGCTGTAGAAATATGAGGCGAAACCAGTAAGCCCAGAGATGACCAGAGCAATACCTGTGAACTCAAAACCCGATGACAAATAACCATAGTAATATGCAATTCCGCGGCTGATTAAATAAGCCGATATGAAAATAAAAATTAAAAATCCTGAAACCACCAGAAAACTATTCCGCTTGTTGGCGGTTTCGGATTCATAAACGTTGATCATAGCTTAGGATAACTTGACCTTTGCCGGTTTGGTCTCATCTGCTGATACTTCCAGAAACGCTCCGGATGTCGGGGTGGTCAAACCTTTTTCGGGTTTGAAACCGAAAATTTGAGCTACTAAATTGCTGGGAAAAGTAACCAGCTTGATATTATAGTCCGCTGTCAAGTCGATTAGAGTCCGCCGGGCATACATGACTTTGTCAGATGTATCCCTGAGCTCGTCCATTAACCGGGTGATAACTGCCGTTCCCTGGATTTGGGGGTTACTTTCAACGATAACCTGAATGCGGGGAAGCAGCTGGGCAACTTTTTCACCAGCGCTGGCCATCTGGTCCAGGTTTCCGGAATCTACGGCTGATATCACTGCCTTACGGGCATCGGTAAGCATTTTGAAAATGTCCTTCTCATGTTTCAGGTAACCTTTGGCAGATTCTTCCAGATTGGGAATAAGTTCGGCCTGACGCTTAAGCTGATTGCCGATCTCCTGAACAGCAGCTTGTATCCGCGTTCGTATCGAGGCTAAAAAGTTGTAGGTGCTGATGGCGTATATCAGAAAAACGGCAATGACAACTAAAAACAATGTCGTGATACTCATTAATAGTCACCTCCTTTCATAGTTCCAGTTATTTGGGATAAAGATTGAGTGTTAATAATATCATTCAGCTTCGCCCAGCCTCTCCGGGCAACGGATATTCCGTAACGCATATATGACAAATGATCGGCCGAATGGCTGTCGGTATCGATAACCAGTTTAACACCGGCTGACAAGGCTTCTTTGACCAAGACATCGGGAAGATCCAATCTGTTTGGCCAGGCGTCGATCTCCAACCATTTGGCATGAGTACGACAAAAGGCAAAGATAGTTTCCCAGTCCAGTTCAACTCCTTCTCTTTCTTCCAATAAGCGCGCGGTAGGATGGGCTAAGAATCTGACCTTGGGGTGGTTGAGGGCTGAAAGTACCCTGTCAGTCATGGATTTCCGGGGTAGACGAAAGCTGGAATGAAGGGAAACGCACGCATAGTCCAACAGATCAAGACAACTCTCAGGAACTGATAAACGGCCATCCGGTTGAATGTCGATTTCCAAACCGTTGAATACATATAGTGATCTATTTTCACGGTTAAAATTTGAGATTTCATGAGATTTACGCTTGATAAGCTCGATTATTTGGGTATCCGTATGATTCGACCTGCCGGGATTATGTTCCGTCAGACCAATATATTCGTAACCTAAAGCCCTTGCAGAAGTTGCCAACTGGCTAATAGTACTTTCCCCCAAATCGTGACTGGATTCAACGTCAAGATTGCTGTGAATTTGAAGATCACCTTTAATATTCTCCAGTTTGACCAGATCCGGAAGCTGGTGAACGCGGGCGAGTTCAATTTCATTTTTTCCTTCCCGCAATTCAGGCGGGATCCAATCCAGACCAAGAAAACCATAAAATTTTTCCTCTGTGGAAAATGTTTTAAGAGAATTTTTGGTCTTGATTCCATATTCTGATAGTGAAAGGCCTTTCTTTAAAGCGTATTCACGGAGAAGAATATTGTGATGCTTGGAGCCGGTAAAGTGTTGTAACAAAGAGCCAAAAGATGCCGGAGGTTGGACCATAAGGTCAATTTGGCATCCGTTAGGTAGTACCAGACTGGCCGTGTGTACGCCGGATTCCAAAACCCGGCTTTTTTTGGGGAAGGCAATAAAATGCAGAATAACTATTTTGGCGTCAGTTGCCGCTACGGCGATGTCAACATCACCAATAGTCGATGCCTGACGACGCAAACTACCTAGCGGATAGATCTGCTTTACCTGGGGAATTTTTTTCATCCAGAGAATTATTTCATCAGCGATTGAGGAGGCTACAGGCAAGAGCAATCGCTGGTCGCGATGTCTGAACTCAGTGAGACTGCGGAGTATTTCGGATTCTGAATCCTTCCCAAACCCCTCAATCCGGCTGATATGACCGTCTTTGGCGGCTTTTTCCAAACGGGATAGGGCTGAATGAGCTGAAGAGATTCCTAAAGCCTTACACAGCTTGTAAGCGCTTTTTGGTCCAATCCCCGGTACTTCCAATAATTCGAATAAAGCTTCTGGGTATGATTTTAATATTTGGCTGAAATGGCGTACTTTTCCGGTTTTGAATAATTCATCCAGGTGAGAAGCAATATTTGTGCCTATACCAGGTAAAGTATCAAGTTCATTATTGTCCCAGAGATCTTTGACTTCGGAAGAAGAGTGCTCAATAGCATCAGCCGCACGTTCGTAAGCAATAATCCGGAACCGGTTATCGCCTTTTTCCAGGCTAAGTGCGGCGGCTACCGCCCGAAAGAGCTTCGCCAAATCCAGATTGGTCATATTTCTAGAAATTTCCATATTGCCTGATTAAGGCGATAATACCAAAAGGGAAGATTTATAGTAAAATCATTTAGAAATTTGCGGGGGGTCGTAGCTCAGTTGGTTAGAGCGCTGCCCTGTCAAGGCAGAGGTCGCGGGTCCGAGTCCCGTCGGCCCCGCATTGAAGCTAAATTGTGATTTCAATTTGATTTCGTAAAAAGTTATGAGGCTAAATGAGTTCCAGTCCTATGAAACGGCTGGCCTTTAGTTGAAGGGGGAATAATAGAGTTTATATACTGAATTCCAAAATTAGAGGTAGGTGGTCTGATACATCGGTTTCTATTACTTCAAAACTTTTTACCTTCACACCTTTGCTTGTCCAAATATAGTCCACCACATTTCTGTGTGAACCACTCAATTCGTTTGAAGCTGGTCTTGTGGTTTTTATTTTATACTTGTCTCCTAAACTAACGTAATTTTCCTCAAAAACTTTCATTGATGGGGTGTGGGGAAATAAATTGAAGTCCCCACAAATTATGACCTCACCCTTAGCCTCCAGGGCTAATCGATTTATCTCCTTGCACGCTTTTAGAGTTTTCTCATTTCCTTGTTTGCCTCTTGTCCAAATTCCATGGTAGTTGAGAACTCTTAATAATTTTTCATTTACATCCAAATCTGCGACTAACACAGCTCTATAGTCCTCCTCCGGCCAGTTGGAAAAATCTGTTGTGTATGTGAAATGATTTTCCAAGAATATATTTTGAGCCTTGGAGATTTTGTACTTTGACCTGACGTAATTACCCATCTCTGCCAACCCACCCAATTCAAAACGGAAATCATCCTGGCCATGGAACCCCTGCTGTTCAAACCTATCCATTACAGAGTTCGGTCCATAAAAGCTGTATTTGAGGTCAGAAGTCGCATAATCAACCGGTTCTTTCGTGACGTACTCCGCTTTAACAGTCTTTTCTATTCCCCTAACCACTTCTTGTAAACAAACAATGTCTGACTTCTGCTCCTGCAAAAACCTCGTTAGTTTTGAGTTATTGGCTTCAAAGAGGGCCACATTTAATGATAAAAACTTCATATTTAATTGTCTGGATATACAGTTAACAGGTTTTTCCACCCCTGGTAAAGCGACGTCACCTCATCCCTTAACTCTGGAAACAGACTAACGTCCCGTAAATCCCGCTCCAACTTGGCCAAAGCCGCTTCTCTCTCACCCCGGTTTGCAATCTCAATGTAGACCGTGTCAGTCATATGACTAGCGGAGTCCGATACTGCCAGTATTTTTGCCTCAATAGTCTCTGGTTGGACGTCTCTACACCTGTGTGCTCTCACACAGTGGGCAACACGACCCACTAATTCCTCGCTTGCCCCCACAATGGGTAAAAATCTTTTGGCCTCTACTTCCGAATTAACGGCATGGTCTACTTCTTCCGGTCCAATTAACAACCCCACATCGTGCAACCACACAGAAGCCAATACGACCTCACCTAGCGCCTCTGGATGCTCTCCCAGCAGTCTCCTGGCCCACCTTTCTACTTGAGCCAAATGCCTAGGTAAATATGAATACTTCCCGCTTCCCGCTTTCAGGTTTTTGTAAGCGATTGACTCCTGTTCCAGCAAGTGTGCTTTGGCCTTGGATACTATTTCACTATCCACGTTCATCTTGCCCTAATTCTATCTTGTTACTGCGATTAGGGCAAAAGACCAAGTTTGGCATATCCAGGCAATGTTATGCAGACGCGGTAAACAGTCGACTACCGTTGCAGTAGTCCGGCAGTAGTTTTAATTTTTCGAGCGTGCGGTGAGTGTCGATTAAGTCTTTAATTAGAGGTTCCAAATTTGATATAGTGAGCCCGCAATTGGTAACCGGTTACGGCTTGTCTTTGAAGTTTATGCCTGAAGTTTGTCTAGTCGTCGGCCAAGATATCCAAACGTAAATAAGCCTGCGGCTGCGAGCTGCGCTACGTAGAGTTCTGCTATTATCGGCGAAAGTTTGGGGTTAAGGAATCCAATTGCCAAAGAGGTTGCGATAGTAATGATTACTTCACCCAAAATTACGACATCTCGGGCTATCAGCGCAGCTTTGATTTGATTTTCCGAGCCTTCAGGTTTGTTAAAAAGTTCCTTTATAACGTCCATACGCGGTTTATAGCACAATTATTTATAATTACAATGCTGACTATTGGAGTCTGACGGGGTAGGAACAGCTGCAGGTGTGCTGATCACAGATTGACAGATAATCTTTTGAGCAACCGGTACACTGGATACCGATGAAACAGCTTTCACCGGGTTTTTTTGTTTCCGAATACTGCAGAAAGAAAAAAATTCCCAGAGCCACCGCAATTATGACCATAAAAAGAAAATACATAAGGAGCCTGCTGGCACCACCGGACATATCAGGTTGACTTTACCAGATATTAACAACTATTGCATTTTGATAAATTAGGTATTAATATGCGAGACAGATAGCCTGCCCGGAAGTATTTTTATGAAGGACTGGCTAAAACAATTCAAGCTAAATGAACAAAATATAAGCATTGTTCTCGGAGGGGTGGTGGTAGTCCTGGTTGGAGTTTTGCTGTTCAATTACTTCGGGTCTGTTAACAAAGCAAACAGAGAAACGACTTCTTCCGCAGCAACCGAAAACGAAAACAAGGCGGTGTCTTTACTTCCCAGCCGAGATCAGTTGCCGGCAGAGTATCAAATTCAAAAAGGAGACACTCTGTGGAACATTTCCGAGAGGGTGTACGGAAGCGGTTACAAGTGGGTGGATATAGTAAATTCTAACGATTCTCTGAAAGCGAATCCTGCAGATCTAAAGGAGGGAACAAACATTTTACTTCCCAAATTAGATACGGATGTGGAAACTGCGGTGAAAAGTGAAACGGCGACACCGACAGAAGGCCTAATCCTTACTTCCCCTTCTCCCAAACCTGAAATTCCGGCCGTAGTTTCCCCGGGTCAGGGAACATATGTGGTCGTGAAAGGTGATTCATTATGGAAAATTGCAGAAAAGACATACGGTTCAGGATACAACTGGGTCGACATATACCGTGAAAATACAATGAAAATTAAAAATCCTGATATTATTTGGGTAGGAACCGAGTTGAATTTGCCACAAGTGTCTGCAAAAATAGCCACCAATCAAAGCATTCAAAGTTCATACACAGTAGTCAAGGGAGATAATTTATGGCAAATTACAGCGAAAATGTGCGGAGACGGAAATAGCTGGAATACTATCGCGACAGCGAATAATCTGGTAAATCCACGAGTGATTGAACCGGGATTGGTACTAAAGATAGTGTGTAAGTAATTTTTGAGAGAATTGGATATAATAAAGCCCTTGCGGGATTAGTTGATCGGCTCAATACCACCTTCCCAAGGTGAAGAGAGGGGTTCGACTCCCCTATCCCGCTCAGACATGAGCCGAGGGCGGGATTTGAACCCGCGACCGGCGGTTTACGATACCGCTGCTCTACCACTGAGCTACCTCGGCGTGGATGAATGTCTTATTTTAACAAAATCCGTTAAAATACAGGTATGAGGAGACCAGTCAGCCGTTTGCAGAGGCTGGAAGAGAAACGAAACATCCGGAGAGCTTTTATATTGATTTCGGGAACGATAATACTGGTAGTTCTGATTTTCAAATGGGGAGTCCCGATTTTGGCCAGGATATCCGGCGTTATCGGAGATCTGACTTCTTCCGGTAAACCTGTGGATAAAAGGGATTTTATTCCTCCCGGACCTCCAATACTGATGATACAATATGAAGCCACATCCAGCGCCAAAATAAAAATCAGAGGACAATCGGAACCTGAGGTAACGGTATTTTTGACACAAAATAAAAACGATCCGGTGAATGTCTTGGCCGGGAATGACGGGGGTTTTGAATTTTCCGATATAAAATTAAATGAAGGGAATAATTCTTTTGTAGCTATTGCCATCGACGAGGCAGGTAATAAAAGCCTAGCTTCAGAGAAGATGCAAGTTGTGTTCGATGATAAACCACCCCTTTTGGAAGTTGAAAGTCCAAGCGACAGACAGGTGATAAGCGACAAACCAGGACGAATTGAGATAAAAGGCCGGACTGATGCCGGAACCAGGCTTTCGATAAATGACAGAATATTAATAGTTAATCAGGAAGGAGCGTTTACCGGATTTTATTCCCTGGCAGCGGGAGAGAATTTGCTGATCATTAATGCTGTAGATAATGCCGGGAACCAGACAAAGAAAGAGATGGTCGTGGAATATCAACCAAATTGATGATTATTGCGATCCATACTAGGACAAAAGGGTAAAAAAGAGAATTCAGGAAAAAACTGTGAAAAAATAATGCAACCAGCGTTGAACGGAGCAAGTGGTTGGGGGGCAAGTGGCGAAAAAGTTCTATTAAGTACCAGAGATAGATGACAAGGCCAAATAAACCCGTGGTAGCTGCTACAAACAACAGCGATGAATCAGCACCTCCACCAGCATGTGTATTCTGCCAATTATCCAAAGTGATAAAACCGTACTCTTTTTGGGCGTAACGGTAAACATTAAAGCCAATCCCTAATACCGGATGATCCCGGAAGATGACCAGACTGTGATGCCAATTATCCAGCCGGGCTTTGATCGAACTGGTTCTCTCCAGTCTCACCCCCTCGCCGCTTGATGCTCTGGGAAGCAGCCAAATGGTCAAAGCCAGTAACAGTACGATAAATAAAAAATATCTTAATGACTTACGGATATAAGCTAAATACCCCATTGCAGCAAGAAAAGCCAGATAACTGCTTCTGGAATAAGTGAGAGCTAAAGCGATGTAACATAGCCCCCAGGCAATCCCGGGTAAATTCTTAAATTTTTCGGGATATGCGGTAATAAACAGCAGAATGAAAACAAGAATGATTCCGGTGAAACCGGGGTCCAGGAATGAACCTACAATCCGGAAATAATGCGGATCCCAGTTATAAATAACCAGAGGCCGGATATCGGGAAAAAAGAAGTATTGAACAAAACAGACAACGATCGTTATCCATGTAATATTAATTAATAACTTGTAACGATCGGAGATATTGAGGTTTCCAACTGACAATGTAAAAATACCTCCGAGAACAATCCACCTGAACCAATAAAGCAGTCCGGTTAGCTGAGCCCTCAGACCGTAACCGGTTGCCAACATTAATGACAATAAGCTGATTAACGAGAAGAGACAAAAAGGGAGAAACCATTTGTTCCCGGATACAAAGGATTTACAGGGTAAGGCAAAAAGAATGAATAAAATTACTGCAATCTCCAAAAGGGAAAACCTGGCAAGCTGATTCGCAAAAGACCATTTTTGAATATTTCCGATTAAATACCCCAGTAATAACAGAGCAGCCGTGAACTTCATGATGAATTTTCAGTGATACCTTTGCCGAGCAGATACAGTTTCCCTCTGACCAGGAAACTGTAAAACGACATCATGCTTGCTGAAATAAAACCCGGAATTCCGTCTAAAAACCCTTTTTTGAACAAATATAATGACACAAACTTGGCAATTGGATAAAAAACAATTTGAAAAATGTTGCTTCTGACACCGGTTTCGAAAAGTTCCCGGGCCCGGAGAGTGGAGTATAAATTCTGGCTGTTGACAAAATCCGAGACCGTCGGGTGAGGATGATGCATGAGTGGATTTTTCAATCCGGAGGTTTGTCCTGAGATTACCCATCGTTCATGTACTTTGCCCTGCCACTCCCCCGCTCCTTTGCGTCCCAGACGTAAAAACCGGATGCTGCCCTGATCGCCATGATGAAGACTCTGTCCCCAGAGGGTATCCAGTCGACGAATAAAATATCCCTTGAATTCTATCCGTTTTACAGCCTGTAGAATTTCAGCAGCCAAGTCAGCGGTGACTATCTCATCGGGGTCTACAAACAACACCCAACCTGATGCAACATTGGACAGGGCAAAGTTACGTTGAGCGGCAAAATCGCCGTCCAGAGGCCTGGTAACGGTCTGAGCTCCGTGTTTTTTAGCGATAGAGACACTGTTGTCCGATGATTCGTCATCCACCAATAAGATACCATCACAAAACGATAAGGATTTTAGACATTCGGGTAGGTTTTTTGCTTCATTTCCGGCCAGTACGACTGCAGTCAGCATCGTTTTCATTGTAGCACCCGGAAGGTGGAATTGGTTTCATCTATCTCAAAAAGTTGGTTTTGACCTGTCGGGTGAACACCTAAAGACCGCCACCAGACCAGGTACTCATAAGGGGAGGAATATGAAA
>LCNZ01000011.1 GCA_001002325.1 Candidatus Amesbacteria bacterium GW2011_GWB1_47_19
CTCACAGAAGGATCTGCGGCAAATAGTGCTAACTTAATGATTGGGGAAGGACCACTCGGTACAAACGATCTTCACAATGCTTCCGTTGACGACGTCAAAATCTACAACTACGCCCGTTCCCCCGCCCAAATAGTCCAGGACATGAATGCCGGGCATCCTGCCCCCGGCTCCCCCATTGGTTCCCCCGCCCTTTGGTGGAAGTTTGACGAAGGAGCTGATAACACCTGCGCGGACGCGGCGAATGATGCCTGCAATTCCGGCTCAGGGGGTACTACTTTGGATGCAACTAGAACAGGTGGAGATTGGGATAATAACGGAAAATTTGGAAAAGCCATAAATATGTGGGGGGCTGATGATAAAGTAAGCGCAGGAGATACTGCGTTTACGGACTCGTTAACCCAAATGACTATCAGTATGTGGGTATACCCCGATGCATTGACAGATTCTCATGATTACATATCCAAATGGAATACTACCAGCCAAAACAGCTTTAGAGTTGGTGTGCCCGCCGGAGGTGATCCTACGGATGAAATCCGCGTAAATATTCCATCATCTCTCACAAATAATAATTTATATTTTCAAACAACAAATTTTGACCTGGCAACCAGTCGGTTCAACATCCAACCTAACTCTCGGCGACAGTGACACATCTGAAGCCCAACCAACATTTGGGTCTTATGACGAGGTAAAAATATACACCTCCGCCCTCACCGCCGATCAGATAAAAGTGGAATACAACCAGGGGTCGGCCGCGGTCATGGGTGCCTCATCCACCACCTCCACTGGTACCGCCTCCTGGTCCGCTCTCGATGCCTACTGCCCCCCGGGACAGGGTACCGCCTGTGTGGGACCTGTCGGGGAATGGAAACTTGACGAAAACGGGGGAAACACGGCTTTTGACACCTCCGGCAATGAATACAACGGTACCCTCACCAACTCACCCAAATGGGTACCGGGAAAAATGGGCAGCGGATTGGCGATGAAAAAAAATAGTGTGGCCGAATATGTCTCCGTTACATCCAACGACGACCTGGATTTTACCGACACCGAAAGTTATACCCTCAGCGCCTGGGTTCAATTGGATAAAATAGAAGACGCTGAGGGCTATATCATTAACAAGAATTTTTCCCCCGCTTTGGATACTCCCGGCTATGTAATGCGTGTTGGCTATGGAGGAGAGGCAGTCTCAGTTTCTTGCGAGTATTCCGATGGCGGCTCGTCTGAAGATGTCGCTGAATGGTTAGGAACAACGTTGGAGGACGGTGGCTGGCATCACATAGCCTGTGTCATGGACCGGACTGCAGGCGAGCTCCATACCTTTGTCGACGGGTGGTCATACGTTTCTACTTCCGATATCTCCCTGGGTGAAAGCAGCGCCGCCAATGCCGCCGCTGTTACCTTCGGTGAGACCACTTACCCTAATGAATTTACCGGAAAAATAGACGATATCCGCATCTATAACTATGCCCGCACCCCGGCCCAGATTAATTGGGAAGCCAGCCGTGGCAAACCTTTATATTGGTTTAAATTTGATGAGTGCACCGGAAACGTATTGCACAATTCCATCAACAGTAAAATCGGTAACAATCCGGAAATCGCCCCCGGCGCCGGTACCCACACCACCACCGGCAGTTGTAATTCCGGCAGCGCCTCAGAAATGTGGGACGACGGCCAGACCGGCAAAAGAAATTATTCCCTGGATTTCGACGGGGTTGATGATTATGCTTATTTAAACTCGACAGATTTTGGCTTTGATGCTTATTCAGGACACAACTTTTCCATCTCCGGCTGGTTCAACCGGGAAACGTACGACACCGACGATGCTATTGTCACCCAGCGGGCATCTTTAGCCACCAACTCTGACGGCGGTTTTGTCGTTTATGTCGACGACGCCACCGACAAACTGGTTTTTGAGGCTTCCGATACCACCGACGCCTACCAGATGGAATCCGCCTCTACTTTCACCGGTACCGGCTGGAACCACTTTGTCATCACCTGGGATGACAATTCCGTAGCCAATACCAACATTTATATCAACGGTAAAAAAGAAAATGTCACCCGGACCGGCACTTTGGCCAACATTGGTGATTTAAGCGCTGGTGCTGTAAATTTTGAGATCGGGGGGGTTTATGATGCCACCACCGCCCCTTTTGCCGGTGAACTCGACGACATCAAAATATTCACATATGCCCTCAGCCCGCAGCAGATCGCAACCGAACTTAACGACGCCGGCGCTCTCCGCTTCGGCCCGTTAGAAGGTGCTCCATAATAATAAAGGTCATAACTTTTCTACAAAATATAGAGGTCCGTTTAAGCTTATTTACGACGCTCAAGCTAGAGAAAAGTTTTTGAAAACTGGAATGGGTAAACGCTTTCTAAAAAATAGATTCAAGATATATGATTCACGATTCATGAATAATATCCAAATCATTCCTAATTCATAATAAGACTAATTTCACTGAGCCTTTTCTTTACCGCCTCGCTATCAGTCTCAAATCCTTTCATAAATTCCGCTTCCTCCGTGTAATCTATATCATCAAAGTAGGCTAGTTCTTCCCTGAACAATTTTTCATTGAACTCGTTTCCGAATATCTCTTTGGCTTTGCTTACCACATCTTCCAATGAGTACTTCTGAAAAACAAAATACAAATCAACATAGTCTTTCCATTTAGCCCTTCTTCCCAAGGCGTAAGCCTTCATCGCAGCTAAAGTAACTATCGAAGGCATCTTTATCTCTTCTTTAAACTCCACATCAAACTCAATCTTGAAAGGGTAACTCATAAAAGTTGTCTTTATACCGTTAACCACCACACTATATTCCCGGTTTTCATCTGCCAAAACCGAATCAACTATATACCTGCCCACGAAATGTTCCCTTATCTTTAATGCATCCAACGGTAAAAGTGTAGCCAGGTTAAAGTCAACGGATCTTCTGTGGCCCAATTGCAGGGCTACCGCGGTTCCTCCGACAAGACCGAATTCACCGGAAAACGAAACGACTAGGGGCAAGAGATCTGATTGTCCTTCCGATAGCACCTCCTCATGCATGCTTTTGGTAATATTTCTCAAAGTAGTTAATTGTTTTTACGCGCAGGTTAGGCCTTTTTTTGCTTTTCAGTTTGTCAAAAATTATCTTGACCTTATTTATACCAAGAGTTTTCTCCGCCTCCAGATAATCATCCCAATCGCCGTAGTTCAAGACATGTTCGAGAGCGCTCTCCAACGACATATTTTTTAAGTCTTTAACGTACCAGGCTAAATACGGTTTTCTTAAAAATATACCAGAAAGATTATTCATAGATTTTCCTTATTATAGACTGTCCGGGTTTTACTGTTCAACTCCAATCACAATCACATTGCTATTGACATCCCCTCTTCCCCCGTGCTAGTTTGATATTATAAGAAATATATTGCACTACTTATGGTTAGTTTGAACCTGGACTCTTTACCCGACCTGCTAACCGTCCGTGAAGTCGCTACAGTTCTGCGTGTCTCCACCCTCACCATCAAACGCTGGGGCAAGCGGGGCAAGCTGGTTCCCATTCGCATCAACTCCCGCGGTGACCGCCGCTACAAAAAAGAGGCCATCCTCTGGCTTCTGGGTATGACCCCCAAAACCACCTAATATAAATACTTCTGCGCGTTTTCTAAATTAATAATTTTTACTCCGGCAGTCCGGGATCGGACTTTCTTTCCCACTCCCACTTCAAACAACTCCTGATTCCTTCCTTTACCTTTTACAATATCTATTTCCGCCCCGGATTCAGAACGGAAAAAACCCACATCCTCTCCGGTTTGAGAATATTCAACCCGACGTTTAATTCCCATAAATACGGCATTTTCCAACAGTTGGCCCCGGTCTATTCGCAAATGCCACCCGGAAAAATCTCCGACCAGTGCGTTCCTCACTCCCAAATCGGTAAAATATATTTTAGTAGCCCGGGTCACCGCTTCTCGTTCGTTTGTGGATATCGGTTTGGCTCTTACTATCATTCCCAGCTGCTCAAATATATCCAGATACCGATACACTCTCTCCCGGGTAAATTCAGTCAAGGTAGCCAGTTCATTAAGATTCACCAGTTGCCCTGCCTGCAAAGCCAGTAATCTCGCCAGGGTATATACCTGGCCGGGCTTGCGCGTCCCCGCTATCTCCAAAACGTCTTTGGAGATCAGAGAATTCACATAATCTTTAAGATAATCGGAATATTCCTCCACCTTTAAATTTTGAATTTGTGGTAATGAGCCGAATATTAAATAGTCCAGGATTAATTGTTGATTTTCTTCAAAGTTGCAGAATTCCGATGATTTGTCAAAAGTCAGCCCACTCTGAATATTTATTTCTTCCAGAGACAAAGGATACAATCTCACTTCATGCAACCTCCCGGTTAATGTATCCCCCACCCCTTTCCGGATTCTCAGTTCAGAAGAGCCTGTTAGTATAAATTTCATCCCGTAATTGTCATAAAGATGCTTTATTACTGCTGTTACTTCCGGCATCTTTTGCACCTCGTCAATTAATATTATTCTCCCTGCATATTTATTTGCCACCGACGCCAGATGATGTCTCTCTTGTATCGCCAGCTCCCTTCTGTCTTCCAATAAATCAAAATTAAATCCCACCAGTTTCTGGACAGGCACTAATTGCTTAGCTAAAGTAGTCTTTCCTACTTGCCGCATCCCCAGTATTAAAATTATGGGTGGTCTGGGCAGCTTCAATAATTTGGACAATCTCTCTCGAATCTGCCTATACATACAGATATGATACAAAAACAGGATCTATTTGTCAACATTATGACACATATCCGCCCTATCTACCCAACGCTTCCATCGCCCGGGTCAAAATCTCCGGATGTTCCAGAATCAGTCTCACTCCCGTAAACAGCCCCATCAGAAGTACTATCAGTCCCAAAATAGGTAGCGCCAACGATTCCATATCCCCCTTAAGACCCCACAGTCTGTAATAATTCACTTTGGCCTCCGCCGCCTGCTTGTACTCATACATGCTGTCTCGGGGAAACCACCATTTACCGCAGCGCACGCATCTCAGCACTTCCATCTGCTGGGGTACTCCCTCCCCGATGTATCTTTTCAGGATTATCCCGTCTAGCGGGCATAAACCTTTCCCTCCCCTCAGCCACATCTGATCAATACTGATTCGCCGCCACGAAGACAGGTTTTTGTCCGTGATTCTGTTCACCGTCCAGCTGTCTATCCAAAAGCCGCCACATCTCCCGCACCGGTAACAAAAATCCGGCCCCGAAATTCTCAGCTCCGTCAACCTGGATCCGCAATCCGGACACCGCATAACCTAATCATAAACCATTTTTGAAAATTGGGATTTGAAGAATTGATTGAAAATTGTAAATTGTAAATTGAAAATTATATTGCCTTAAATGTATACTCTCTCCCACCCGCCCTGATGGTGTATTCCTGTCCCTTGATTATCCCCAACAGCCTTGAGGTATACACTCCATTATCCAAAGTGGTTTCCGCCATCGCCCATCCTCCGGTGTCATTTTTCAGCCGGTACTCCACACTCAAAGTTTCCGTACTGGACCGGAAACTGACTTTGGCTTCCCCCTGCTCCAGATACACTGCCGTAAAATCCCGTATATCCGCTCCCGCCCCTACCCCCACCCGGGCTCGGTACTGGTTCAGGTACACTCCCCCCGCCAGGCCGATGGCCAGGACCAGCACAGAAACTACCGGCAGTGCCCATGTCGCCCAGTTCTGCTTTTTTTGCCACAGCCGGAAATAAGTCCTGCGGGCCTTATATGCTTCGTCCAGCGCAAACAGATCATCCCCCGCCACCCACCACCAATTGCAATGATGACATTTGTAAACTCCCGCCTCCGGCGGAAACGCTTCGCCTCCCTCCGGCTTGAACAGCCCTGTTCCGTCCGTCGGGCAATTCCTGACCAGCACCTCCGCCTTACCCGCTTTTTTCGGCTCCAGCTTGGTTCTTACTCCCTCTTCCGCCACCCGGTTCACCACCCACCCCTGGACCCAGAACCCCCCGCAGTTACCACACCGGTAAGACTCGTCCATTCCGGTCACCGACACTCCGTCCAGCTCGCTTTGGCAATCCGGACACTTCATAGTCCAAGAATACCACAAAAAATGTCATAATAAACCCACCCCATGAAAAAAACTATCCTCTTGTTATTTCTAATATCTACCATCCCGGCTTCCGCCCAATCTTCACTCTCCGTTTCCGGAGTCACCGACAATCGGGCTGTCTATCCAGGCAGCGCCATCCCCGCTTATTCCAAACTTGAAATCACTTTCCAAGTCACCGGTACCACCGCCCAAAACCTTCAGCTTCCGTACGACGCCAATCCGCCAAACGGCATTAATCCCGCTCTCTATCCCAAACACCGCGGGATATCCGTGGATGCTCTGTTCCTGCCCCCGGGAACTAACGACTGGCAGTCCGCCTTCCGCCAACCCGCCTTCTCATACCAACCCTACGCCGAAAACGGACCCGCCGGCTGGTTTTATCCCCAGGGTTCGCCCGTCTGGAAAGTCCGCTTTTCTCCGAATGTTGCCGGAAACTGGCAATACAGGCTCTCCGCCCGGGACAGTTCCGGAACCGCCGAGTCATCTCCTCAAACCTTTTCTGTTACCTCCTCACTATCCCCGGGTTTTATCAGAGTCAGCAGCGCCGACTCCCGCTATTTCGAGTTCGACAACGGGTCATATTTCCCCGCCCTCGGCCGCCAGGGAATCGCCTGGTACAACTACCCCACTGCCGATAATATTTCTGAATACCAGAAATACGGCCAAAACGGCGTTCGTTTTATCCGCACCTGGATGTCCGGGTTCTACGGTACCCCCTGGCTGGAATGGGTGGGTGGCCGCAATGTCTATGACGGTTATCTTCCCCGCCCTGGTACCGAAGCTTTCCACGACCCGGTCAACAACCGGGATTACTTAACCATGGTTATAGACTATGAAACCGGCGGGGATACCGGCTGGTACGACGCCTGCCGGCTCCAGTTTCACAATGCCGGCGAAGCAGTTAAACGTAACACCAACTATCACCTTCAAATCACTTATTGGGGGGAAGGTATCACCGGTCCCCGCGTCTCCGGTTACCCCGATTTTGGTCTGACGGGAAAAATCGGTGACTGGGCTTCCGATTGTTACGATCCCGGCACCAATACCGTGATTACTTCATACGGCCGCAATACCTCCGGTTGGACTACCATCGAAGGTACTTGGAACTCGGGCTCCAACGACTTCCTACCCCGCTTGCACATCGGGCTGGAAAACGTCATTCAGGGAAAAACCTGGATCAGGGAAATTTCTTTAAAAGAAGATTTGGGAAACAACCAACTGGGTCCGGAAGTCCTGACTGAGCCCTCCCTGGAATACGAGCTGTATTTCCCCGAGCGCAGCGCCTACGAACTGGACAAAGTTATTGACCTGGCCGGCCAGAATAATCTATATCTCAAACTGGTCCTGATGGACAAAAACGATATGACTTTTTTCAAGCTCGACGACGACGGAACATTTGTTTTGGGTGGCGAATCAGACAACATGGACGGATTTTACGGTACCTGGCGCATGGTAAACAAAACCCGCTGGCTGCAGCAGGCATATTTCCGTTACCTTCAGGCCCGGTGGGGTTATTCTCCCCATATCCATTCGTGGGAACTGACCAATGAGGGTGATCCGAGTAACGGCAATCATTACGCGCTCACCGACGAGATGGGTAAAGATTTTCACTGCCGGATATTCGGCATCCCCATCGGGGCGGGAGACAGCCAAAAATGTACCTACAATCATCCCAATGATCACCTGGTTACTACCTCCTTCTGGCATTCTTTTCCGGCACCGCAGTTCTGGGCGGACACCAAATACCCCAATGTAGACTATGCAGACCTGCACGCCTACGTCTCCACCGGATGGTTGTCCAACACCGCCTATGAATCGGATAGCGCGTTATTCCATCTGGATTATTCCCGGGATGTCAGAGGCAGTGTTTCTTCCAAACCCATCGTCCGCGGGGAAACCGGAATCGATTACCTGAACAACCAGACCGAAAATTCCGATCTTCCGCGCGACACTACCGGCGTTTGGCTCCACAACCTTCTCTGGTCAACTCTCGATTCCGGTGCCATGTCTGAACTTTATTGGTGGAAGGAAACAATAGACACCAGTCCCGGTCCGGACGGCCAGACCGGCTTGTATGAAATCTTTAAATATGTCGAAAATTTTATGAAAAATATCCCTCTGAATAAAGGGGGGTATGTGTCAGCGGATGCTGTTCCTTCTTCCTCCCAAGTCTGGGTCACCGGCCAAAAAGACACCGCGTCAAACCGCGCCCATCTCTGGATCTGGAACAAAAACTATACCTGGAAAAATAAGATAAATAATATACCCAATATGAGTGGTTTAACCGGTAATATCAAAATAACCGGATTCAGAAATAACGCCACTCTTCCCGTAGAATGGCACACTTTTACCGCCCAGGGTATACCTGTAATTTCTACCACCACCTACACCACCGATTCCGCAGGCGTTCTCACTCTCCCTCTGCCGACAGACTCTTCAACTACCGACACCGCTGTTAAAATCGGCGATTACACTGTCACCAAAACCGGCGACGCCAATTCCGACGGAAAAGTGGACGGTGTAGACTACATGATCTGGTTCAATCATTACCGCCAGTCGGTCACCGGTCCTGCAAACGGTGATTTCAATTCCTCCGGCTTTGTCGACGGCGTAGACTATATGTTGTGGCTGAATAACTATGGTAAATAAACCTCTGGCATCTAATATCTGTCATCTGGGATCTATCCTTCTGGTCTCTAGCGTCTGGTATCTGGCATCTGCTACTTCCATTTCTGCATTAAGTTTCCAGGAGGTAATTGTCGATTCTGCCGCAGACAGCTCTCCTGACAACCCCTGGGGTAAAGGAGAAGGAGATTTGGATGGCGACGGCGATAAGGATTTGATCGTCGGAGCTTATTCGGGTGGCGGTTTGGTATGGTATCAGAATCCTACTTGGACTAAACGCCAGATTGGTACGGGTTCTTTTAGTACGGACGTCGAATCCAGCGATATGGACAACGACGGTGATCTTGATGTAATAGCTGTTACCGGTTCCGGAACCAGCCTATACCGCAATAGTGGTAGTGGCAGCGGTTGGACATCATCGGTCGTAGCCAATCGGATAATGCACGATATTGAGTTGGCGGACTTTAATCGGGACGGCAAAATGGACTTTGTTACCCGGAACCAAGGGGGTGACGGCAATCGCGGCTACCTTTACTTGCAGGGATCAAATTTAGTGTTCTCCGAGCAATCCCTTAGCGATTTGTCCGCCGGAGAAGGGCTGCTGGCAAAAGATCTGGATGCCGACGGGGATCCTGACATCATCCTGGACCAGATTTGGCTGGAAAACAATGGCGGGACCCTGTCTACCTGGCCCAAACATGCTTATGTGAATTCCTGGCATACTGAAACATTCATCGCCGCCTGTGACATGAATAATGACGGCCGTCAGGATGTCATCCTCTCACCTTCAGAATCAGCCGGCGGGATGCACCGGATTTCCTATTTCCGCTCACCTGTCGATCCCAAATCTGGCGGCTGGACAGAAATTATCGTCGATGCCAACGCTGAAACTGTCCATCATTTTGTCGGTTGCGCTGACTTTGACCGAGACGGTGATGTGGACATCGCAGCAGCAGAAATGCAGCAGGGTACCGATCCTGATGAAGTCAAGATTTACGAAAATCAGGGCAATAATACAACATTCACAAAAACAGTCCTCAGTTCCGGCGGTTCGCATAGCATGAGAATTGTGGATGTAGACAGTGACGGTGACCCTGATTTATTTGGTGCCAACTGGAACGGCATCCAGCCGGTAAAGTTGTGGATAAATCGGTATTCCGAACCGGTGGGCACCCCCACACCGATACCTGTCCCCGGGGACGGCAACGGCGACGGTCACGTCAACGGGGTCGACTATATGATTTGGTTCAATCACTACCGTATGTCGGTTCTGGGTCCTACCAATGGTGACTACAACTCGTCTGGTTATGTCGACGGAGTAGATTATATGGTTTGGTTCACCAACTATGGCCGCTAAATTTCTCATATTCGCATTTCTCATTTCTCAAATTTCAATTCTCACACCCGTCGCCCGTGCCCAAACCGCTGCCGACTGGCCGATGACCGCTGCCAACCCCCAGAGGACTTCCCACAATTCCGTCGAAGTACCTGGCAATCTTAATACTGTGTGGTACCGGCCGATAGATCCTTATATTGACAACAAAGTTCAGCTCATTGCCTCTGACAATAAGATCTTTCTCTCCACCTCCAAAGGACTGTATGCTTTCGATGCTGCCACCGGCAGCCAGCTCTGGGTCTATGGTACGGAAATGCCGCTGGGTAATTCGCCGACATATGCTAACGGTATTTTGTATGTTGGCGGTTTTGACCACAAAATCCACGCTGTAAATGCCGCCACCGGCCAGCTCAAATCCGGCTGGACTTTTACCGAAGCGGGTGCCGGTTTCGACACCAACCCCCTGGTGGTGGATAACGTAGTTTATGCCGGTAACCGCGACGGGTACTTTTATGCCCTGGACGCCAATACCGGCTCTCTTAAATGGAAATACCAGACCGGCGGACCCATCCACTTCAGTGCAGCTCATAAAAATGGTGTGGTTTATTTTGCATCTAATGATGCTTATGCTTATGCCCTGAATACCGTAAACGGCAGTCTGATTTGGAAATCCGAGAAATTTCCCGGTGTGGGTTTCGACTCATATTGGCCGGTGATTTATACTGACACTTACTCCTCATCCCCGACATTCGGTAAAGATTTTGTCATTCTCGCCGGATCCCTGAAAGCCGGCCGCTGGTTATGTGCCAGTGATTCTAGTTACAACCCCTATGGTTGCCAAATCCATAGTCCCAATTTTGAAATGTATGACGGAAAACCCGGCTGTACCAGCGTCTTGTCCGAGCCTTATCTCTGGCAAACTGGTACGCCCACTCTGAAATGTGATTCCATTTACAACTACTACAACAACAATTCCAAATGGGGTACCAAGCGTCCCTGGTGGCGGGTGGTATTTATCCTGGACCGCAATACCGGAGCTGAACAGACCCCTTATGCCCCCTTCAATGTCGCCGGGTTGGATGGAGACGGTCAGGGCTACAAGCAGCCTCCCGTTGTCGGAGGAGATGGGATTCTGTACCAGCGAATCGGTTATGGTGCAGGCGGAAACGGAGGCTGCGGCGGCTGGATAGCCGGCTGGAAATTCGGCACCCCTTATATCAGCCAAATAGCTTCAGAGAATTCCGCCTGTGACGAACCGGCGGCTTTCACCAGCGGGGGTAACCTGATTTATTACGGCGAAGGCTCATTCAACCATGAAGGCTTTGGCACCATCAATACAGCGAGCATCCAGAGCAATGACATCAAATGGACCGGCAGCGTCTCGTACCAAACTGGTGCCACCACCAAATATTCCAGTCTCACTCTGTCCGGAAAATTCGGTTCCCCCGCCGGAGCGTATGGTTATATGGACGGATTCAACAATTACAGCCCCATTCCCTACAATGGCAGACTGTATGTCATAAACGGCAATGTGTTATACGCTTTGAGCACCTCCGGTACTGCCACTACCCCCCTTACCACCGCCCAAATTCCCTCCGCCCAGGTTTCACCATCTCTGAATACCACAACTTCCCAATTGCAGCAGAAACTGTATGACGAAGTCCAGAAAATGCTTTCTGCCGGCCACCTCCGACCGGGCTTCCATTCCTCCGGGCTTACCAGCCAATGGATGAACGGAGCATACAATTACCCTATCCCCGGAGACAATCTCACCCAGTACTTCAAAAACCCGTCAGACACTGTCACCACCCTGATCCAAGTTCTGGAATATATCACTGCTCATCCCGAAAATAGCTCCCTCCAGTCGCTGATAACACCGGTTAAAAACTATATTCAGACCAATTACGGTCCCGGTGCTCCCTATTCCTTCACTACCTATGCCAGTATCGGCTGGCGCAATGGTGCCAAAAGAGAAGCTTATGATGATCTGCCTGAATTCACCGCCCAGCTGGCTGATAACTATGATGTCAATTTCCCAGTAGCCAATGAACCCCGAACCTGCATTTGGGCATATGAAAATCTGAAAATTGCCTCTCCTAACACTGCTGATTGTTGGATGAACGAAAGTGCTAAAAGCGGTTTCCCTCCGGAATCTCTTTACGCCGGCTGGAAATATGCCCGGACATTTCCCGGCACCGCCCTGTCCGTCTTTAATACTATGAAATCAAAATTAAGCACCGCAGGTGTCAGTAACGACATGACCGATACCAACCTCATCAAATACCCATATCTCCTGAATCAGTATATCGTCGGGTATCGGGGTTACGTGGAATTGGACAAACTGGCCAACAATCTCTCAAACATTTCCCAAAGCAGCAAGTATCCGGAATACACCCGGCTCTTAAACCTGCGCTGGGCCAATTTCACAAAAGACCCGGCGTTATCGGTAGACGAACTGGAATTTGCCGGAGCTCTCTCTGCTGCCCGCAATTTTATGTATATGACACCCGAACTGGGACAGCTTATGCATGACAACGTCCTTGCCAAAGCCCAGGCTACGGTAGACCAATATCAAATTCTCACTCCAGCCTGGTTCGTCTCGAAATTCAACCAGTCAGCCGCGGAAACCTATTCCCAACCCCTTTATGATTACCCGGCTCTCTTCCAGGCCCGAGCTTACATCCTCAAACAACCTTTCTCCGAGTTGGTTAAATATTTGGATGTTCCGGCTTTCGAGAAAGGTGATTTATTCTATATCCAGAATCTGGTAGCCGCTCTCAGTGCCTCCGGCCCCGTACCTACCTCTCCCCCGGCTTCCCCCTCCCCGACCTCCACTCCGACAGCAAAAACCGGTGACGCCAACGGTGACAACAAAGTGGACGGGGTGGACTACATGGTCTGGTTTAACCATTACCGCCAATCCGTCACCGGTCCGGTCAACGGCGACTTCAACTCTAACGGCATGGTAGACGGGGTGGACTACATGCTTTGGTTCAACAACTACGGAAAATGAAAAAAATAATCCTATTTTCTACACTTTTACTCTTCTACTCAACTGCTCATGTGCAGGCATTAAATTTTACTTATCAGAATGTTACTCCACTAGGCACACAAGGACATGCTCTGGGTGATATGGATAATGATGGTGATCAGGATATCGTATTAGCGGAAGGAGAATTTATAGACAATGAGATATTTTCTTGGTTGTCATTTCCGGATTGGTCTCCGCATTCCATTGATAACGATTTTATCCCCATACTGGATTATGTCCCCGAATTGCAGGTAGCGGATCTGGACAGCGATGGAGATACAGATGTAATAGTCCCCAATAGCGACAATAACGGACCCAAATCAATTACCTGGTTTGAAAATCTGAATACCGGACAATCATTTACCCGACGGCAAATCTGGTCCCAAAATGATGAGCATATGAAGGATTTGGCAATTTCTGATCTGGACCGTGACGGTAAACTTGACATTGCCATCCGCTATGAAGCCAAAATGCGCATCTTTTTCCAAAATAGCAAAACCAGCTGGACTAACTATACTCAAGCTGTCGGCGAGCATGAAGGTATGGACTTGGGTGATTTGGACGCAGATACCTATCCGGATATGGTCTTAAACGGTTATTGGTTGAAAAACCCCCGCAATCGTACCGGCAGCTGGACCAGGTCTGACATCGACGCGCGCTGGTTTAATGAAGGCGCCGGTTGGCCCAACAGTAGTGCCCGCGTGGACGTTGCCGATATTAACGGCGACGGCCGACTCGACCCGATCTTTTCAGATTCCGAACAAACTAACGCCATTATCTGGTACCAAGCAACCGATGCAAACGCAACGACCTGGCAATCACATGTCATTGCTTCCTCCTTTGATCGGGCGCACTCTTTGCAGGCAGCCGATTTTGACCGCGACGGGGATTTGGATGTCTTGGCCGCGGGCCTGCCCGGGAACAATAAAATTTTAATCTATCTTAATTCCAACTCAGGTAATTTATGGTCTGCTTATACCCTAGCCAATAACTCAAGCTATATTGCAAAAGTTGGGGATATTGACAAAAACGGCAGCCCGGACGTACTGGGCAGCCGCAGTTTTGACAGCGGTCCGATAGAAGTATGGTTTAACCAAACTACTCCGACGTTACTGCCATTGAATAAATGGACATACTCGGCTATCGACAGCAATTCAACCAAAGGACAGGCTTTCGGGCTGACATTCGCGGATCTCAATCTTGACGGTTATATGGACGTTTTGACCGGTAACCTTTCGTACAGAAATCCGGGCGGTAATATGCAAGGTAGCTGGCCAAGAAGTTCGGTCGTAGAGGCTACCGATTTTAAACTTACATTGGATGTTGACGCAGACCAATTTCCGGACGTGCTAGGTAACGGCCCGGATAATTATGTCCGTTGGTACGAGGCAGACTCGGCAGGTCAATTGGTCAAGCGCAAAGACGTGGCGACCATGGCGCCAAGCCAACATTCATCCGGTCAAGGTTACACCGTAGCCGATCTCATTGCCGGAGGTAAAAGCGAATTCGCGCTAAACGGCGGGCCGATTAGTGGCAATGGTGACCAGCACAGTATTTTCTATTTTACAATTCCCGCAGATCCGTTAAACGCCAATTGGACAAAAACACAGGTTGCTGCAAACGCGACCGGCGACGGGTTGGCCGCAGCGGATCTGGATAAAGACGGTGATGTCGATTTATTAAGCGCGCTTGGTACCGATGGCAAAACCATTACCTGGTGGGAAAATAATAGTTGGACCCAAAAAACCGTCGGCGTCCTGAATTCTACCTGGGCAGATGTCACCTATGCGGCGGATTTTGATAAAGATTCGGACCAGGACATTATAGTCGCCAAGGAAGGCGATCTTGGGGAAATATATTATTTTCGCAACAACGGCAATGGTAGCTGGACCCGCTCAATAATCTTTACCGGCGCAAACACCGCATCCATGGATTTCGGCGACTTGGACAGAGATGGAGATTACGACCTGGTTATCGGCGAGCACAAAGGGGAAAAACGGGTGATAATCCTGGCCAATAACGGTTCAGGAAGCGCATGGTCCCAAACTGTAGTCGGCAGCGCACCTAACGGGGGAGACAACCACCTGGGTACCCGACTGTCAGATCTGGACCATGACGGAGATCTCGACATCGTCAGTATCGGCTATGACGAACCTTTATTTGTGCATCTCTGGCGGAATGATGCCCTGACAGGCAATCAGCCTACACCGTCAATTACTCCTACCCCGATAACCGGTGACGCCAATGGGGATGGCAAAGTTGACGGGGTGGACTACATGATCTGGTTCAACCATTACCGCCAGTCGGTCACCGGTCCTTCAAACGGCGACTTCAATTCCTCCGGCCTCGTCGACGGTGTGGACTACATGTTATGGTTCAACAACTATGGCCGCTAAATTTCTCATATTCGCATTTCTCATTTCTCAATTCTCAATTCTCACATCCGTCGCCCGCGCCCAAACCTCCACCCCTTACAGCGGCACTCCCTGGCCTATCCCCGGAATTATTGAAGTTGAAGATTTCGACCTGGGCGGGGAAGGAACAGCCTACCATGATCTCGATTCGACGAACAACGGCGGTCAATACCGGACAGCTGAAGGAGTAGACATCGGTGAGACCTCGGATGGAGCCGGCGGACGGTACGAAGTCGGTTGGACTCAGGCCGGCGAGTGGCTGCAATATTCAGTCGAGGTGGCTACCACCGGCACTTATTCCCTGACTCTCCGTGCCGGGCTGGTGGGCTACGCAACCGGACAGGGGGAACTACATCTGGAAGTAGACGGGGTCAATGTTACCGGCACCATGAAAACATATACAGGACTTTTTTGGTGGCAGGGATACTCCACCATCACGGTCACCGGAATCCGGCTCACCGCTGGTCCGCACAAATTAAAACTGGTATTGGACAAAAATGCTTCAGTCGGAGTCGGCAGTCTTAATTGGATGTTATTTGACATCACAGATCCTCCTCCGGCGCCAGTGTCGGTCATTTATCCGGATCCTGTTCAGGGAAATATTTTCTACGTAGCCCCGGGGGGTAACGACAATAACCCCGGGACTTTGGCTCTGCCTTGGAAAACTCTGGCCAAGGCGGCCAATGCCTTGACCCCAGGTCAGACTGTCTATATCCGAGCAGGTATCTACCGCGAAAGGTTAACGCCGAAAAACTCCGGTAATCAGACTAATTACATCATCTATATGGCCTATCCCGGAGAGATTGTCACTATTGACGGAACCGGCATTTCCATCCCCCCACTCGAAGGGCTGATCAACGTTACTGGTAAACGGTTTATTCGAATCAGCGGATTGAGGGTCATCAATTCCGGGGTAAATGTTGCCGATGGTACCTGGAACATGGGTATCTCGGTCCAGAAAGCGGACCACGTTATCATCGACGGCAATTTTGTCAGTCACATTTATTCACTGGGTATAGACATTAATCAGGCCAGCAGTTTTATCGTCGTAGATAACAATGAAGTCACGGACGCGAACTTCGGCGACACTGACGGTGAAGTCTCCCTGGGTGTTTTCTGGTTCTCACATGACTTATTAATTAAGAATAATCGGGTACATCACGGAAAGAATGAAGGTATTGGAGCTGCTGCAGGTGTTTATGATGTTCAGATTCACCACAACGCCGTGCACCACATGGGAATTGGTTCCGACCGAATAGCGATTTACATAGATGCCTGGACCGAACACCAGTACAACATCGACGTCGGTGCCAATACTGTCTACGACAACACCGGCCAGGGTATTATCGCCGCCAGTGAAGGCGGAGGACTGTTGGAAAATGTCAATTTCTTCAACAATATTGTCTACAACGTAGGCTATTCCTGGGGAGGGATTGGTATCGCCCCCTGGACCACCACCTCCTCCCCCACCCATCCGGTACAAAATATCAACTTTATTAACAACACTGTCTACAACAATGCCGGAGGCGGTATTGTCATCAACAATCCTGAAGTCAAAAATATTATCATCAGAAATAATATTTTTTATCAAAACCTGACAGGCAATATAAAGATCGATCCTGTTGTCCCCGCATCCGAAATTATCCAAGACCACAATCTTACGGTGAACCCCCAATTTATCAACGCAACCGCGTTCGATTTCCACCTCAAATCTACCTCACCCGCAATCGATGCCGGATCAAACCTTAATGCGCCGAATATTGATTTTGACGGTCTCATCAGACCGGCAGGTTCAGGTTACGATGTGGGGGCATTTGAATTCGGCAGCACCTCCCCCCCGGCATCAACTCCCACCCCCACCCCCAAAACCGGCGACGCTAATTCTGATGGTAAGATTGATGGAGTTGATTACATGATCTGGTTCAACCATTACCGCCAGTCGGTTTCCGGTCCTTCAAACGGTGACTTCAATTCCTCCGGCCTCGTCGACGGTGTGGACTACATGCTTTGGTTCAACAATTATGGCCGCTAAATCTCTCATATCCGTATTTCTCATTTCTCATTTCTCATTTCTCATTTCGGCACATGCTTATCTTCCCGGACAAATCCGGGTCGACCCCACCACCAACCGCTGGTTGGTTTACAACCGGGACAACAATCTGGATTCCCAATCTGACCCTTTTTTTCTCTCCGGTGCGGGTGGGCCGGAAGGTTTTCTGTACGGGGACATTACCCCGGGTTGGACCCAGGACGGAATAATTGACTCTCTCATCCAAAACGGGATGAACGGCATCTATATGATTGCCGTCCGTTCCCATGGGGGGGATGGCACCTCGACCCAAAATCCCTGGCTGAACCACACTCCCGGAACTGCTTCCAACTCCAACCTCGACCCGGCCATAATTTCCCGCTGGCACCAGTGGTTTACCAGAATGGACTCCGCGGGAATTGTCATCTATCTCTTTTTTTATGATGACAACTCCGACCCTTTTTATTACGGTTGCGCCGGCTGCGAAGGCCGCCGGGAAGAAACCATGCCTCCCGAAGAAGGAGCTTTTATCAAGGCCATGGTCGGCGAATTCAGGCGATACAAACATCTGATCTGGGTAGTAGCTGAAGAGTACCAGGAAGAATTCGGTGACGGCCGCATCAACGGCATAATCCAGACTATCCGGACCTATGACCCCGACAGCCACCCCATCGGTGTCCACCAGCTTCCAGGCTTGACCTTCAACTTTCCGGCAGTTGCCGATCAGCATGCCGTCCAATACACTTCCACCAGCCTGGCCGGTTGTCACACCGACGCCCTTTCTGCCTGGAACAATGCCTCCGGCCGCTACAATCTCAACTTTGCAGAACAATTCTTTACCGACACCGGTAAATCCGGCCTTACCGATGCCGACTACCGGCAGTGCATTTGGGGCGAAGCCATGGCCGGCAGCTACTCCATGCAGCTGGGTGCCTGGGAAACCTCCAGCAACCGCAAGCCTCCGTCCTTAGGCATGGCCAATGCCAGCCGTTTCCTGGTAAATTTTTTTGAGTCCACGGATTTCAACGCCATGACTCCCAACGATTCGCTCAAAAACGCCGGCACTCAGTTTGTTCTCACTAATTCCACCCGCACCAGCTTGATCGCTTATTCTTACTCCAATCCCGCTGCTATGGGGGTTTTGGGTTTACCGGCTGGTTTCTATAACCTGAAGTGGTTCAATCCAATCAATGGAGAAACTGTAACAAATAGTATAACAATATCTCAGACAACTAACACTTCCTGGCCCAAACCCCCTCTGATGGGATCCGAAGTCGCCTTGTATATCCATAAATCCGCCTCACCTACTCCTACTCTCATTCCCGGATCCCTCATCTCAAATCTAATTGTCCTGGACGCTGCAAACGCCTACGCCTGGACCATCCAAAACAACCTCCAGTCAGGACATGTCCAGTATGGCGACCGGGTGTATACCTGGGCTACCGTTCCCTCCCTTGTTTCCGGTTCTCAATGGATCCGCACTGCCAATCTCTCCCGCACTTACACTTCCTCACCTCTGGCTACTTTCTCCCTTGCCTCTCCTGCTACTG
Source organism: Candidatus Amesbacteria bacterium GW2011_GWB1_47_19 (assembly GCA_001002325.1). GTDB lineage: Bacteria > Patescibacteriota > Microgenomatia > CAZETR01 > Amesbacteraceae > UBA12042. The sequence continues at coordinate 19,106 of LCNZ01000011.1, forward strand.
TCTATATCGCTTTCGACGACCGCTTTGTTAAACCTTCCTGGATGAGTGGCTACACCGACACCGGACAGAACATGGTTAATTCCGAACCCGTCACCTACAGTCTTTACTCGTCTTTGTACTCTTCCCCCCAAACCATCTCCCTTGGACCTATCGGTTCCGGGTCGTACGGTATGTATTCGGTCATCGTCAAAGCTACTTCTGTCCCCGGCGACGGTAATGGCGACGGCCTTGTCGATGGAGTGGACTACATGATCTGGTTCACCCACTACCGTCAGTCCGTACTCGGTTCCTCAAATGGTGACTACAACTCCTCCGGCTACGTCGATGGCGTGGACTACATGATCTGGTTCACCAATTATGGACATTGATCCTAGCTTAAGTGTAAGATAAACCTACAATCCCGCCCGATGCCAATACTTGCAGCTTTTCTATTTCTTGGTCTTATTGTTTTCACCCCCCCGCAGGTCCGGGCGGAAAGCACCTCCGGCACCCTCCCCCACATGACGGATTTCCTGACCTTTCCCGCGTGTGGTGAATGTGGTACTACCTGGTATCCCCGGGCTGTCGCCGGTGACAGGTCTATCCTGAGACAGTCCATCAATAGCCGCGGGTATAAACACTGGTATCTGTCTGTCACCAGCGCCAGCCACAACTACTACGGCAACTCTGCCGGTTTCAACGTCTTCCTGCAGGAGCTGAACAACAGCAGTATCAAGCCCGTTGTCTGGCTGACCAGCGACTCAGGCAACTGGCGAAACCAATCAGTGGATATTATTAAATCCGATCTGTCCACCTTCATCCCCCAGATTGACAGCCTGGTAAACAGTTATGTCTTGGGATTGGAAATCGACGAATATTGGACTTTGGACAAAGCCAATCAGATCGGTGCCCACCTCGACTCTCTTACTGCCAAACCTCTGGCCGCCCACCAGCTCCCCGGTAATTGGAATTACTGCTCTACCTGGTGCGACTACCTGATTTTCCAATACGGATTCGGTAGATCTCTGGATGAGATCCAAACCATGACGGCTAACGCTATCAACAGCCTGGGCAAACCGGTCGTTGCCGGTGAGTACAACACCACCGTCGGCACCGAAAACCTGTCTATCGTCATGGGAGACACTGCCGTAGCCGCCGGTGCGTCCGGTTTTGGCAACGGAGGAACACCGTTCAGCACCGGTCCTACTTCCACTCCCACGCGTACTCCCACCCCGGGGGTAAACAATGCTCCGGTAGCTCAAAACAGCACCACCTCCACTCCCCAAAACACCCAAGTTTATATTCAATTGTCTTTTACCGATCCCGACGGACCCGGGCCTTACACCTATACCATCACCACCCAACCCACTCACGGTTCCCTGAGTGGTACAGACAACGACCGTTATTATCTTCCTGCAGCCGGATATACCGGAGTCGATTCATTCAGATGGAAAGTCAATGACAGTCTGGTCGACTCCAACATCGCCATCGCGACCGTCAACATCACTTCATCTCCCACTTCCACTCCCGTTCCCGGCTCACTCATTTCCAACCTGGTTGTTTACGACACCGCCAATGCTTTTGCCTGGTCCATTCAATCCAATCTCCAGTCAGGTAATACCCAATACAATGACCGGACTTATACCTGGAACACCGT
>LCNZ01000012.1 GCA_001002325.1 Candidatus Amesbacteria bacterium GW2011_GWB1_47_19
GCCGTCACCAGTTACATTATATCATATCATTGTGATATACTATACCAATACGATATACTGTGGATAATGCAAAGTGAATCCACAAAATTAGGGCTGAACTTGAAAAGGATCAGAACCAAAAAAGGTATATCACAAGGAGATATTGCCCGAGACTTGGGAGTTAGTCGCGGTTTTATTAGTACGATAGAAAACGGCAAAACGAACCCAACACTAGCGACAATTGCAAAATTGGCGAAAGCGGTTGGGGTTTCAGCTGATGAACTTTTGAAATAAACATGGACTTCAAAAATCAAATCACAAAAGAAGCGTCATCAGCGATAGAAAATAAAGTATTTCCTGGTTGTGTTGTTGGCGTAGTTAATAGAAATGGCGAGCGACAGATTTTACCATTCGGTAATTTTACATATGACCCAATTTCATCCGTTGTTAAGGTTGATACGATTTATGATGTCGCTTCCATCACAAAGTCAATTCCGACAGGAAGCCTTGCATTACAACTAATTGACGAAGGAAAACTAAAACTGACCGATAAGCTCATTGACTATATCCCCGAATTTAGAAATTCAGATCGAGAAAATGTTCTAATTAAACATCTACTCACTTACACAATCGACGGCTACGGTCTTGCTTCGCTGAAAGAAAAAAGTGCAGCGGGTTTATACGAGACACTTCTTACTCATGATTTTGAAAAACGACCAGGTACAGTTTTCAAATACACAAATATTCCCGCCGCACTTCTTGGGCTTGTAGTAGAAAAAATAAATGGCGATACTCTCGACAATCTTGCTGATGAACATTTCCTAAAACCGCTCAAAATGAGCCGAAGCACATTTTATCCTGAACGTTTTCCAAAAGAAGAAATCGTGCCAACGGAGAGTGATGAATGGAGAGGTTTAGTACATGGAATAGTACATGACGAAAGCGCATATATTTGCAAAAAAGAAGGAAAGATTGTCGGTCATGCGGGACTTTTTTCTACTGCCTCTGACATATTAAATTTCCTCGAAATGCTTTTGCATAAAGGAACATTTAATGGCAAAAAATATTTTTCAGAAAAAGTTATAGAACAGATGGGAACAAACCAAATCCCCGAACTCAATGACTTTACTGGGCTCGGTTGGGAACTTAATCAGCCACGATACATGGGCGACTACTGCACTCCTTATACATTCGGGAAGACAGGTTTTACAGGAACACTTGTTATTTGCGATGTCGAAAAAGGTATCGCCTATGTAATTCTCTCTAATCGTATTTTCCCGAAACGCCCTGCCGATTCGGCGGCGATAAATGCGTTCCGCAAAAAGATTGGAGAAATAATTTTGAGCGGCAAGGGAGCCATCCCCGCCGTTTTATAATATTTCCCAAAACGGCGGGGATGATGTGTGCGCACGGGAGGGAGGGGCAAACACATATAGATATTGTGCCTCGCCATTCCTTAAAGAATTTTGTATGGCGAGGCTCCACTTTGATGAGTTGTCACTGTCCGCCGTCGAAGGTACAGAGTTTCGAGTTACCACCAAACGCGGATAGAGGTGCGCCTCGGTCGCCGTGAGGGCGGAGAAAAGAGCAATCAAAAGTGATAAACTAATAGTGCTCTTTTCGGAGACTGAAACGGCGAAGCAAAACCAAAAATTTCCTTTCCACTTTTTCCGCTTCGCGGTGGAGGGGTGGGGGGAGGAGACGCGAGAAAAATGCAAGGAAATTTTTTGGTTTTTGCACACGCGAGTCCGCGAGCGTGTCCGAGGCGCATTGGTTCGCNTCCGAGGCGCATTGGTTCGCATCACAGCGCAATCGGAGCGTACGAGGCAGTTTCAAGTCACCACGCGCTCCGCGCGTGCGAAGTGGGTTCGCGCAAAGGTTAATACATCACCGCAGATCGTGAAGTGACAGAGGTGCGCTCGCCGCGGGGGCGAGCGCGGCGAGCGCATTAAAGCCTCGCATCGGGCAAAATTCAAGGCGGCGGCCGCTTAAGAAGTAGTTCGAACCGACTTTTTTGGCGAAGAAAGATAATTCTTCGCCATTATTTTTTGCGCACGCGATTTTGTGCGCTTCCAGCGCACTATTTATGAAATCTCTGACTAGTTCGACCCAAAGAAACTGGTTTTTCTCAAAACTTGAGATTTGTTCCTCAAGATTTGTTTTCTCTTCGATTAGTTTTTTCTTGGCGGTTTGATATTCAATAGTCTCGATGACTTGATCCAGATATCCAGTCAATAATCTATCGAGCTTTTGCTCGACATTTGAAAGTTGGGGTTTTAAAAGAGAAATTTTGTTTTCTACGGTTTTCCTCTCGTTAATCTCATCAGCGTGTAACCAGTTCAACATTCGCTTTGCATTTAACTCGTAGAGTGAATGACTCCACAAAATTTCTCTTATTTGTTTCTCAAATTCCCCACTGGAAACATATTTTTGCGAACAATATCCGTGTTTTTTGCCACAACGATAGTAATAGTATCTGACCTTGCCTCTGGTTTTTGGGTAAAACTTGAAGTGTTTTTCGGCAGTGATCGCCGAACTACATTCTTTACATTTTGCCAATCCCAAAAACCAGAATTCGTCTTTGTGATTGATATATGTTTTTGATTTGCGTCTGATAATTTCCTGACACTTATCAAAAAGTGTTTTGGAAATTAAAGGTTTATGTGATCCTTGATATGTTTCTCCGGCAAATTCAAAAACGCCGTAGTAAAAAGGACTTCTTAACATGTTGCGGATTTTGTCCATGCGTAAATATTTATTGGTTGTGCTTTTTACTCCTTGGTTGAAGAAAAATTTATCAATATCAACATAACTGTATTTTCCACTAGCGAAAAGCTGAAAAGCTTTTCGCACAAGTCTTGCTGTTTTTGGGTCAACCTCAATCGTTCTTTTTCTTGGTTCGTTAAGATAACCAATTGGAGCTTTATTGGGATAAACTCCGTTTCGGAGTTTTTGCCTTATCCCTCGCTTTACATTTTCTGATAAATTGTCGATGTAATACTTTGACTGGCCAAACGCGATTGAAAGCATAAATTTTCCCTGCGGCGTATTTTCAAACCAAAGCGTCGGGAATTTTAGTGATTGGAGTTTGCCGGTATCGAGAAGATAAATGATTTTTCCACCATCAACTGAATTCCGAGCAAGTCGATCAGCGTGCCAACTTAAAATTCCATTGGCTTCTCCATTCTCAATAAGTTTGAGCATCTGCTCAAACTTTTCTCGACCGGGTTTCTTGGCGGTTTTTGCTTCAGTAAAACAATCGACAATTTCCAGATTTTCTCTTTTGGCGAATTCCTTGAGTTCGGTAATTTGTGCCTCTATAGATAAAACCTGCCTATCTGCTTCATCTGTTGATTTTCTGCAGTAAATAAAGTATTTGATCATGGTTTTCGTTTTCCTAAAATTTTTGCATTTTCTTTTACTTCTTATTCTTTCGGCCGCCGCCTCGAGTTTTGCCCGATGCGAGGCTTTAATGCGCTCGCCGCGCTCGCCCCCGCGGCGAGCGCACCTCTGTCACTTCACGATCTGCGGTCTCTTTACGAAAAAATTCGAACTGTTTTTCAAAGGTAGCGCGGCGAGTGCCCCCACCCACTCGCCACGCCATCTTTACCGCTCGGCCTTCGGCCTCGTAAAAAGTCGGTTCGAACACACTGAAAAATTGGTTGCAATTTTTTAGTGTAAAGAAAATGCAAAAATTTAAAAGAACAAATACTTAAATGGCGCAACCGGTGGTCTCAGCAAGAATTGCGTCTTACTGTCCGATTGCGCCATTAAAAAACGCAATTCAATATTGCTGAGACCAATTACAATATACAAAATTTATCGATAAAAAACAATGGCATTCTCGTTCCCAAATCACACAAAAAGAAGTATAATTACCTTATTATGTTAAAGGGTAATTTAGTCAAAACAATTACCTCTGATGGCTTGGAGTTAGCCGGTTTTTGGGTTGATAAGAAAAGTGAAATCGCCGTATTTCATTCTCACGGCACTTCCGGCGATTTTTACACTCATAAATTTATTGAGAATGAAGCAGAAAAACTATCGTCTCTAGGAATTTCATTTTTAACAGCCAATAATAGAGGACACGACGTGTTTGCTGACATTAGAAAGCATAAACATGGAAATGTTGAATGGGCGCAAATCGGAGGAGCCTTTGAAAAGTTTGAGGATTGTTTATACGATATAGATTCGTGGCTTAATTTTTTAACCAATCAAGGAGTAAAGAGAGTTATTCTTCAAGCGCACTCTCTCACCCAAAAAATTCTTTATTATCAATTTAATAAGAAGGACAGACGGGTAATTGGCCAAATTCATCTTTCTCCTTGTAACGATGCCGGGTACATGTACTACCTATTGGGAGAAAAAAAGTATCGTGAAACCAACAGGGAAATTGAAAGAATGGTTAAAGAAGCAAATATTACAAAACTTCTACCAAAAGAGCTATCGGTAGTTTGTCCAATGGGGGCGCTTGCGTACTATGGATATTTGACTGAAGACGGTGCCGGGAATCTTTTTCCATATCACAATTCTGAATCTCCAAAGTGGAAATTATTAAACGTGACACAAGAACCAATTCTAGCTATTTTTGGTGGATCTGATGGATTTATAAAACCGTCAATTAAAGAGGCAGCAGAACTTTTTAAAAAGAAAGCTGAATCGGCAAAAGATGTGACTGTCGAAGTTATTAACGGAGCGTCGCACAGCTATGTTGGATTTGAAGACAAGCTAGTAAGAATGATTACGATTTGGGTCAATAAACAAAAATAGGTTATGAAAGAAGCATTTATCATTCATGGTAGTTATGGTAATCCAGAAGAAAACTGGTTCCAATGGCTAAAAAAAGAACTTGAAAAGATAGATTTTCAGGTGTTTGTTCCACAATTTCCTATTCCAGAACTAAGAGAACAAAATCCTGCGTGGGGCGGGCACAATCTTTCAAGATGGATAGAAACTTTAAAACAATATAATGAGCATATTACGGAAAACACAATTTTTATCGCTCATAGCAGAGGCTGTATTTTTACCTATCATTTTCTTTCAAAACTAACTTCTCCTATAGCTGCAACATTTTTGGTTGCCCCATGGATTAATTACCGGTGGTATCCGAAAGATTGGCAAAAAATTGATTCTTTTCACGAAATTCCATTTGATTGGGAAAAAATAAAAAGAGGAAGTAAATATTTTGAAGTTTATCAATCAACCAACGATGATACTCCTATATCTGAAGGTCAAGAGATCGCGGAAAAATTGGGGGCAAAATTTGTGGTTGTTGAAAACGCTGGACATTTCAATACAAAGGCAGGGTATACAACTTTTCCTCTGCTTTTGGAAAATATGAAAGCTCAAAACTCGCCCGTAGGGCGAGAAAATCGCGCGCGCAAAAAATAAGCGAGGCCGAAGGCCGAGCGGTAAAAATGGCGTGACGAGTGGGTGGGGGCACTCGCCGCGCTACCTTTGAAAAACAGTTCGAATTTTTTCGTAAAGAGACCGCCTTCACCCGCTTCCGGCGGACTTCGGTGAAATGATTGGTTTAAAATAAGGCCTTAGTACATGGATTGGAATAAATTTATTATCGGTTGGTTGACAGGCACTTTCTTGGTTACAGTAGTAGCGGTTGATTTGGGATTGGGGATACCCCGAGGGTATTTAATAAATGTGGGACAGCAATATTCGTTTCTGGCGGGGGCGTTCTTGCGCGGGAGTCCGGCGTTTTTGGACTTTCCGGGATCTTTTGTGGACATCGTTTATTTTGGAGGCCGGATGTATTGGCACATGGGACCCTTACCGGCCATGTTATTGGTGCCGGGGGTATGGTTATTTTCATTTTTCGGAACCTTTTTCTTTCAGGGATTTTTGGCGGCATTTTTGAATGCTCTAGTATGGGTAATGGGTTATTTATTGGCTAGGATTGCCGGAATAAGAAAATATGATAGCTGGTGGCTGGCGTTTGCGTTTTGTTTTGCATCCGTCTATCAGCAGGTGATGCTTAATCCCAGCACCTGGTACCTGGCACATGGAGTAACAGTTTTTTTCGGGTTGGCGGCACTGCTGGAATTTTTTAGTCCGACAAGAAGATGGTGGTGGATGGGAATGGCCATGAGCTTAGTTTTCGCTACCAGAGCGACGGCCGGTCTGGGACTGGTTTTTTTTCTGGTGGCAATTTGGGGCGGAAGTTATAAGTGGCGGGTAAAAGTAAGACAGACGATTGAATTTTTAGCGCCGATGGTAATTGTGATGGTAGTGCTGGCGGGTTATAACCAGGTACGTTTCGGGAGCTTTGAGGAAACGGGTTACACTATGACGGGAAATCTGACTCAACAAAAATATGAATTGAAAACTTACGGTTTGTTTAAATTGGAAAACATTCCGACGAATTTTTATTATTATTTTATTAATACAGTAGAACCGGTGCGGCAGGAGATGAAAACCGCTTTCGGGAGGACTCATGTATTGCGGTATCCATACGTGAAAGTCAAGAATCCGGGAGTTAGTTTTTTTGTGTTATCACCTGTTTTCGCACTCATTTTCCTGGCAGATCGGAGAAAAAAAGTCGTCAGGTATGGCTGGCTAGTTATGAGCTGCATCATGTTTGCGCTGATGACGTATTATTGGCATGGCTGGGTACAGGTGGGTGCCAGGTATATGTTGGACCTCATGCCGTTTGCGTATATATTGCTGCTTTATGTTTTCGGAGAAAGAAAATTAACTAGGGGAGTAAAATTGCTGATAGTGCTTAGCTCGGTTTGGGATTTGGCGTTGTATATGACTGTCTGGGGAGGACGGGGATGAGGTTTTTTACGATTGCGGTTGTATTGGCGGCAGTATATTACGGGTATTTCGGGTGGGTGACTCCGCCGGGGGAGGGGGACAGTCTGGCGTACCATATTCCGCTGGCGCGGATGGTGATTGCAGGAGAATTGTGGCAAAAAAACAAACTGACAGCACCGGGATTGTATTATCCGGGAGCAGGTGAAGCCATGCAGGCGGTAATGATGATAACGGGGTTGCCGCTGAACCTGTTTAATGTACTGGGATGGATAATATTGGTGCTGGCGGTCAGGGAGGCGGGGAAGAGACTGGGGTTGGGGACGGGGTTGGCAACAGTGTTCGGGATAAGTGTGGGGATGTGGCCGTCGGTACTCCGCCTTTTGTTGACACAAACGGTAGATATCTGGCTGGCGGTATGGTGGACTGTCGCCTGGATATTCCTGCGGGAGCCGAAAAAGACTTTAGGATACTGGGTGGCGACGGGAGCTGTTTTGGGGATGCTGGTGGGGACGAAATTTTCCGGAGTATTGTTTGCGGGGGTGCTGCTCCTGTTTTACGGCAGAAGAATGTGGGAGAAGGTTACTTTGAGGGGGGCGGCGATTTGTATTTTGGGAATAGTGATTTTTGGGGGATGGTGGTACGGGCGGAACTGGATATTGACGGGTAATCCGGTGTACCCGGGGTCTTTGGGGTGGTGGCGGGGTGATCCGGCGTTTTTAACGGATGACTGGAATTTCGTAAAGACATTAGTATTTACTCCCGGAGGGTGGGGAAAAATGGCGACAGCCCTGGTGTCCGAGTATCTGTTGTGGCCGGTATTGGGGATAGGGGTGATTATTTTGAATTTCAAAGTGACAAAGAAACAAAGTAACAGAGATACGGGGTTACTGGGATTAGTTAGCCTAGGAGTATGTCTGGTTTTACCGTCCTGGCCGGTGAATATAATTTCTGATCTGAGATATTTTTATCCGGCGATGATTCCCCTGGCGGCCGGGGTATTTTTAGCGGCAAAAGAGCGGGGGATGGAAAAGGGGGCAGTGGCTATAGCAGCGGTAAGCACGATGGCGGTATTGCCGCAGTTGGATTATCATCCGAAACTGCTGGCGGCAATTATTTTCGGTGTAGTAGTATGGGAGATATCAAAAGTAAAAGTCCGGCCGGGGAGATAGCGGCGATAGCATTAGTTATCGGGATCGGATTGTGGAGCGTGTGGCCGGCGGTGGTCCGGCCGGGGGGGGTGGCGGATTACGGCAAGGATGGGGTATTGCTGATTTGGATAATGAACCAGACTATTAACAGGTTACCGTCTGGTGTAATTTCGGGTGGGGGTAAGGGATTGTTCGACGGAAACATATTTTATCCATATAAACACGTATTGGCCTATTCGGAGCTGCAAATGGTTTCCGCTTTGTGGGCTTGGCTGCCGGTGAAACTGACCGGTAACCCGGCGGTGGCGGCGGGGACGGTTATGGTATTGGGACAGGTGTTGACGATGGCGGTGGTATACGGATGGTGGAGAAAAATGACCGGAAACAGATGGGCGGCGGCGGCCGGAGCAGTGGCGTTGGGGATGTCCCAGGTGAGGTGGCATTACCAGGTGCATCTACAGATGTGGAGCATGCAGTACTGGCTGGCGGGCGTATGGCTAGTCAGTTCATGGACGGCGGACAAGAAGACTTGGAAATTGTACACCGGGGTAACATTGCTCGGGGTGCAGGCTTGGGAGAGCATATTGCCGGTGTATTTTGCTTTAGTAGTGCTCAGTGCTCAATACTCAGTGCTCAAAATAAGATTACCAATTAATAAAATACTAACGGGGGGGTTGTTGTTTGGGATGGTGGCGTTTTCGCCGTTGAGAGCCTACTGGGCTGTGAGCCGGGAAATGGGGTTTGTGAGGACGATCCGGGATGCGGCGCACGGAGGAATGAGTGTGAACGAGTTGGGGGAGAGGTTTGCCAGCCCGGGACTCTATGTTCTTTTAGCAGTATCACTGCTAATAATTTTTAATCAAATTCAAAGGTCAAAATATAAAAAAGATAGTTTGTGGTTGGGAATAGTATTGATTATTAGTTTGGTTATGGCGATGGGGCCGGTCTTGAAATGGCAGGATAAAACGGTGAAAATCGGAGGGAGATACCCGGTGCCGCTACCCTATGCGGCAGCGTACTACCTGGTGCCGGGGATACAAGCGTTCAGGGTGCCGTCGAGGTGGCTGTGGGTGAGTGCATGGGCAGCTTCAGGCCTGATTGCATTGAGCCTGAAGAGTTTTCAATCAAATCCTAATTTAAAAATCAGGAAAATAATCGGGATGTTCGGAGTAATGGCTGTGGCAGTTACCGGGGGTACAAGGCTGACAAATTACCGTAATTTGCTAAAACCGGCAGAATATCCGGCGGTGTACCGTTGGCTGGGGAAGCAGCCGGGGAAAGTGATCGTGGAACTGCCGGCGGGGGACGAAAATATTGAGCCGGACAGAATGCTTTACAGCCTGAAACATGGGAAGTATCTGTTGAACGGCTATTCGGGTTTTGTGCCGCCGGAGCGGGAAAAACTTCTGGAGAAACTCAATCAGGAGTGGCCGAGCCCGGAGACGGACGCACTTCTGAGAAATATAGGGGTGGATTATGTGATAGTAAATAAATTAATGACCAATTTTAAATTTTCAATTTTCAATCAAATTCCAAATTTAAATAATGTAATAATTCTGTATGATGACGAAAATAACCGGGTGTATAAGTTGTAATGTCGGATAGAATATTATGGAAAGATGAAAAAACAGTGGTTTTTGGTTTGTAGTGCAGTGATATTATTGGTCTTGGGAGCGGGTGGAGGGTGCGGGGTAAGTGCGATAAAAGTGATGCGGGGGATAACGGAAAACAGGCCCAGGGATTTTAAAAAATGGCAGGGAATGTTCAGGTGGTGCGCGGCGGGGCTACCGTTTGTGGATAGGCTGCCTAAATGGGTTGATGATAAGACATATATAGTGCTACTGCAGAACAGCACAGAACTGCGGCCTTCGGGAGGTTTTGCGGGAAGTTATGTCAGGGTGAAGTTTAAGGATGGGGGACTGGCAGACTGGACGGTGCAGGACATTTATGTTCCGGACGGAAAACTACCGGGGCATGTGGAACCTCCGTATCCGGTACAGGAGGCATTCCGTCAGGGATGGTGGAAGCTTAGGGATAGCAACTGGGATATAGATTTTGCGTCGGCAGCAGCCACAGTCGCATGGTTTTTTGAGCAGGGAGGGGAAGAGAAAGTGGACGGGATAATTGCCGTTAACCTGAAACTGATAAATCAAATAGTGGGGGTATTCGGGCAGGTGAAAGTATATTCGTATGATCAGACGGTGACCAGAGAAAATTTATATAGCCTGGCCCAGGCGGAGGCGGAAATGGATTGGGAGCCGGGGTCGACACAAAAGCGGGATTTCCTGGGAGCGGCGGGAACAGCACTTTGGGAGAGGGCAAAATCAGCCAAACCGGCGGAGATTTTCAAACTGGCAAGAATAATCAAGACTGAACTGGACCGGGGGGAAATTATGATCTGGACTAAAGACGCCGCACTGGAGGGGGAGGTAAAACAGTGGGGGTGGGACGGAAGGTGGGGGGAGTATTACGGAGATTACTTATATATGGTAGAGACGAACCTGGGGGCAAATAAGGCTAACTGCTGCGTCCAAAGAGAGATAGAGTTGGAGGTAAAGACAGAGAAAGATAAGATAATAGACAAGTTGCGGATCGAGTGGGTGAACGAAAATCCGTTTAAGTATTCGGTCAAACCGTTTTTCTGGGGCGGGGATTATGTAGATTACGTACGGATAGTGGTGCCAGGAGATGCCGAAGTTGTGAGTGTGAGTGTGAGCGGGGAGGAATTGAGACCTGTGGGAGTGGGTGATTTTGCGGGACCGGTGTCACTGCGGCAAAAATTAAGTGAGGGGATTTGGGTGGAGGAGGAAAGGGAGAGGTATAGAATTATCGGATTTTGGGCGGTGGTGTCGGCTGGCAAGAAGACCGAGGCGGTGGTGGAATATATTCTTCCCAAAGATGAATTTATCGACAGATATCGGATACTGGTCCGACACCAGCCGGGGATGGGGAGTTTTCCGTACAAGTTGAATTTGAACGGGAAAATGGTGTGGGAGGGAAGAATAGAAAAGTCGGAAAGAATTGAGGCGGAAATAGTAGATAGTAAATGGTGAAAAGTTGGCGGGGGCGGGCTTGGCTTTATTAGGTTAGGGAGAGGAGGTGACGGTCGAAGGAAAACAGTCGATGGTTTAAGGTTTGGGTGCGGATAAGCAGAACACAATCGACGAAGTCGAGTGCATGATCAGCGTAAGTATCTAGGGATTTGATGAGGAGCTGACGGTTTTCGATTGTTAATTCCGAAGAATTGATCAGTAAACCAAGCAGGTCAACAATTTTATTTTTAGGATATTTGAAGTAATTTTTTAATGTCACCGCGGTTTCGATGAATATAGGTTCACAGACATGGAGAGTAACCTGATGTCGTTTGGCTTTTCGAATAAGGTCTTCGACTTGAGATCGTTGTCTGGGGATATCATTGGTGAGGAAACGAAAAAGGGTATTGGTATCGAGTTGATACGAGATCATTTTTTCCGTGGGGGGAGGCCCATTTCTTTAACCACATTATCAGTAATAGCTTTTTCGAAAGCTGCACTTTCCTCGTCGATTATTTGTTGGGAAGGTTTACCCCGATTGGCCTTTACGACGGGGTTATCATGTAATATTCCCATAAGAGAAAGAATGTCCCGGTGGGGTAGGGGACGAATTTCAATTATAGTTCCGGTGTCTTTAATAATGGCTTTGGCCCTATTATGGAGTGAATATTTATCCCTGATGGGTTTGGGAATGGTGAGCTGGCCTTGGGAAGTAATGGAGGCAATGTAATTCATTATTTTATCTTCTTGCCATTATATTATACTCTTTACATTATTTGTCAAGTACGAAAGAATAATAGGAGGCATGTCAATGAAGTAATTTGTGGGTGGGATATAATCGGGGTAGAATGGCGGACCAAGTTGAGGAAGTGAAGAGCAAGGTGGACATGGTACAGCTCGTTACCGAGTATGTACCACTGAAGAAAGCCGGACGGAACTTTAAGGGATTGTGCCCGTTCCACGGGGAAAAGACCCCGTCGTTTATGGTCAATCCGGAACTGCAGATATTTAAATGTTTCGGGTGCGGCGAGGGAGGGGATGCGTATTCCTTTTTACAAAAAATGGAAGGGATGGAATTCGGGGAGGCGCTGAAAACCCTGGCAGACAGAGTGGGGGTGAAACTGGAATCCTATAGGCCGACGCAGACAGAAGAAATAAAAGAAAAACTGGTGAAAATAAACAGCCTGGCGGCGGAGTTTTACCACTATTTATTGGTAAAGCATAAGACGGGAGAGGAAGCTCGAAATTATTTAAAAAAACGGGGGGTTGAAAGTGAAGCTGTGGAGAAGTTTAAGCTGGGGTATGTGCCGGAGGGGTGGGACTATGCAATCGGTTACCTGTCAGGAAAGAAGGGGCACAAGGCCGAGGATTTGGAGAGAGCAGGGCTGGTAATCCGAGGTGAGAGATATTACGACAGGTTCAGGAACAGGATTATGTTTCCGCTGACCAATCACCGGGGGCAGATTGTCGGATTTGCGGGAAGGGTGATGCCCGGGGGGGACGAAAAGTCCGGGAAGTATGTAAATACACCGGAGACGGAGATATATCACAAGAGTGACCTGCTATACGGACTGGATTCGAATAAGACGGAGATAAAAACCACTGGGGAGGCGGTGGTGGTAGAGGGGGAACTGGATATGATTGCCAGTTGGCAGGCGGGGGTGAAAAACACGGTGGCGGTGAAAGGTTCGGCACTGACTGAGAAACAAGTAGACCTGCTGAGAAGATATGCGGGGACGATCGTGTTGGCGCTGGATGCTGATGTGGCCGGAGATGTGGCCGCCAGAAGAGGAATAGAGACGGCAGAAAAAGCCGGAGTGGTGGTAAAGATACTAAACTCAAAATCCGAAACCCTAAATCCTAAAAAGTATAAAGATCCGGGGGACTGGGGAATCGAAGACCCCAAAGGATGGCGGGCGGCGGTAGGGGGGGCAATACCGATTTACGATTTTTACCTGGAGTCGGCGGTATCCCGGTTCGGGCTGGACGGAGTGGGGAAAGGAAAGATATCAAGGGAATTGATACCACTCTGGTCGGGGATTCCGGATGATATTGTTAAGGCGCACTATATCCAGAAGCTGGCACAGGTTTTGGGGGTGGGCGAAGAGGATGTTCGCCACCAAATGGCGAAAATTCAAAATTCAAATCCACAAATCACAAAACAAATTCAAAACTCCAGTGAGGAAAAAATCAAAACGAGGAGGGAGGTGTTGGAAGAATATATCGTGGGGATAGCCCTGAGGCAGGGGTGGATAGATAGGATTATCGGGGAACCGGTCAGGGGATGGATGAAGACACAGTTTTGGCTGAAAGTGGCGGAAGAACTGGAGGAGAAGAAGGGAGGAGGTAAAAAGACGGTGACTCTGATCAAGGGTTTACCGGCGGAGTTGAGAAGTAAGGTGGAGGGGCTGATGCTGGTCGAGGATTATTTTGAGGAAGAGGGTGCGGAAAAGGAGTGGCAGGATGCCGTAGATGAACTGGAGGAGCTGAATATAAGGGAAAGAATTAATGAGGTGAAAAATCAGGAAGACAAAAAGGAGCTGATGAAGCTGACCCGGAGGCTGGCGGTGTTGACGAAAAACGGATAAGCTGGTATATTGCGGTCAGTTATAGGGACCATGACATTTCGGCCAGCACAAAGCCTGCCGATTTGACACAGGCCTTTTTTATATGGCGAAGGCATTAAAACTTTCCAAGGAATCCGAGCAACTGGTGGCGAAGGGGAAGTACCAGGGTTTTTTAACGCTGGATGAAATTCTGGAGGTTTATCCCGATGCAGAGGATAAGATCGGGGAGCTGGACGAATTGTTTTTTAAACTGCTAGATCAGGGAGTGGATGTATTTGAGACGGTATCCGAGGAAGACCTGGAAATAGACGAGAAGGCCGTGGCCGAGCTAGATAAGGAAATAGAAGCCTTGACAAAGCTGGAAGTGGGCGCGACAACCGATCCGGTAAGAATGTATCTGAGGGAGATCGGCAAGATACCGCTGTTGAAACCGGAGGAGGAAATCAGCCTGGCGCAAAGGATAGAAAAGGGAGACCGGAGAGCGAAGCGGAAACTGACTGAAAGCAACCTGCGTTTGGTCGTATCCATAGCCAAGAAATACGTAATGCGGGGATTGTCTTTACTCGATCTGATACAGGAGGGGAACCAGGGGCTGATCCGGGCGGTGGAGAAGTACGACTGGCGGAAGGGGTATAAATTCTCGACGTATGCCACCTGGTGGATACGGCAGGCGATTACACGGGCAATAGCCGACCAGGCACGGACAATCCGGATACCGGTACATATGGTGGAAACTATAAATAAGCTAATTCGGATCCAGAGGCAGCTGATGCAAAGCCTGGGACGGGAGCCGACAGCGGAAGAAATTGCCGAAACCATGGGGGAAATGACGGCTACCAGGGTAAGGGAAATACTGAAAATCGCCCAGGATACAACCAGCCTGGAGACCCCGGTGGGAGACGAGGAAGATTCGATGCTGGGAGATTTTATTGCCGATACATCGCAACCCTCACCTATTGAAGCGGCTTCCAGGGAGCTTCTTAAAGAGAATATTGAGGAAGTATTGTCTACATTGACGGACAGGGAAGCTAGAGTGTTGAGAATGCGTTTCGGGCTGGACGGAAAGAACCCAATGACACTGGAGGAAGTGGGAAGGGAGTTCGGGGTGACCCGGGAAAGAATAAGGCAGATTGAGGCCAAAGCCCTGAGAAAATTAAAACATCCTTCCCGGAGAAAAAAATTGCAGGATTATTTAGATTGACAGACCCTCCTTCGTTCCGATGTACATCGGAACTACGGAAGGGCAAGCATGAAGAAAATATTTTGGGTGTGGGTGGGAATACTGCTTTTAGCAGCGGGGTTGCGATTTTGGGTAATCGGCAAGTACCCGGCAGAAATGGATATGGACGAGGCGGCTAACGGCTATTACGCTTACAGCCTGCTATCGGGAGGCAGAGACGAATACGGAAATTTGTGGCCGGTGTATTTTCCCAGCAACGGAGATTACAAGCCGGCGGGGTACGCATTTGCGTCGACGTTGTGGGTGAAGTTGGGCGGATTATCCGAGATATCAACCAGGCTTGCCAGTGCGGTGGCGGGGGTGCTGGCGGTGGCATTGATAGGAGTTTTGGGGTGGAAGTTGTCGGGTAAGCCGAAAGTGGGACGGTACTCTGCTGCGGTAATGGCGGTGATGCCTTGGCATATCTGGATGTCGCGGGGAGCGTATGAAGTGAATTTGGGATTGACAATGTTACTTTTGACGATAACGGTACTGGTCTGCATGAAAAATAGACGCGGATACATATTGGCGGCGGTGGTTTTCGGTATATGGGCGGAACTTACTTATCCGACTGCCAGGTGGATGGTAATGGCGTTGGCGGCGGGGACAGCAGGGTGGGGGGTAATGAAGAAAAAGTATTTTTTGACAGCGGCGATGGCGGGACTTTTAATTGCGGGGGGGTGGGGGATGTTGGCCAAAGGTGCAGGAGCAAGGACCGGACAGACAATATCCTGGGTGGCCAGGGCGCCGGAGCTAAAGACGCAGACTCTCGACAGAATCAGGGAGGACGGACAGGCGGAATGGCGGCAGCCGCTATGGGTAACCCGGGCGTTTCACAACAAGGCAGTCGCTGCGGTAGCGGACATAGGAGAGAGATATATAACCTATTTTAATCCGGGATATTTGTTCGTTAGCGGGGATCCGCGGCCAAGATTTAATTTTATCCAGGTCGGACCCTTGCTACTGGTTTTTTTACCACTGATTCTGGCGGGGTTGGTGAGCCGGCAGGGAGCTAATAAAATATGGTGGGCGGCAGTGGGGTGGTGGCTGGTGGGGACGATCCCGGCGGCTGTGAGTAACGAGAATTATCATCTGCTGAGGCATGAGGCGGCTCTACCGGGGATAGTGATGCTGATCGGGTACGGATGGTGGGTAATTACAGAGAAAATCGGAAACAGCAGGGTGCGACAGGTGGTGACGGGACTGGCGGCTGTAGCGATAGTTGTGAACCTGGCGGTGGTGGCCGACTATTATATAGTTCATAAAAATTATTTTAGGCCGTGGTACAGCGACGGCGGGACAAAAGAGATGGTACAGACGGCGAGTGGTATGTTGGGGGATTATGAGGGGGCGGCGATATCGCGTGACCAATATGTTTATTGGGCGTTTTATAACAGGATTGACCCGGAGGAGTTCAGGAGGGATTTAAGATTGGAAGAGGGGGCAGGTGAATATGATTGGGAACGGGTGGCGGGGTGGAGAAATTTGCGGTTTAAGATGCCGTCTGACTGCCCGAAGCTGGGGAAGAGAAACATATTGTATATCTGCCGGGGGACGGAAGTGCCGCAAAATGCCCAGGTACTCAAGATTTTCCGGTTTAATGACGGGGTGCCGGCATATACACTGATCAGGTTTCTCGGGTTGGGAGAGAAGTTTGATACCAGCCTGCCGGAACGGGTGACACGAATGACGGAAGTGGATTTGAGGTTCGGAAAAGAGGGGCTGCTGCCGGCGGATTATCCCAAGTACTGGCTATAATGACAAGTTTTTAAAGCCTTTTCGAATTATTTCGTATGGAGCAGGTGGCGAATGAAATCCAGGGTAAGATTATTGGCGGCATCGTAATTTTTCTGCCGCCATGGGGCAGATATTACGCCGGAGGGGAGGGGCAGTCAATTATAAATCGGGATGAATATCGGAGAAATCGCGGTATAATTGGGCACGAGCTTTGATAATTTATATTCCGGCGTGGCGAAACGGTATCGCGGCTCCCTGTTAAGGAGAAGATTGTAGGTTCGAATCCTACCGCCGGAGC
>LCNZ01000013.1 GCA_001002325.1 Candidatus Amesbacteria bacterium GW2011_GWB1_47_19
GAAAAACAATACACCGGCCAAATATCTGATGTGGATACCACCGGTCTTTATTACTATAACGCCCGTTATTACAATCCCTCACTTGCCAAATTCTCCCAGGCCGATTCTCTCGACAGTGGCCTCAATCTCTATGCTTATGTGAACAATGATCCCTCAAATCAAATTGACCCTTCCGGCCACCAAAACTGTGATCCCGAAGACTTCTACTGCCGCCATTTACCAGAAAAAGGACCTGAGAATCCCGAACTTGCTGGTATAACCGAGGATCTTCTGAATAACCCCCTCATCGTCCCTGCTGTACAACTTTCAAACCCGCTGGTACAAACCCTTAGTAATATTCCGTCTCAATATACTGCCTATTGGGCTTGGATTGAAACCTTTCACTTCATGAAGCACGCTCCCGATGCCGGGTATTCTGTCTATCAGATCAAGGAATACTCGGTATTTATCAACAATATCATCAATGATGCAATGGCGGGGAATGGGACAATAGTTCAAAGTTTCGATCAGGCCAAGCAAACCGTCGTATATTATTTCACTAGCTCCCGGCAAGGCCAGCAGTGGACGGCTGAAATTGCCGAAAACGGCAATCCCATCACCGTCTTTAATACTGGTTTACGAAATGGTACCTATTCCGTTCGGGAAGCAGTCCGGTATTTCAACAAAAGTATTTTATCGCAAGGGAATATCGTTTCACCTGACCAGGTTTCTCAGTCAATCAGAGACAACTGGTTGGACAAAACCCCGACTTTGATAAAATATATTGGCTGGCAGGCAGGTTATCGGCTGGGGAGTTTAGGTTCAAGCCTAAGTAAAATTCAAACTCCCGTAATTCTTGCCCCGACATTTATGTTTACATGCGACGGCGCCGATGACCCCGCTTGCATGAATAATTACATCCAATAACTTTATGAATAAAGATTTTGATCCGGTCGATAGATTACGCTCCATAGGAGTGTTACATTCAGACGATACTATTGACCCCAAAGCTGTAAGTCTCTCCCCCGGTCCGATGATTGAACTCTGTAGAGATATTGCGGATCATGACGCAAAAAAAATAATGGATGAACTAATGGAGAAGTATCCCAGACTCTATCGGCTTTTCCGTGGATCCTTTATCGATGCCGGGTTAGACCCCAAATTGATCAAAAGCCCCATTAGAGTAGCGCTTAACCAAATCGTTAAATTGGTGTTTCCGAAATTAATTTGTCTTCTTCTTTATGTGGTAATTTCTTCGCCCGCATCAGCAGGAGAACAGCTTCTGTTTATTCATCAGGACCATCTGGGCAGTGCGGCGCTAACCACCGATATATCCGGCAAGTTGATATCCAAACAAAATTATTTTACATACGGTACTACCCGCAACAAATCCGGCAGCATATTTTCAGAAAAACAGTATACAGGCCAGATATCAGACCAGGATTCCACCGGTCTCTACTACTACAACGCCCGTTATTACAACCCTCAAATAGGAAAATTTACTCAATCCGACTCTGCCGGATATGGATCAAATCTTTATGCTTATGTGAACAATGATCCGGTTAATCTGGTCGACCCTTCGGGCAACAAATACTGTGACCCCGAAGACTATTATTGCCGCCATGCATCCGGTCGGGATTAAAAACTCAAAATCCTCCGAACCTCTGGCAGTTTTCAAAACCGCTCCGGATTCTCCCCAGTTTTGGATCCAGGCCGAAATCAGCGCCGTCCAGCGGGAATTGTCCCAAGTCGCAAGGGCGACAGCCGACCAGATAAATGCTTCCATTACCCGTTTAAGAATCAGGTGCCGGGCTTCGGCTGAATCCTGCGCCGATACTCCCTACATGACCGAAACGGAAGCTTTCTACAGCGTATTCGGCGGGCCGATTTCCGTATATCGTTCTTCGCTGGCGCATAACTGGGGAGCCGAGGTGAAAAATATCTCGGAAATATATGTTTACAATCTCACCACCATCAACCCCGGAGTTATAGAAAAAGGATATCTTATTGAAAACCCCCGCATCATCGGACATGAAATGGGCCATGTATACGGAAATATAGTCAAACAAAATCTCAATGTAGACCCCTTTTCAGCTCTTTCTGTTCAGTTGCTTAGACTAAGTTATGGTTCTCCTACGGACTCTGGCAGATTTTTCGGATTCTATGGAGGTTGGGAAAGCTGGCAGTTTGGAAGTCCTGCGTTTAGCCCCACTGAAACATTTGCGGATATGTATTTGGCTTGGGTATATAATCACTGGGATGCCAACGCCTTGGGTACATACCGGCAGAATTGGATGCAAAACCGGATTCGGATGTGGACCTGGGACCTTATTCACTGATAAAATACCACTAAATGCTGGCCACTTTTAAAGAAACTATCTCCAGTCTCCAGGACAAGACATACGGAGCCAAAATAGTTGCTCTCCCCCCGGCTCGGGTGGTTTGGTATTGGACCAAATACCTGCTGATTTTTTCCCTCATTCCTCTGGCCCTTATCATCGCCGGATTCACCAATTTCATTCCCCGGCTTCCCCGTCTGGCCAAAGACCGACTTCCTGAGGGTAGCATCACCTTTTCCGGCGGCCGTTTGAGTACCACATTTTCCGAACCGTACATTTATTCCGATCCTCAATTCGCATTTATTCTCAACTCTGCGGGTGTCCCCGAAGATCTGGACAAATACCCTGCCGGAGTTCTCATTCTCGCCGACCGGGTTGTAGTCAGGACTCAGCAGGGGAATACCCACTCTTTTAATTTTGAAAAAATAAAGGATTTCACCCTGGATAAAGACCAGGTCACCGGGTGGCTCTCGGACCACCAGGGTCTTCTTTGGCTCATCGCGGTTTCAATCGCCCTGATTACGGCCTTAATTACCACCGCGGTCTTTTGGGTATACAAACTGGCTACCTTTTTCCTTTGGAGTTTGGCGTTGCTGATCGTCGCCAGGTTTGCCCGCCGCACCCTGACTTTCTGGGCAGGTTTCAATCTGGTAGTCTACGCTTCGGTCCTGCCCCTGCTTTTGTCCGCTGTTCTGTTTCTGGCATCAAACGATATCCTGTCCCTGTTCGGATTTGGTTTATTCGCCTATTTCACTCTCTCCTGGTTTTTCAACTTGCCCGGTCCATCACTCCTCCCTCTTACCAAACCCAAAAAAGCCCGGACAGCGTCCACTTCAAATAAATAAACCCTTGCTTTTTTTCCTCCAGACTGTATATTTGGGTCAATTATGGGAGTCGATCAAAAACTTCAGGCCATCAAAATCGCCATGGAACAAATCGAGAAACAGTTTGGCCGCGGATCTATCATGAAACTGGGCGAAAAAAGCGGCAAACTTGCGGTTGATGTCATCCCCACCGGTTCCATCGCCATAGATTTAGCCTTAGGGATTGGCGGATTTCCCCGCGGCCGGGTAACCGAAATTTACGGACCGGAAGCGTCTGGAAAAACTACCATCGCCCTTCATTGTATTGCCGAAGCTCAGAAAGCCGGCGGCACCGCGGCTTTTATTGACGCGGAACACGCCCTGGATCCTGCCCGCGCTGCCAGTATCGGCGTCGATCTGGACAATCTTTACGTCTCCCAGCCGGACAGCGGGGAGCAGGCTCTGGAAATTGTCGAAACCCTTATTCGCTCCGGGGCTATCGACGTTATCGTCATCGATTCCGTAGCCGCCCTCGTTCCGCGGGCGGAACTGGAAGGCGAGATGGGGGATTCGGTCATGGGGGTCCAGGCCCGGCTTATGTCCCAGGCTTTAAGAAAAATTACCGGCGCTATTTCCAAAAGCCGGGCAGTCGTGATTTTTACCAACCAGCTGCGGATGAAAATCGGGGTCATGTTCGGTAATCCGGAGACGACCACTGGTGGTATGGCGTTGAAGTTTTATTCTTCTATTCGTATCGACACCCGCAAAATTGAGACTCTCAAAGACGGGGACACCGCCATCGGTTCCCGTCACCGCGCCCGGATAGTCAAAAACAAGCTCGCCCCGCCGTTCCGGGTGGCGGAATTCGATATTTTAAATGACGGGGGCATCTCCAAAGTCGGCGGTTTGATTGATGTTGGCTTGGAGTTGGGGGTCCTGCACAAAAAAGGCGCCTTCATTTATTTCGGTGACCAGATTCTCGGTCAGGGCCGCGAAGCTGTCCGGACATACCTGGCCGGCAATCCCAAGGTTGCCAAACAACTGGAAGAAGCCATCTGGAAATCAGTTAAACACGCCAAAATTCCTCTTCCCATCCAGGTTGGCGAAACCGAAGTAGAGTGACTAGAACCTATCAGCAACTGCTCAACGGATGTCTGAAACTCCTCTCCCTGCGTCCCCGCAGTCGCAAAGAAATCACGGAGTATCTCAAAAAAAAGACTTCTGACCAGGATTTAATTGACAAAGTATTGGATAGATTGATCAGCCTCAAGTTTATCGATGATACCAGCTTTACCGCATGGCTGGTGGAATCCCGTTCCCGCAGTCGCCCCCGCGGACGCCGTCTTCTGGAACAAGAACTCAAATCAAAGGGAGTTGCGATTGACGATCAACTAATAACGATCAACGAAAAAGATTTGGCCGTAAAAGCCATCTCCAAAAAACTTCACCGTTGGCAACATCTTTCCCGCCGTGATTTCCGGATCAAAGCCAGCCGTTTCCTGTCAGCCAGGGGATTTTCCTGGGATGCCATTGAGACCACTTTAAAATCCCTGTATAATAAGGACAATGTTAACTGATCATATTAAATATGGCTTTTTATTCCCCTCCCGGTTCGGGAGTACCCTCCGCACCTCCGCCTAACCCCAAGGACTCTCTCGCCAAGGCTGAAAAACTTCTCGAAGAAGTCAATGCCCGGCTCCAGCAGCTGGATCAGGAAAAACAGCATATCCAAAATCTGAAGCATCAGTATCTGGAAAAGCTGGAAAAAGTTTCCGGACTTAGCCGCGACGCTGTTCGGGAACAGTTACTAAGTGAAGCCGAAAAATATTATGCCGCTGATCTGGCCAGGATTGTCGAGCAAACCCGTCAGGATTACTCCGCCCGGGCGGCCGAACTTGCGCAGGAAATTATTATCGGCGCCATGCTCCACGGCGCCACCGACTATACCGCGGAATATACCGTTTCTCTTATTACTCTCCCCAATGAAAGTGTCAAAGGCAGCATTATCGGCAAAGAAGGCAGAAATATCGCCGCTTTCGAGAAAGCTACCGGAGTGGAAATTGAAATCGAGGAAGGCAATACCATCCGCCTGTCGTCTTTCGATTCCATCCGTCGGGAGATTGCCCGCCGCTCCTTGGAATTTCTTATCAAAGACAGTCGGATTACTCCCACCCGGATCGAAGAAGTGGTTAATGCCACCCGTCGCCAGATGGATAACATCCTGGTCGATGAAGGCCGCAAAATTTGTGCCGCCTGCGGTGTGTACAATCTGCACCCCGACCTGATTACAACCATCGGTAAATACCGCTTCCGGTTTTCCTACGGCCAGAATCTGGGCATTCACACCATAGAAGAAACCAAGATCGGCATTCAGGTTGCCCGCGAATTGGGCCTCTCCGACGACATCATCTCCGAAATCCGCTTGGGTTGCCTCCTTCACGACATCGGCAAAGTCATTACGGACGAGGAGGGGACGCACGTCCAGCTGGGAGTCCAATTCCTAAAAAAATTCGATCTGCCTGAAGTGGTAATCAACGCCGTCGCCGAACACCATGAGGACAAACCTTTTTCATCATCGGTTTCCCGTATTGTCTGGGTGGCGGACGCCATTTCCGGATCCCGCCCGGGTGCTCGTTACGAGCCTCATGAAGCCTATGTCAAACGTTTGGCCCAGATCGAAGACATCGGCAAGTTTTTCCCCGAAGTTGCAGAAGTCTACGCCTTTCAGGCCGGTCGCGACGTCCGGATAATCGTCAAGCCGGAAATGATTTCCGATTCCGAACTTACTCTTCTGGTCTCCAAAATCCGACAGAAATTGGAAAAAGAAGCTCAGTACGTCGGCCAGATAAAAATCACCGCCATTCGGGAATCCCGCGCCACGGATATCACCAAAGCAAAATAATCCCTCTTCCTCTTGACAGTTTCTCATAGGTATTATATTTTGGCTTTATAATGGGAAATTCAATTATGGAAGGGGGTGAAGAATAGTGACTAAGCAACAAATGTTCGAGATGGTAGCCCGCAAAGCACACCTGACCAAAAAAGCCGCCCGCGAATCAGTCGAAACTTTCCTGGAGGAAGTCAAAAAAGCTCTGGGCAAAGGCGAAAAAGTCGTTCTTTCCGGTTTCGGCACCTTTAAGGTAACTCACGTCAAAGACAAACCAGTGATCATTCCCCGTTCCAAGGAAAGAAAAATTGTCAAAGGCCACCGGGTCGCTCGCTTTACTCCCGGCAAGACTCTAAAAAAAGCGGTTAAGTGACATTTATGTCATTTTTCCTTATCTTGTTTTCCAAAAGAAACGAGGCTCCTTCGCCTCGTTTTCCTTTTTAACCACTTGCTTCATAGTAAAATTATCTGGTGAAAAAAATTCTGGCATATTTTCGCATCTCAATAACTGATACTTTGGAATATCGGGGGGATGTTTTATTGTACACTTTTAGCGGCATCGCTCTGCCGGTTACCACTCTTTTATTGTGGATCGCGGTCACCACGTCAGGTTCCTCTTCACCCTTGTCACGGGCGGAGTTTGTCAGCTATTATATTTTTCTTCTAATAGTCGGTCTCTGGGTATCAAATTGGGCATCCTTCTTTATTTCCCGGGATATCAGGCTGGGTAAAATGTCTCCCTGGCTGGTCAAGCCGGCTCCCTTTATTCTCTATCAGGCCACCAACAATATCAGTGAAAAATTCCTGAAATCAGCCTTTCTTATTCCCGTAATGTTTATATTGGCGGTTGTTTTTCGGTTCACCTGGCCTTTACTTCATCCGTTCGTCTGGATAAGTTTCATTATCTCCGTGGCGCTGGCCGGGGGTATCGCCTTCTTTATTGATATCAGTTTGGGCCTGTTGGCTTTCTGGATTGACGACTCTTCCGCGGCACGGGAAATATTTTCCATTCTTCATCTCATATTTTCGGGCAGACTACTGCCTCTTTATGCCCTTCCGTTGGGTCTTCAGAATATTTCTTTTTTTCTCCCCTTCAGGTACATGCTGTCACTGCCTCTGGAAATTGTATTAAACAAGCTGTCCGGCTATCAGTTATTAACCGGCCTTTCGATTCAAATATTTCTTCTGGTTCTAACCTTTCTTCTATATAAATTTCTCTGGCAGCGGGGGACCAGACGTTATTCTGCCGCCGGTTACTGATACTATGGCCAATTACCAAAAAATATTTTCGGGTCTTGTAAAAAATAATCTGGCCCGGGAAATGGAATTTCGCTCCAACTTCTTTCTCTGGTTCATCCTTCAGGTGGTCTGGGTCATTATCCAGGCCGGTATGATTGGCTTATATTTTAATTTTACGGACAACATTTCCGGTTGGACCAAACCCCAGGTTTTTCTGCTGATTGGATTATTCAGGGTCATCGAGGGTATTTATCACGTATTTTTCCACATGAATCTCATGAATTTTCCCGAAAACATCAGTTCAGGAAACCTGGATTTTTATCTTACCCGCCCGGTAAATTCCCAATTTTTAGTCACCACCAGATATCACAGCCCCGACGAAATCGGCACCCTTTTTACGGGTATGGGGCTGGTCTGGTACGCACTGATTCAGTTAAAGTATTCCCTCTCGGTAATTTTACTGGTCAAATTGCTGGTTCTGGTTGCATTCGGCCTGCTGGCTCTGTACTCCGTCATGCTGATTTTGTCCTCGCTGGCATTCATTTTTACCCGCATGACTGCTCTTTTCTCGATTTGGGATGTTGTTTCCAAAACCCTGAGAGTGCCCATCAATGTTCTCACCCGGGACAGTATTATCGGAAATACTTTGCTGTTTCCGCTATTAATTATCGTTACTATTCCGTCCCAGATTATTCTCAGCCGGTCTGATATCAGCGTTTTCATCATTGAAATTTTCAGCAGCATCGCCATGTTTATTCTCGCCACTAAAATATTCTACTTATGCCTCCGCCGCTACTCCTCCGCTTCGTCCTAATCTTCTAACATCTTCCAATATCTTCTAATATATTCTAATATTACCTAATGACTGGGTATCGCTGGCAGATCACTCCCGAAATCCGGACGCTTCTGGACGAAATCAATGCTTTGAAAATCGTAGTTACCAAATACCCCCCTCAACCGGAGATTCTGGAATCAGTCCGGCGTCGTAATCTGCTAAAAAGCGCTGTTTATTCCGCTCGGGTCGAAGATATACCGGCTCAAATTACCGATCCTCAGGTCCACCGTAAAATTGAAATTCAAAACCTATTATCTGCATATTCTTATGTTCTTTCTCCTCGTGCACCTAAAAAATTTTCCGAAAGTCTGATTTCCGGAATGCATCGAAAGATTCTAAAAAACATATCAGGTTCTGCCGGTCATTATCGGTCAGAGTCTTGGGGAATATTTAATCAGGCTGGAATTGCTGTCTATTTGGCTCCGGCACACTTTCATTTACCGAATCTGATGCCGGAATATGTCAGGTATACTAACCAAATTCAGGAACCTGCTCCGGTTATTGCCGCTATCGCCCAATTTATTTTTGAGAAAATCCACCCCTTCGCTGACGGCAATGGCCGGGTAGGCCGGTTGATCAGTACCTATCTTCTCCATCGATTTGGTTACGGACTAAAAGGCCTGGGTATATTTGAGGAGTATACTGACAACAATCGGGAAGAGTATTACCGGGTACTGGAGCCCAATAACGACTGTACTCCCTTCATAGAGTATTTTCTGCGTTCATTGGTCAAATCAACTCAAGATTCCCTGTCCCAATTGACATCCGCTACCCCTTTCCGGCCGGAAGATTATCTGCTGCCCCGGCGCCGGGAAATACTGGCCATAATTCGGGATCATCCCGGCTGTTCCTTCGATTTTCTATCCCGCCGTTTCTCGGCAGTCAAACCCTCTACCCTGCACTATGATTTATTACAGCTATTAAAGGCTAATTTAATTACCAAACACGGTATCACTCGCGCTGTCGTCTACTCCTCCGCTTCATCTTAATACCAATCTCCCCTCTCTTTATTAAAGAGAGGGGAACGAAAGGGGTGAGTTCGTGCCATCCCCTCTCTTTGCTGTGCCCTTCCGGAGCCCCGGGTATAGTCGAAGGGGCAAAGGAGGGATTAAGAGGGGAACGAAAGGGGTGAGTTCGTGATACGATCTGGTCAGGCGTGATTAGTATAAAATCCGGGGAAGGTTATAAAAGTGGTACGGCAGGATCGTTTATTAGATATCTGAACATATCTTGCGGATCTTTGGGGGAACTAAAGGGTGATATTGACGACTGTTTGCAGGACAAATTGATTACTCAGGATGAATTTAATATTCTGGACAAACTTAGCGGGACAACTGATTACTTAATTCAGAAGATGATAAAATCAATTCGCGAAGCAGAAAAGTCGGGCAAATGGAAGAACTTTAACTCCTGACTTACCTGCTATACCTGTATTGCCTGCGTTACATGTTATGCCTGCCAACCCATGCCTGTTATAGAAGTTCATAATCTGAAAAAATACTACAAAGTCCATCAGAAGGAACCGGGTTTGGCCGGATCAATCAAATCCCTGTTCAGCCGCAAATATTATGATGCCAAAGCTGTAGACGGCGTCAGTTTCGAAATTGATGCCGGTGAGCTGGTAGGTTTCATTGGCCCCAACGGCGCCGGCAAAACTACTACTCTCAAAGTTCTCTCCGGCCTTTTGTATCCCACCGCCGGCCATGTTTCTGTTTTAGGTTATACCCCTTGGGATAGAAAGCCTGCCTTTCAAAAACAGTTTTCTCTGGTTATGGGCCAAAAAAATCAGCTCTGGTGGGATCTTCCGGCCATGGAGTCTTTTATCCTGAACAAGGAAATTTACGAAGTTCCCAAAGAGCAGTTCCAAAAAACTCTCGACGAATTAGTCGAACTGCTCGAGGTCCGGGATTTCTTAAAAGTTCAGGTCAGAAAATTGTCATTGGGCCAGCGTATGAAAATGGAGCTGATAGCGGCTCTTATCCATTCCCCTAAAATTCTCTTTCTGGACGAGCCTACCATTGGTCTGGATGTGGTGATGCAGAAAAAGATGCGCGATTTTATCAAAGAGTACAACCACCGCTCCAACTCGACTATCATCCTGACGTCCCACTATATGGATGATGTCAAGGAACTTTGTGAACGGGTTATCATCATAGACAAAGGCAAACTCCTCTTCGACGGGGCGCTCTCCGAAATTATCAAGAAATTCGCCAATCATAAAGTACTAACGGTAGTTTTTAGTGAGCCGGTAGATGAGGAAAAACTGAAAAATATCGGCCAGATTAAGGAATTCGACTATCCCAAAGCCATTATTTCCGTTCGTCGCAGCGCCACTTCTCTGGCTGCAGCCGAGCTTCTCCAGCGCTTCCCCGTGGCGGATTTAAACATCGAAGAACCCCAGATAGAAGACATCATCCGCGAAGTCTTTACGGGTAAGGATTTAGCTTGATTTATGCGTAAATACCTTACGGTTTTTGCCGTCGACTGGCAAAATCAATTTATTTACCGGCTTAACTTCTTTCTCTGGCGCTTCAGAAACGTTCTCCGGGTTTTAATGACATATTTCCTCTGGACCAGCATTTTTGCCTATCGCACCACAGTTTTTGGCTATACCCGTGAACAGATCATGGCCTATCTCCTACTGGTAATATTTCTCTATGGTTTTGTCGGTTCCTGCCCCTCCAACGACAATGTAGGTGGCGAGGTTTCCAGTGGGGCTTTGAATAATTTTTTGGTCAAGCCCATCGGCTATTTGCGTTATTGGTTTACCCGGGACTTATCCAGTAAATTGTTAAACACCGTCTTTGCCGTTGGAGAGATATCTCTTCTCTGGTTTATTTTTCGCCCCGCTCTGGTATTTTCTTCCCAGCCCCTGATTATTTTTCTGGGGATTTTAATGCTCGCCTCCGCTGTTGTCATCTTTTATCTCCTGGGAAAACTGGCCATTTCCATTGTCTTCTGGGCTCCGGAAAATACCTGGGGATTAATGTTTATGGTATTGGTTTTTACGGAAATACTTACCGGTTTGATTTTTCCCTTGGATATTTTACCTAGTCATATTTTCACTGCCCTGCAATTTACCCCCTTCCCTTACCTTCTCTATTTTCCCTTGGTCACTTTTATTGGCCGCTTGTCTCCCCAACTGTCTTTCCAATATTTACTTCAAAGTCTTATCTGGTTAGGCATACTTTATTCCTTGCTTCGCAAAGTCTGGTCAGCCGGGCTGAAAAATTATTCTGCTTACGGTGGTTAAATATGAAAGTCCTAAAAGTCACTTGGCTTTATTTCGCCAATTCCCTCCAGCAAAACATCAGCGGGCCGGTAGTTTTTTCTCTCTTTTTTATTAGTAAACTCGTTCGTTATGCTCTTTTTCTTTCTTTTCTTTTTTACTTAGGTTCAGGGGTCAAACTTATCGGCGGCTATACCTGGGAGCAATTGCTTTTTTTCTATCTGGTTTTTAATCTTATCGATACCGTTGTCCAGATGATTTTCCGGGAAGTATATCATTTCCGTTCTCTTGTCATTTCCGGTGGATTTGATATGGTCCTTCTCAAGCCCTTTCCTCCGTTAGTTCGTTGCCTGTTGGGCGGTCCGGACTTTATTGACGCCGGGGTACTTATCGTTCTTACCGCTGTGATTGCTTACTATCTGATCTTTTTTATTCATCCTCCAATATCTTCCCTCTTGTTGTTCTTACTGATGCTGTTCAATACCCTTGTCGTCGCCACCGCCTTCCATATTTTAGTGGTGGCTTTCGGTATCATCACTCTTTCCGTCGATCACCTGATTATGGTCTATCGTGATTTAACGTCCCTGGTCCGAATTCCCGTGGATTTGTTTTCCGAACCCATCCGCTCCTTGATTACATTTGTCATCCCCATCGGATTAATGTTTACCTTTCCCGCCAAAACCCTTCTGGGTCTTCTCTCCTGGCAGATGATTATTTTCTCTATGTTTTTCGGGTGGGTATTTCTTTTTCTTTCCCTCAAATTCTGGCACTT
>LCNZ01000014.1 GCA_001002325.1 Candidatus Amesbacteria bacterium GW2011_GWB1_47_19
GGCTTGGGTGCCGTTGCCGGCTCCGGGATTACCGTAATAATGATAGACGACGTTGGTGCCGACGGTGATATTGGGCAGGAGGACGTAATAGTCGGTGGAGTTAGTGTTACAAGCTCCTCCGGAAACGTCCAAATAGTATTTCAGTACTTCCCCGTTTTCCGTCACAAACCGGGAGTCCCCGCAGTCGGACTGGATTTTGCCGTTGGTTACCAAAGTATCCGTGGGAATATCGAATTTGACTTTTTTGTCTGCGTCAGCCGCCCCTGAATTCACGAACGTGATTTTCGTGCGGTAGGCCCAGGCGTCATCAAACCAGGCGGCCAGGGCGGGTTTGGAGGTGAGTTTGTAAAAGACTCCTGTTACCAGGGCGAATAGTAGAAGGGAGGAGAGGAAGGTGAGGAGGCGGCGCCTATTAATTGACCTAATTAACCTAATTGATCTAATTGACCTAAACATAATCAGGATACTTTTCTGTAAATGGAATTAAAGATGAGATTAAGTTCTTTGGCTTCAATCCAAAGATCTCGGGCATGGTCTTTATATTCAGGGTTGGCCGTGGCAATCATTCTTAAAAAATGTTTGGATTCACGGGATTCCTTCTTACAGATACCGATTTTATGGTGAAAGTCTTCTTTACTTTCTGCATCATCTGCTTCACAATAATTGGCTCCTACTGAAGTAGATGCTTTGACCAGCTGGTTAATAAGCGGCCGGTTGATATCAGTTTTAGGAAGGGTTTGACAAAACCGGATAGCCGATTCACCGAACTTTGCAGTTCTTTCTTCAAGATTGTATTTGATATTGGTCATTTATTAGGTTAATTTATGGTTTTATTTAATGGTGACTCCTCCTTTAATATCGGTATTGCCGCGGATGTTGACCTGGTGCAGATCTGCCGGAGTGGGGGTTGGCGTGGGAGTCGGGGTGGGGGTAGGACCTCCGCAGGCGCCGCCGTTTATTACCCAGTTGGTGTTGCCACCGACATCCGCGGTGGAATTTTCGGCAGTGACGGCAGTGCCGTTGGCGGTGGAATCTTCGACATCAGCATAATCGATATCGGTTGAACCGTCGGTGGCATTGACTTCCCATTCGTTACTCCCATTGCCGTCCAAGAAAACCCGGTTGGTGGTACAGTCGCTACCCTGGACGGTCCAAAGGCCGTTGATGTCCGTAACCACCCCGTTGGTATCCTCGAAATACATTTGCTTGGTCGGGATACTCATAGTCAGGGCATTAAAGGTGGTAGTGGCGGAATAAAGCAGGTAGGAGGCGGCGGTGGTGTTGAAGACCACGGTTCCGGAATTGTGGACGAATGAATCATTATTAGTAAAGTCCTCGGCAATTGTCAGGGTGCTGGACGGGGCAGTGACCGCCCCGCCGGTGATGGTGAAATCATGGCTGATAGTGGCGGCATCGGCACCGAAAGACCAGGCACCGGCGTTTCCCCCGTCGTCAAAGACCAAATCATAAACGGCATCCGTACCGGTGCCGTCGGCATCGATGGTTTTACCGCCGGTAGTGGAGTTCATGGTCATGGTTCCGGCGACCATGGTCAGGGTGTCGTCATTGTCATAATTGCCGCCGACAGCGATGTTTTGGGAGTTGGTGTCGAAAGTGCCGGCGGTAATAGTCAGGTTGTTGTCCACATCCAGGGCGGTGGCCAACTGGAAGGTGGCTGCGGCACCGGGAGTGTCATCGAAAGTGAGATTGAAAAAAGCCTCCGTCCCGGTACCGTCGGCATCAATGGTCTTGGTACCGGATTGGGCATTGAAAGTGGCGGTTCCGGAGGTCATGGTCATGGTGTCGTCATTATCGTAATTGCCGCCTACGGCTATATTCTGACCGTTGGTGTCGAAAGTGCCGCCGGTAATGGTCAGGTTTCCGTCCACGTCCAGACCGGTGGTCAGCTGGAAGGTGGCAGCAGCTCCGGGAGTGTCATCAAAAGTGAGATTGTAAAAAGCCTCTGTTCCGGTGCCGTCGGCATCTATGGTTTTTGTTCCGGACTGGGCATTCATGGTCAGGGTTCCCGAGGTCATGGTCATGGTGTCGTCGTTGTCATAGTTGCCTCCGACGGTTATCGTCTGGCCGTTGGTGTCGAAAGCACCATTGGTAATGGTTAAGTTATTGTCTACATCCAGGAGGGTGGAGAGCTGAAAGGTGGCAGCGGCGCCTGGAGAGTCGTCGAAGGTCAGGTCATAGAAAGCCTCGGTACCGGTTCCGTCTGCGTCTATAGTTTTTGTCCCGGATTGTCCGTCAAAGACAACCAGTCCACCCCGGGCCTGGAAAGCACCATCGTTGTCCCAGTTACCGCCGACGTTGATTTGCCAGCCATTGCCGGTTTCCGCATCCAGAGTGCCGGCGGAGATAGTGAGGTCATTATTTACATCCAGAGCGTCTTTTAGGAGCATAGTGTTTGAGGCATTACTTATCTGCATGTTATAGAATGATCCGGTTCCGGCAGTGGTCAGGTTGTTGGTGCCGGAGTTATCGTCAAAAATGAAAGTGGATTGGTCAGGAGTAAGAACTCCAGTGCCGCTGAGATTGAAGGCGTTGGCATCGTTAATCGTAGACTGGTCGGCATCCGAGGAACAACCTCCCGCCAAGCGGGTGGCGTCGAAAGTACCGTTAATAGTAATACCCCCGTTGCCGATATCCACTTCCCAGCCGCAGGTGTAGTAGTTGTCTCCCAAAGCGATAGTCAGCGAATTGGCAGACATATCGGAAGAGAGAAAGGTGTCCCCCGGGGAGTTACCGATTTTTACATCACCCACATCCAGGGCAGTGGTATTGGAATCGGTATAGTAAGTGGTACCATTGAATATGAGAAAGCCTCCGGAAGTATTGCCGGTAAAAGATGTGGTGTTACTGAGTGAAAAATTACCGGCGATGGTCATGTTATTGGCTCCGGAGGCCATGACGAAGGTACCGGCGGTAACAGAGAAGTTGACGGCGACGGCCAGAGTCCCGGAGGCGGCGGTTTTGGTACCGGCACCCGAAATGGTGAGATTTTGATAAGCGGGGGTAGTCGAAACGTCCTGGGCTACGCCGGAGGCGTATTCAATCGTAGTGCCGGCGGAGATATTGGTATTGTTCCAGGCTGACCAGGAAGTGGCGGTGCCGACGGAGCCGAGTTTGTAAGTACCGCTGGTGAGATTGAGGGTAGTAGTTCCGGACAAGGTGATAGTTTGGCCGTTGTCAACGAAGACACTGCTGCCGGTGATATCCCCGATAGTCAGAGTAGTGAGGGTAGTGGCACCTTCGAGGGAGGCTCCGGAGGCATGGGCGTTATTTACTTTCAGGATATTGTAGGTGACTCCGGCGATGGTCTGGGCTGAGGCGCTGTTGTAGTTGACGGTACCGGTACCGCAAGTAAAAGTACCGCCGGTACCGGACAAGCCGCCGCTGAGATTTAATGTACTGGAGCCGCCGTTTAAAATCCCGTCAGTCCGGGTCCAGGTACCGGTAAAGGTGTGGGTGAGACCAGAACCCAGATTGAGGGTACCACCTGAACCGTTGATGGTCAGAGCGCCACCGTTGACAGCACCGGTGAAAGTGGCGGTACCGGAAGTTTTGGTGAGAGAGACAGAGCCGGTGGTGGTGAAGCCGGCAATATTATTGGTGGTCACAGTGCCGCTGAGAATGACGTTGTTGGCACCGAAATTGAGGGTACCACCGCCGGTATTGGTGAGAGCGTTCTGGATGGTCAGGTTGGTACTGGCTCCGGCAGTGCCGGTACCGCTGAACTGGAGATTCTGGTAGGTAAAGCCGGCGTCAATGGTGTGGTAGAAAGGAGAGCTCCGGGGACGATGACAGTGCCGGTAATGTTGAAAGTTCCGGCGCCGGAGAGAACAAAAGCTCCGGGATCGATGGTAACTCCGGTAGCCAGGGTAAAAGCGGTATTGACGACAGTATTGCCTCCCAAGGTTTTGGTACCGCTGCTGTTCAGGTTCAGATTGTTGAAGGTGGTAGCGGTGTTTATGGTTTGATTGGTGCCGGCAAAGGTGACAGTACCGGTACTACAGGTAAAGTTGGAACCTGTCCCGGTCCAGGCGGTGGCGGTAGAGGAATTGGCATTTAAGACGGTGGTGGTACCGGCGTCCAAAGTCCCGGCGGTTAACGTAATATCGCCGGTAAAGGTGTGGGTCAGGGATGAACCCAAATTCAGAGTACCCCCTGAACCGTTGATGGTTAGTGCGCCTCCGTTAACGGCACCGGTGAAGGTGGCGGTACCGGCGGTTTTGGTCAGGGACACAGAGCCGGTGGTAGTAAATCCGGCGATATTATTGGTGGTCACAGTGCCGCTGAGAATGACGTTGTTGGCACCGAAATTGAGGGTACCACCGCCGGTGTTGGTGAGAGCGTTCTGGATGGTCAGGTTGGTACTGGCTCCGGCAGTGCCGGTACCGCTGAACTGGAGATTCTGGTAGGTAAAGCCGGCGTCAATGGTGGGTAGAAAGGAGAGCTCCGGGAACATTAACTGTACCGGTAACGGCAAAGGTTCCGGCGCCGGAGAGAACAAAAGCTCCGGGGTCGATGGTAACTCCGGTGGCCAGAGTAAAAGCGGTATTGACCACGGTATTAGCTCCCAAGGTTTTGGTGCCGCTGTTGTTCAGGTTCAGATTGTTGAAAGTAGTGGCGGTGTTTATAGTTTGGTTGGTGCCGGCAAAGGTGACAGTACCGGTACTACAGGTAAAGTTGGAACCTGTCCCGGTCCAGGCGGTGGCGGTGGAGCTGTTGGCGTTTAAGATGGTGGTGGTACCGGCGTTTAATGTCCCGGCGGTTAACGTAATATCGCCGGTAAAGGTATGGGTTAGGGACGAACCCAAATTCAGGGTACCACCGGAACCATTAATGGTCAGAGCCACGCCGTTGACGGCCGATTGAAAAGTGGCGGTACCGCCGGTTTTGGTCATTTCTGTCTCGCCGGTGGTGGAATAGCCGGTAATACTTTGGGTAGCGGTGCCATTGCCGATGACGATTTTGGAACTGCCGGCGGTGAAAGTGGCGCCGGTGGCGGTGAAATTTCCTCCCAGTGACAATTGGAAGTTGCCGGTATTGAGAGCGGCGCCGCTATCAACCAGTAAAGGTATCCCGGCGCTGAAGACTTTGGCTTCGTTCATGGTAATAGTCCCGGTACTGGAAATCTGGACTCCGCCGGTGGCGGCAAAAGGGGTAATCCATTCTTCGGAAGAAGCAGTCCGGCCGGTGGTGGTGCTGTACTGAAGTTTGGCCGAAGCTCCATAGGTGACTACTCCGGAAGTAACGGTGACGGTGGCAGTGCCCTGCATGGAAAGGGTGTTGTTGACAGTGGGAGGTGTGGCAAAGGTTTTGGTGTTGGCGCCGGTACCGGAAAGAGTAAGGTTGTAATAAGTGGTGACAAAGCAAGCGGTCTGATTGCCGTTGGCATTATAGTTGACGGTATTGCCGGAGTTGGTGGCGGTAAGACCGGTAATCCCAGAAGTGCCGCCGATAGAAAGAGAGGCGTCGGTGCCGTTAGTGAGGGTGCCGGCACCGGAGAGGGCTGTAGAAACTGTGACGGTGCTGGTGCGATTGTTGGTAACAGAATTACTGATGTTCAGAGTAGTAAAAGTAATGGCTCCCGCGCCGGAAATTTGTTTGGCAATACCGGACATGGTGAATCCCGTGGCAGATGCAGTTAAGGTACCGGTATTGGCGTAATCGCCTGCTATGGTAATTAGATTGGAACCTTGGGTGACACTTCCGGTGCCGTTGAAGTTTCCGGTGACATTGACGGTGGTATTGCTGGTGTTTAGGGCGGTAGTACTGCCGGCGGTCCAGTTTCCGGCGACAGACAAGGTACCTGCTGAGGTAGTCTTGGTACCGGCGCCAGAAAAGGTGAGGTGCTGGTAGGAAGGAGTGATGGATACGGTTTGGGCGGTGGCGGAGGCATACTCCACCGTGGTGCCGGCGGCAATACTGATTCCGCCAGTAAAAGCCGGGAATATGGTGGCGGCGGAATTACCCAGTTTGAAAGTCCCTGAAGTAAGGGTCAGGGTGGCAGTGGAGGTCAACTGGAGTCCCCCATCGGCAAAAATACTGCCCCCGGTGACATCGCCGATAGTTAAATTATTGATAGTTTCCGCTTCCCCGAGGGTGACTCCGGCGGTATTATTGCTCTTGATATTGTAGAAAGTGTACCCGGTTGCAGTAGTTTGGGCTGAGCTGCCGTTGAAATTTACGGTCGAAGTGCTCATGGTAAATGTCCCTCCGGTCCCGAAACTTCCGGCCAGGTTTAAGGTGCCACTGCTGGAAAAAATGATTTTGGAATTGACTCCGGCAAAAGTGATATTTCCGGAAACGGTGAGAGTGCCGGTGGAGATATTTACGACGGCGGTGCGGTCACCTTCGCTGGTGGTTCCTCCAAGGGCCAGGTTGCCTCCGATAGTGACAATGCCGGAATTGATAGTCAGGTTACTGTCGTTGTTGTTGGCGGGTCGTTCCATAGTAAAGGTGCTGCTGACAGCCAAAGTGATACCGGAGTTGATAGTCAGACCGGAAACAGTGCCGTTGACACCGGTGCTGTAATTGATGGTGGCGCAGGCGGCATCAACGGTGACGGTAACGGTGAATCCGGCATCTATAATGACGGTGTCGCCGGCTACAGGGGCACTGGCTCCTGAAGATCCTCCGGAAGTGGCTGACCAGGTACTTGTGGCATTCCAGTTGCCTGTGGCCACTGAATAACGGGTGAGGGCGTGGATGGAGGAAGGCATTACGGAAGATGCAAAGTAGAAGGAGGAGAAAGCTGCCAGGACATACAAAATTTTCAATTTACAATTTTCAATTTTCAAATAATTGACCAATTTATTAATTTTCATTTTGATTTGGAGAGAATTTTGGAAAATATAAGAAGTAATTCATGGGCTTCGGACCAGAGTTGACGTAACTCTTTGACCTGATCAGGTTCGGCTTTTGCTAATAATCTGAGCCAGTGCTTGGTTTCCTTGATTTCTTTTTTGGCTATTCCGATTTTGTGGTAGAAATCTTTCTTGCTTTCGCCTTCATTGGCTTCGCAGTAATTTGCTCCAATAGATCCTGAAGACCCGATTAATTGTTCAATAATCCGTTTATTGACCGGACCAGGATTTATTCTTCTGACGGTCTCGATAACATTTTCAGCAAATTTTGCTGTTCTTTCTTCTAAATCGTATTTCATATTGAAAATTAATTGAAAACCCACCAATTGACTTTTGAGATAGTTATTGATAATATGTGTTTACTTTTCTCGTTGGATGGACGCTCGCGTCGGTTCAGCGAGATTTTTTGGTTGAGAATAATTTACGTTTTGCTTCCGGCCAATTTAATTTTTTTGAGCTGATGACTTTAGGTTCTATTATGTTGAAGAATTGAGCGTCTTTACCGACAGTTTTCCAAAGGAATGATCCGGCTATCATGTCTGCGGCATTTACTGCCGGCTCGGTTTGGCTGTCGGTATGTCTAATAGGATGTTTTTCTTCAAGTAAGGCGGTAAGAATGTGATCAAATTCGAGTAGATCGCCTTTGTTACTAAAGTGCCTGTCAAATACGATTTCCTTGATTTCTTCAGAATTAAAGTATGAAAGACAGTCTTGAAGCAAAAGCCAACAAAGAAGAGCAAAGTTGGTAGGATTGTCGGGGATGGCCTTGTGGTCCTTTTCTATTACTAGTAAAAATATATTTATATTTTCCTGAGAGAGAAGACTGAGGTATTTTTTCTTTGTTTGTTCTCCGGACCGGTAAAATTTTATTTCCGGTAGTAGTTTTTGTTTATTAGTTATTTGTTTTCGGACAATGATGGTGATCCGAGAAAGTTTTTGGGGGATATCGGTGCCAACAGCGGCGATAACTACTACAGTATCTGCGGGATCAGGTAAGGTGCCGGATTCATCAATGAAGACAGTGTATTTTTTAGTAGTTTTTTGAACTTGTTTCATTTTGTAAATTGAAAATTAATTGATAACCCACCAATTGACACTGAGATCTTCGATAAGGGCGGTGGGGATGCGGATGGTGAAGCGGCCGGATTCGGTGGCGGAAGCGGCGACAGCGACGGGCTGGTCGGGGGTGAGGAAGATATTGGAGGCCGGGGTGACGGCTGTGGTTTCGATTACCAGTTCCTGCGTGCCGGTGGGCAGGACGGCTTTGCCGACGGAACTGCCGAGGACATCGGAGGTATCGACATTATATTTAACAGCGGTAACTTCGCCGGTGGTGGTAATGTTGCCGAATTCGTCGATGGTGGTGACACCATTGTTGAAGCTTAATAACCCGGTGAGGGAGCTGATGTCCGAGGCCATGTCGTCAAATTTGAGAAGGCCGACAGAGAGGGTTCCGGCTATAGTAGTGTCGGCCAGCAGAGTAGGCCCGGAGACGGAGAGCTGACCGGAAATGGTGGCATCACCCAAAAGGGTCAGCTCGTTGAACTGGGCGGAGAGCGTCGCCGCAGGTGCAGACAGAGATGAGAATTGGGATTGGAGAGATGCCAGTTCCGCTGATGCTGAGGCGACAGCGGCGTTAATCGTTAATAGCTGATCGTTGATTGCAGATAGTTTCAGATCGAGATCAGTAAGAGAGGTTTGAGCGACAACGTCGGTGGCGGTCAGAGAGCCGGAAAGGGAAAGATTGCCGGATTCGTCGAAGGCCAGGCTGTTGTTGGGATCGGCCCAGACGTTATTAATGTATGCCAGGATGGAATCGGGTCCGCCGGGAGCCCAGCCCTGGAGGGCTTTACCGATGGTGTAGCCGGGTTGGGTGGCTTTGCGGGCACGGCCGGTGACGGTACTGCCGGTCAGCAGATCCCCGGGCTGGATGGCGGGGGAGCCGGGATCAATGAGGATGGGTACCTGGCCGACGATACCGACCAGGACTTTATCGGGACCACTGATGCCTCCGGAAAAGCCGGGAGCGGTGGAGACGACACCGATCATTTTGGAATCGTAAAGGGAACTAGTTCTGGTGGCGCCGTCCGGTCCCAGGGAGACGACTTCACCGGGAACGAATGTAGACGCATCTTTGGAGAAGTATTCAGCAAAGTCCACACCATTGGAGTTGTAATTAATGGTGGTGGAAGTCTGGCCGGTAATTTTGCCGATGGCCAAGCCGTCCCCATTTAAGAATTTGATAAAGGCGTTGCCGGTGCCCATATTGGATTTGGCCCCAAGTTTGATCAGCAGGCCGTTGCTGCCGGTGCCCTCGTCCAGATTTTCGATAATAGCTGAGGCGGTAGCGGCCTGGCGGTCCTGGACATGGAATTTGAGGATGGCGCTACCGGTACCGACAGAGACAGTACCGAAATTGCCGGGATCAAGAACGATATCCCCACCGTTATATGTAGCCAGGGTGAGATTATTGCTTTCCCAAGAGTCGCCGGCTTTGATGGACAGGGAGCCGCTGCTGAGGATGTTTCCTGAAGTCTGGTTGGAAAAGTTCAGGTCGTAGGCCATGGTGACGTCCCCGACACCCAGGAATTCATGGGGGATGGCTGAGGTGATTTTGGTGGTATCGATAGAGAATAGCTCGGAGGTGTTGTCGTAGACAGCAAACATATTGCCGGTAATATCACCGTATTGGCCGATATTGATCTTGAACAGATCTCCCGAGGCAGTGGCCCAGTTGGAGGGGGACCAGTCCAGAAGAGCCAGGTTGCCGGAGGAGAGGGCGGTGGAGGTGGAGGAAATACTTAACAAGGAGCCGGTGGAGAGGGAGTTGCCTACCAGACTGTAACCCAAACCGGTAGAGGCGGAAGTAGTTTGGACAATGGAACCATCGTAACCCAATCTCCAGACGTTGGCGCCAGCAGCGGAGGCGGCCAGGATGTCCTGCTGTTCAGTCTGGTTAAAGATACCCAGAGCTTTGCCGCGGGTGAGGGAACCGGCCAGGGAAATTTTTGCACTGGAGGTGGCGGTGGCACCCAGATTGAGATCGAGGGTGGTGGAGTAAGGAGTCAAAGCCCCGTCGTTTGACTGCCAGAAATTGGTACTGCCTGAGATGTCGGAAGTTAGGGCGATGGTACCGCCGTTGTCAGGCAGATTCCAGGCACGGTTATTCGTGAGGTTTAGAGAGCTAAGGGTACCGGTATATTGGGTGCCGGTATCGGATGGGGGAGCGATTTTAAACAGGTCGGCGGTAGCTCCGGCGTTGCTGAAGAGAGTGACGTCACCGGTATTGGACAAAGTGAACACCCGGGTACCGGAAGATGAAGCGGAGATGATGTCGTTTGATTCTGTCTGGTTAAAGATGGACAGGGCCTGGCCGGAAGCTGTGCGACCCAGATTATTGACGTGGAGGAAGGAAGATGGAGTGGCATTGGAGTGGCATTGCCTACACCCAGCATGCCATTGACGCCAAAGTAATCCAGGTTGAAGTCACCGAAGACCAGGGGCGTCAGGGAATTGGTATTTTCAATAACCAATTTGTTTGAACCCAGTTCGTAATACCCGGAGTTGTAACCTAAGAAAACATTGTAATCAGCCCCGGCTTCCATGTTGTAACCGGATTGATGTCCCATCATCACGTTACCCAGGGAGTTGGAGGTGATGTTGTAGGCAGTTTGCGAACCGAGAAAAACATTGTTGTTCGAGTTGGTGTAGTTGGTGTCGACACCATAAGCAGCCTGATATCCCAAAATGAGATTGTCTGATCCACTAGATCCCATTCTATACGCCGCAGAATTACCCATAACAGTATTTTGACTCGCGCCTGTCGATAAGTTTAAGGCATTGTAACCTATGACAGTATTTTTACTTCCACCATTCAAGGAGCCTAGCGCTGTACTACCAATTGCGGTGTTGTAGTCCCCTGATGTTAATGCTGTAAGAGCGGAGTAACCTAGGGCAGTGTTATGTATACCTGTAGAGTTGTTAAGACTATCCAGGGCATTGATGCCGAGGGCGGTATTGTATTGGTCGTTGGAGCCCGCGGAGGGGGCGTCGGTGCCGGCAAAGAAGTTGCCGGTGCCGCCGCGGGTAGACAGGACAGTTTGGGTACCGATTTTTACATAACCGTTGGTATCGATGGTGAATCTGGGGGTACCACCGGCACTGGCGGTAAAGATATCCTGGTTTTCAGTCTGGTTGATGATGGCGGCGGCGCGTCCGCGGGTGAGACTGCCGGCTAGGTCAATCCTGGCAGAGGAAGAGGCGGTGGAACCCAGCAAGAGATCGGCAGTCAGGGAGTAGGGGGAGAGGGCGCCGAGATTTTCCTGCCACTTGCCGACAGCCGATGAAGTCATGCAGTCGGAACTGCCATCGAAACAGATCTGGTTGGTAAAGACCTGGTTCCAGATCAGAGTGTCGGAGCCGAGGTCGTACTGGTCGGTGGCGTCGGGGGTGACATTTGCTAAATCTGAGATAGTAATTGTTTCACCGCCGGTGGCGTAGATCTGGTCGGATTCGGTAAACAGGATGCCGACGGGGGTGGTGGTATTGACACCCAGGATCAGGTCGCCACCGCCGGAACCGATATTGATGTTGCCCGCATTGGTTAGGATGTTGGCGTCTGTACCATCATGACCTAATGAGAGATAGTCTGCACCGGTTGTATCGTAAACGAACAGGTTGCCGGTATTATCCAGGCGGAAGCGTTGGACACCAGCCGAGGAGGCGGTGAAAATATCCTGGTTTTCGGTCTGGTTAAGGATCATGGCGGCTTTGCCTCTGTCCAGGGAACCGGCGATGGAGAGTTTGGCGGAGGAGGTGGCGGTGGCTCCGAGGTTAAAGTCGGCTGTTAATGAGAAGGGAGAGAGAGCGCCCTCGTTGATTTGCCAGAAATTGGCTCCGCCAGTTTGGGCTACCCAGGAGGTGGCGCCTGCGCCGTCGGTCTGCAGGACCTCATTAGGACTCCCATTGGTTGTGGGGAGCGTTAGGGTGTAGGATTCAGCGGAAGAGTTGCTGGATCTGATGGTAGTGGTAAAGGCGGAGGTGTTGGCTAATACAAGTCCTCCCTGCTGGGTTCCGGCCAGACCCAGCGTCAGGTTGCCGGAAGTGTCCAGGGTCATTCTGGTTGAACCGCCCGAGGAGGCAGTGAGGATATCGGCAGCCTCGGTCTGGTTGAAGATGGCCACGGCCTTCCCCCTATCCAGCGATCCGGCCAGAGAGATCTTGGCGCTGGAGGTGGCGGTGGCCCCGAGATTTAAGTCGGCTGTTAATGAGAAGGGAGAGAGAGCGCCGGCATTCAGCTGCCAGAGATGGTCGGCAGAGGTGAGCCAGCCGCAGGAGGTATCGGAACTCTCACAGAGCTTGCTGCTGCCCCAGTAGAGATCGCCGGAAGCGGCTCCCCCGGCAGCGCTGCCGAACTTGAGGAGGTTGTTGGCGTCGGCGTCATTGTTTAAGCCTAAAGTCTCACCCTGGAGAGCCAGAGTGGTGGTGCCGGTAATGCCGCCGGTGAAA
>LCNZ01000015.1 GCA_001002325.1 Candidatus Amesbacteria bacterium GW2011_GWB1_47_19
ATTATGGCCTCGACGGTTAGG
This sequence comes from Candidatus Amesbacteria bacterium GW2011_GWB1_47_19, assembly GCA_001002325.1. Classification (GTDB taxonomy): domain Bacteria; phylum Patescibacteriota; class Microgenomatia; order CAZETR01; family Amesbacteraceae; genus UBA12042. The sequence goes on from LCNZ01000015.1 coordinate 22, forward strand.
CGTTCTTTTTTATTCATGCTTACAATATAATGCGAGAAAGCAGAATATGCAAGGGGAAAAAGAAAGAAATTAAAAGAAATTACTTGCATTTTCTTTCATGATGTACTATCTTAAGAACAGCTCATTGAAAACTTGTAGCGTGGCGTAGCGAACGGTTACTTCACTTCTAATGAAGAGGTCGGCGGTTCAAGTCCGTCTCCGTCAGAAATGGCGGATAGCTCAGTTGGTAGAGCGCTAAAATTTCCGTTTGCGTCTGTTCCCGTTACTTTTATTTATTCCGATGGCGAAAGAGTGCGGTTACTTCTTGCATGAACGAGACCACGGGTTCAACTCCCGTGCAATCAGTGATGGTTGTAGTATAGCGGTTAGTACGCGAAAATACCCGTATTCGCATGTTCCTCGGATGTTTTAAAACCGCCGGTGGCGTAGAGGACGGTTCCTTCTATTTTGGTTAGAAAAAGCCCGTCTCTCGTTTGTTCCCTGGCATTTATTAGAAAGGAGCGTCGATGGCAACACTCAACAAGAGGCCCAAGCTTCCTCCGGTAAGGACCAATGAGGGCGCGCCGGCTGTCCGCATTACCGCAGAGGCCGAATTGCGTCGGTCCGTAATGTCCTGCATGCTCTGGGAAAAAGAATTCTATGAGGACGGGGTTTCGATTTCCGAGCGTATTATCGATTTGGTTTCAAAGGTCAAGCCCGAGGTCGCTCAGGCGATTGCCATTGAAGCCCGTATGAACGGGAAACTCAGGCACGTTCCGCTGCTTATCGTACGCACGATGGCGATACTCGCCACCCACAAACATCTTGTTGCAGACACTCTGGTTTCCGTGATTCAGCGCCCGGATGAAATGACGGAGTTTCTGTCCATTTATTTCAAGGACGATAAGGACCAGACGGTTTCCGCCCAAGTTAAAAAGGGTTTGGCGCGGGCGTTCTGCAAATTCGATGAATATTCGCTTGCGAAATATAACCGGGATGGGGCCGTCAAACTCCGCGATGTTCTGTTTATCTCCCATGCGAAACCTAAGACCATCGACCAGCAGGAGCTCTTCAAGCGCGTCGCCGAAAACAAGCTCGCCACCCCCGACACCTGGGAGACCAATCTTTCGGCCGGTGCCGACAAGAAGGAGACCTGGGAGCGTTTAATTGCCGAAGGGAAGCTCGGGGCCATGGCGCTTCTCAAAAATATCCGGAACATGGAAGAGGCCAAGGTTGACCGGAAAATCGTGAAGTCCGCAATCCTGGGCGCCGATTACAAGTGGGTGTTGCCGTTCAGATTCATATCCGCCGCCCGGTTTGCCCCGGCGATGGAGCCCGAACTTGAGGTCGCCATGCTCAAGAACCTGGAGAACAATTCCAAACTCCTCGGTAAGACAGCGCTCTTAGTTGATGTGTCTGGTTCGATGGATTCGCAAATATCAGATAAATCAGACCTGAAGCGTATCGACGCGGCATGCGGCTTGGCGATGGTTCTCCGGGAGGTATGCGATGAAATCGAAATCGTGACATTCTCAAATCAGTTAGTGACCATACCATCACGCCATGGGTTTGCGTTGAGGGACGCGATTGTTCAGTCGCAGCCGCATGGTGGCACGGAACTTGGCTCCGCTGTTTTCTATGCCATGAATCAGTTAAAACCTGAGCGCCTGGTCGTTATCTCGGATGAACAATCTTCGACTCCTGTTCCGCAGCCGAATGGCTTGGCCTATATGCTAAACGTAGCGTCGGCAAAGAACGGCGTCGGATACGGGCCGTGGGTTCACATCGACGGGTTTTCCGAGGCGGTCGTCAATTACCTTAAAGGTTACGAGGAACTATGCAACAACTCCAAGAATTCAGCACTCGAATAGACCGCTCGCTTCTCAAGCGAGTTAAAGACTATTGCCGCAAAACCGGCCGGTCGATAATGTGGGTTGTGAACGCGGCCTTGATTAAGTTCCTCGATAACGACAAGGATTAATCCATGGAACAACTACCGTTCAATTTACAGAATCATGTTCTAGGCATGCGCCAGAATCTCCTGGTTCTTACCGACACGGTGACGATACTTGCCGGCGAAGTCGAGAAAATGCGCGGGCAAGTTAGCGCTGCTCTGGCAATCCTTGAGGCCACCCCTGAAGGCAAGAAGGTGGTTGGAATCGAGGAGGCTTCAGATGATAAGCGGTGAAGAACTTGTCCCGCTGGTTGCCCGTTTCTACCCGCGGGCGTTCAATACCATAATCGTCGAAGGGCGCCTGATTGTCCCGAAGAACTCCGGTGAATACGATAAGCATCTGCTTATTCGTCACAACCGAGCGTGGGCGGTGTTTAGCGCGAACTCCTGGGATGAGGTTAAGACCAAGCTTATCGGATATGTTGACCGGCAAAGGAAAAATCGTTGAGCATCCACGATGAATGCGGAAACAGCCGTGAGGCGGAAACCATTTGGGGGCGAAGGCATGTTATCTGCGTCAAACATGTTCGACTTTATCATCACGGAAACGGCGACAAGTGCATTTGGATTCAGAACGGAATTGAACGAAAGCCTGGGGAGTTTGAGGTATGCGCTACAAAATTAAATACTGGTTCCGAAAGGTCGCGCACGCGATTGGGTTCTGCCCGTACTGCTTCGGGCCGGTGATTACGCTGCCGTCTGGAGCAAGGGTTTGTTCTATTTGCAGGTTGAGATAAAACATAAACACAAAGGAGTTTCAATGAAAATGCTTCCCACTCAAGTTGTCGAAGTCGAATCCGAGGGTTTGGTTGCCCTTCTTGGTAAAACTATTACCACGTTCTGTGCGAACTATATTTATACCGGAAAGCTTGAGGGCATGAACGAAACGTGCATCAAGCTCTCTTCGCCAAAAATTGTTTATGAGACCGGCTCGTTTGTCGATACAAACTGGAAGGACGCCCAGGAGCTTCCCAATGATTTGTATGTGCAAATCGGCATGATTGAGAGTTTTACTATTCTCAAATAGGTCGAGCATGTACGCAATAAAAAAAAATAAATATAGAGCGGGGTCGTGGTCGGGGTCGTGGTCGAGGTCGGGGTCGTGGTCGGGGTCGAGGTCGAGGTCGGGGTCGAGGTCGTAAACAAAAGGAATAAAAATGTTAGCAGATTACAAAGCGGAAAACTGGACAGACCCAGACAAAAACCCTACGGGTGGGGCCGTGCATGGGGTTGGTCTTGAAATAAAATGGCAGGAAGGCCCGGGTGGGGCCGTGCATGGGGTTGGTCTTGAAATAAAATGGCAGGAAGGCCCGCTTGGTCGCGGCACTGAACGAAAAGAACCGAACGGGGCTTTTGTCGAAACAGTTATCGACGCATGCCGCCAGCGCATTCAGTTTTATCAGGACTCGAAATTTAAGTGCCGCGAGAATGCTATCGCAATCACAAAGCTTGAAGAGGCTCTGATGTGGCTCAATAAGCGAACGACCGACCGCGAGAAACGCCAAGTCGAGGGCGAACACAAAATATAATCTTCTGGTCCTATCCCTATCCCGTCCTCCGATGGGTAAAGGTCCGAGGAAACCTGGGCCTTTCTTTAACGAAAGGATTTACAAATGGCGGATAAAAAGATTTGTTCAAACTGCGGCCAGCCGGAAGGTAAGCATGCGGCATATGATAATGCTTGCCCTATCGTTGGAAGCGATACGCTTTTTAGAAAGGATTTGTTTTTCAGGCCAGCAGAAGAATCGGCGCCGGTCGAAACCATTGTTCATAGCGTCTGTCAAGATTGCTTCAAATGCGAACGTTTGAGGTATGATGGATTCCCCTGTCCGATTTATAAGTGCGATGGGAAGCCCAGTGTTCCTTCCGCTGCAATCAAAGCTTTCACGCGCTGTCCATTTCCGGAGTGGCGAGTAGAGAAGAAGGATAAGTATCGGAAAGTATTCGATGCATTTATTCTTTCCCCAGAATTTACGGGGGATTCAAAATACGAAGAAGGTTTCAATAGGTTTTTAATGATTTGCAGAAGTGAGGGTCTGGAATGAACAAGATGTTTTTATGCGGTCTTATCGGTGCTCCGACCTGCGAACAGCGTAAGCGGGTGCCGACCTATTGCACAGAAGAGAATCGGATGGTCGATTTGTTCGTCTGCATGCATCCGATTAGTGCTAGTCCAGAGACCGTGGCGAACCCACTGCTTTCGGCTTGCCCATATTCGGAAAAGGTTTATGTCGGTGAATCTGCCGCTCTTAGAATTCCGTGTGCGCATCCAGACTGCGGGTATAAGAATCCAGGGAGCGGGCTTTGTGATTATGATAAAAACTGCAAGGAGCGGGTATGAAATTCACGGTCTGTCTGCTTCAAAAGCCGGCAAGGTGCGATGGGCAGGTCATTACGAGCAATAATTTTCTAAGACAAGAAAAGCACTTTCCTGTTGCAGTTATTAAGAACCAGGCGGTTATCTGTCGTGATAACAGTATTAACGACGACAGAGCTTCTTACGCTTGTCCGTATGCAGAATGTTGGCAGGGGGAGCGCGTGATAAGCGGAGTGAACGAAGAAAAGGAGGGGTGCTAAAGGTGGTTAGCGACAACACACTCATAAAAGTCACAGACATGTTTTTTAAGTGGCTCATAAAATATGGAAAATGTAAAAACATTACCGAGCCAAAAAACATGGGGGAGACAATAAGCAAGTCCTTAATTAAAAAGGGAGAGATTAAACATGACGACGATTACCGGCCAGGAAGAACTTTTAAAATAACAAAAAACGTAAGCGTTGACGATACGGTAGTTTCGTTCGTAGTAATCGCTTCCGTAAAACAGCTTTTTAAGTGGGAGCAATAATGAACCATCCTGGCCCTTGGCCGGAAGCGCTTTCAATCAATAAGACGAATGATGAGGCGCAGTCTATCCGTATTCCTTTGTTGCAGAAACTCACTAAGCCGGCGAGAATACCGAAAAGTATTAAGACGATGACCGTCTATTACGACGAAATCAGGAAGGCCGTTAAGCAGGGGGTATGGAATGAAAAGCAAGGTCATTAAGATATCCATCGAGGGGGAGAATGGAAATCTGGGTTTCCTCCACGCTAATACCCAAGGGACATTCGATTGGGAGCCCCCGCGGTCGCCCGTTACTTTCACGTTCGATAGGGCGGCCGGCAAGGAAGTTTCATAGGCTCTCTCATGGAAAAGAAATCACAATACGCTTCGAACCTCAAGCCTTGCCCGCATAACGATGCTTGTCTTTGTGTGATGGACAATCCTTGTGAGGGTTGCGATACAAGGGCTGAAAGCGAAGAAGGGGTTGGAAATGAACGACAAGACTGAGCTGATAAAAATAATGGCCGGCTCCAATAGAGAGAAAAACAAAATTTGTTTTTTCTTATCCGAGAACCAATGGTTGCGGGCGAGGGATTTAGGTTGGTTTAATTTCACGGACTCCGAGTTGGCGAGTGCGAATACTCGCGGGGGGTTCATCAAGGAGACGCAGGGATGCTTGCTTTATGTTGAAGCGAAAGTAAAAAAGCTATGACCTCCAATGATATTCAACGTCTGTTGGCCGCCAAGCACGCGGAGGACGTTTACATTCCCGAATGCAAGGACGGTCCGAGCCAGGGTTATAAATTCGGAATCCTCGACGGTTGGGCAATGAACCGGAGCTGGGCGCACCCCCTCTATTCCGGGTATGAGATTAAGGTCTCGCGCCAGGATTTCATCGGCNCAATGCGGGTTGTTGTGGGCGAGCGTCAATGGGGCGAAGCTCTATACTAAGAAGAAGGCCCCCTATCGGGAAATCCCGGAGCCCACACAACTCCTCAAATACGTTATGATGTGCCGGGTGAAGGTTAAGCGGGAAGAGTATGATGACAAAGATAAGACGAAGTTTTGGCGAGACTGGCTGGAGACCCGGGTGCTCGACCGCGACCTAGGCTATCGAATATCGAAGACGTTGAGGAAAACCGTTGACGAGCGAATTCTTGAGACCGAGCGGGTGAACAAGCGGCTCCAGGAGACCAAGACGGAAGTCGATTCAGCGTTGGCGGCCATGAAAGAAATGGGGCTGGACCTTTATCAGGTCCACGCAGGATGGGGAAAACAGCGCTTCCAGGACAGCGTGCGGACGGCCCTGAATGGCGGGGAGGAGAAGCGGCATTGGTTACAGAGTATCAGGAATGCATGTGATACAATTTTAAAGGAGGTTCAGGAGTGACAGACGAACGATGCAAAAAGATTATGGAAGAGCTGGGGATGCCGGACAGTCATTCGTTAAAGGGCGCCTTAGAACAGGTGGCGAATGAGACAGAACAGCAGGTTCGGGCGGAACTGGAGCCCAAGATTATTCTCTCTGGGAGGAAACTTTGGCATTACAAGGTTTCTTTGTACGCCTTTCAGCGGAGCATCTACCAGAACGAGTTTGTTTCTGAGCAAGTTGATGTTGTTTGCGAGAATGAAAAATATATCATCGTTAAGGATTGGTATTTCTCCAGAATTCACAAAGAGAAGTGCAGTTATGACACGAGCCTTGGTGAATATGATATCAACATCAGGCGGGCGGGTGATATCCTGGAGGCCGGTGTCTTCTATGTTCAGTATTCCGAGACCCCGGTTAAGGCCGGCGTGATAAGGAATCGGATTAAGAAGAAGGTTGCGGACACCTACGGGTGGATGGCGGATATTGATTTGTCGATTATCAAGGGGGAATAAAATGACGAAAAGTCTTAACGAACAGGTGGGATGTATGGGTAAACTGTCTGAAATTAGAAAGCATTTCGATGGTTTGAACGAAACGGCGTATTATGAAAAGAGCTGCCTTCGCTCCATTATTGAGGATGTGGTTGCGGCCTGCCGCTCAACCTATGGCATTGATATCGCAGAATATATTTTTGGGCCGAAGCCACGGAAATATGTCTGTATGGGGGGCGCTACCAAGTGTTTACGCTATAAGACAGGCGGATTATGCCAAGGTCCGCAGTTTGGGAACCCGGCCCCAATCCTTGTAGAAGATGTTGTTTTCAAGTGCCACCTAATGAGGGTGGAAAAATAAAATGATACTGTTTGAGGCGGTTATCTTAAACATCGGTATCCAGGTCAAGGTTTTCGGCCGAACCGAATACGGGCGCAAATCCGAATACCTGCTTATCGCGGCCGGGGCGAAGGACTCCTTTGGCATCAAATGGCTGGACCGGGTGCTCAGAAATGCGTCGTGCTATCTTGAGATTGCGCCGGAACATCCTGGTTTTGGGTTTGCCAGTGTCGATGCGGTGATTAAGTCGGCCTTTATCCAGGTCGGTGCCTTTGAGTATTATTTCAAGAAGAGGTTTGTGATACCTTGGAGGCGGGGATGAAGGCCGGGGATATCGAGAAGGCGGTCTACGATACGGTCATCTGCTCGGCTTCATGGGAACACGGGGTCAGCAAAAAGGCCGCCCAGATGATAGCCCTGGATGCGGCGCAGGCGGCCGGGAAGTTCATGGCCCTGTATCTTCTCCAGGAGGCGAAGAAGAAGCGCAAGATAGACTGGGGGAAGAAGTGGGAGCCTGGGTTGAGGAAAGAGGCGGCAATAAAAAGCGCATTGACGCGGTTGAAGTAAAAGAGTATATTAATGGCGTGACCGGACAAGTCACACGCTTAAAAATTTGCTGATGCCGACGCCGTAAGGATAAGGCATTCCCCAAAAAGGCCACCCCCTGATGCCTGTCCGGTCACAGGGCGGTGGAGCTTTTTAAAGGAACAGACCAGTATGAAAGCCCCGTACTTCCCTCTTTATGCCAAAAACTGGTCAGGCTCCCGCCACGTCCTGGCCATGTCCGGCGATGAGGTCAAAGCATACATGTATCTCTTATGCGAAGCCTGGGACCAGATTCCACGCGCCACTCTACCTAATGACGACCGGGAATTGGCCTCAATCGCCCACATCTCTTTGGACAAATGGACGACGGTAAAAGATGCTGTTTTGGAACGCTTCATAATTGGCACTTGTGACGAGCATTTTGGGCGCTTAGTGGCAAAGTTTCTAATTGAGTACTCTCGTAAGTACGAGAAAAATAAACGACCTAAGAACAAAAACGCGCTCAGAACGCGATATAAACGCGATAAGAACGCGCGCCTTGATAATGCAAATGCAAATGCAGCTTGTATCAGAAAGACAAAATCTAAAGACAAAAGACAATCAGGGGAGTCCGCGAAACCCGACCCGCTGTCCCCCATCGCTTCGACCAATAAACCAACTACCCTCCAGTCCGTCGCCAAAGTCACCCCAGATGACCCCGATACCCTGCGTTTCTACGCCGGTACTACCCCTCAGCCCCAGGAACCCGCCGAATTACCGGAAACACCTGCCGACTTTTACTGATTTTTCCGCCATATTTTTCCGGGACGCTGTTTTAAGCCCC